>JAKQNV010000103.1 GCA_029565595.1 Candidatus Cloacimonadota bacterium
GGTATAATTGAGGACCTGGGCCTGTTGCGCGGGGAGGCGGCGATAGGCCTCAAACAGCATCAGGTAATAGACGAAGGGGTTGAGCAAACCCGCCGCCAGGGATCTCTTCCACCCGGAAAAGGCCGGTTTGATGAACTTGCCGCCATGCCGGGCCAGGTTGTAAACGCCCAAAAAAAGCGTGGCAAAGGCCGCGGAAAAGAGCAGCAGCCCCAGCGGGGTCAGATGGCGCAAACTGAGTTTGAAGGCCGTGGACACGGTGGACCAGGCCAAAACGGAGGCCAGGGCGTAGAGATAGGCGGTTTTCTGCTCGGATTTCATCGCTGATAAAGAAAGAGCCTGCCCAGATCCGGACAGGCTCGCGATGGTATTTTCAGCTTGGTTACTGCATGTTTTTTAGGATGAGTTCGTACTCGGCCTGCAAGGCTTTGTTCTGGGTCATGGATGCTCCCAGGATCACCAGGCGCACCGCGTCCTTGTTCGTCTCGTCGTAAAGGTGCCACTTTTTGGCGTAGGTGATCAGATCCTGGTATTGCTTGAGTTCGTTGAGCAGGAAACTGATCTCCTGGTAGTCGCTGTCATTGTCGCGGATGGCCAGCAGCTGCTTCAGGTAGTTGAGGGCGGTTTCCTTGTCGTCTTGCTTGTAGGCAATGTTTTTGGCGTCGGTGATGGCGTTGATGTTGTTGGGATCCACGTTCAGGACCAGCTGGTTGTTGATCTTGGCGTCGGCGTAGCGGCCCAGTTCGTACTGGCTGGCGGAAAGGTTGAGCAGGTTGTCCACGTTCAGGGGATCGGCCGCCTTGGCTTTCTCAAAGAAGGGAACAGCCTGTTCGAATTTCTTCTGGTTGTAATAGAAGATGCCGACGTTTTCCAGGATCTCCGCGTTTTTGGGATTCATTTCGTATATCTTGAGCAGGGTCGTTTCCGCCTTGACCGGATCTTTCATGTCTTTCTGGTAGATCTCGAACAGCTGTTTGAGGGGTTTGTCGCTGGAGGGATCAATCGCGCTGGCGATTTCGAACACCCGGATCGCTTCCTGGGTGTTTCCGGCCTGGAGTTGCGTGACGGCAGAGTTGTAGATCCTGGTCCAGGCGCTGGTCCGGCGTTTTTTCATGTCGCGGATGGCGGCCAGTTCGTCCTCTTTGGGTTTTTCATATTTTTCCATCACCTTGATGGCTTTGTCGTAATTCTCATAGGCGGCTTTGTTCAGATCCACAGCCCGGTCGGCAAAGCGCTCGCCGTTGTAGAGGTTGATATCGGCCACCCGGCGCAAGGCCAGGGCGTGGTCGGGATTGTCCTTCAGGACCAGGTTGTAGTATTTTAACGCTTCCTCGACGTTTTGCTGCGCGTAGTAAACGTTTGCTGTCTTCAGGTTGACGTTTCCCTGGGCGGTGAGTTTGTGGCGGCGGGCGGCGCAGGCCGTCAGGGCCAGCATCAGGGCCAGGGAGGCGATCAAGAGTTTTTTCATGTTGCGAATCTCCTCTGGGAAATTTCTTTTCAAATCATGAAAATAGCATCTCGAAAATAGTCAAGGATTTTTCTGTTCGTTCCAAGTAACTGCTTGCCGGACAGCAGGTTGGACGAGGAGTATCCAGCCGGGTCAGGTTTCCCCGAGTGAAAAGCAGAAATATTCCCTTGACGAAATGCCCTGCGTCGCGGAAATAGAGACAAATCTAGCCTTTAATCCGGGCCAGTGAGCCGGAAAGGAGAACTTATGGCCTTTACACCTCAATTCGTTGGGCGCAACGTCTTCGACCTCGACGACTATTCATCTGAAGAAATCATGTACATCCTGGAAGCCGCCAAGGGCATGAAGGAGATCAACCTCCGCGAGTACAAGAAAATTCCCACCCTGCGCGGCAAGACCGTTTGCACGCTTTTTGTGGAGGACAGCACCCGCACCCGGATGAGCTTCGAACTCGCCGCCAACCGCCTCAGCGCCGATGTGGTCAGCTTCCAGGCTTCGATCTCCTCGCTGCAAAAGGGCGAAAGCCTGCAGGACACGGTTTACACGCTGGACGCTATGGGCATCGACCTTTACTGCATCAGGCACAGCAGTCCCGGCAGCCCGCAACTTGTGCACAAATATTCCGGAAAGCCCGTGATCAACGGCGGAGACGGACGCCACGCGCATCCCACCCAGGCGCTGCTGGACATCTTTTCCATCTGGGAAAAACTGGGCGACCTCAACGGTCTCAAGATCACGATCGTGGGCGATATCCTCAACAGCCGCGTGGTGCGCTCCAACCTCATCGGGATGAAAAAACTCGGTATGCAGGTCACCGTCTGCGGTCCGCGCACCCTGATGCCCGGCAACATGGAGGAGATCTACGGCTGCCGCGTGGAATACAATCTCCGCGAAGCCCTGCGCGAAGCGGACGTCGTGATGGGACTGCGCATGCAGCTGGAACGCATGACCGAAGGGCTGTTTCCCAGCCTCGAGGAATACAGCAAGCACTACGTCCTTTCCAAAGACACCATCAAATATGCCAAGAAAGACGCCCTGATCATGCATCCGGGACCCATGAACCGCGGCGTGGAGATCCTGCCCGAAATCGCGGACAGCAACCAAAGCCTCATCGTGGAACAGGTCGCCAACGGCGTCGCGGTGCGCATGGCGCTGATGTTCCTCATCCTCGGCGGCAAGGTTTGAAAAGGAGGACACCATGACCACACTCATCAAAAACGGAACCGCTTACATCAACGGAAAATTCGAAGCCCGCGACATCCTGGTCAAAAATGACAAGATCCACAAAGTCGCCAAACACATCGCCGACAAGGCCGACGCGGTCATAGACGCCGCCGGAATGCACGTCTTTCCCGGTTTTACAGACATCCACGTCCATCTCCGCGATCCCGGCCAGACCTACAAGGAAGACATCGTTTCCGGCACCAGGGCTGCCGCGCATGGAGGTTTTACTTCGCTTTGCACGATGCCGAACACCGATCCCGTGGTGGACAACATCGCCACGGTGGACTACATCCAGCGCCG
>JAKQNV010000104.1 GCA_029565595.1 Candidatus Cloacimonadota bacterium
GGTTGTTGCCCGGAGTTTTGGGCGACATCAATTCAGCAGAAACGGATTCGTTCAGCAAGCAGCAAAGCGGCTTGGGATTTCCCTGCTATACCCGTCCGGAGAACTGGAGGGGGCTCGCAGCCCCGAGGGTCCTGTGTGACGGCAATCACCGCAAGATCGGCGATTGGGCTGGGGAGCAATCCTTAAAACTGACCCGGATCCGGCGTCCTGACCTGCTGAAAAAGAAATGAGCGCCCTCTACATCGCCCTGGTCCATTATCCCGTATTGAACAAAACAGGGGAGAGGGTGGCCACTTCCATCAGCAATCTGGACATCCACGACATCGCCCGGGCAGCCCGGACCTACGGCGTGAAAGCCTATTACATAGTACATTCCGACCCCGGCCAGAAAGAACTGCTGGATAAGATCATAAACTTCTGGCGCATCCCGGATCTGCCCTACAACCCAGCGCGCAGCCAGGCTCTGGAACTTGTCAGGCAAAGCGATACGATCGAATCTACGATAGAAGTGATAACAAAGCAGGAAGCAATGCGTCCGCGAGTGATCACTACGACAGCACGGATTCTGCAAAGCCAGATACCGACAACGTATCTGCAAACTCTGACACAAAATAAGCAACCGGTTTTGCTCCTATTCGGCACCGGTTATGGATTATGTGATGAAGTTCATCAAGCGGCGGACCACGTCCTCGAGCCTATCTTTGGGACCGGGGGCTACAACCATTTATCCGTCCGCAGCGCCGTCAGCGTCGTATTGGACCGCATTTCTTCCGAGTATATATACTGGAGGAACCATGGATATTCTGCACACAGTTGGCAGAGACCAAATCAGAACCGACTTTCCCGAGTTCCGCGTTGGGGACACGGTGAAGGTCCATTATAAAATCAAGGAAGGTGGCAAGGAACGCATTCAGGTGTTCCAGGGGATCGTGATCCAAAAACGCGGATCGGGAGTCTCCAAATCCTTCACAGTTCGGAAAGTTTCGAACGGCGTCGGCGTGGAACGCATATTCCCGCAACACTCACCCAATATCGATAAACTTGAGATCGTCCGCTTCGGTCAGGTACGCAGGGCCAAGCTCTTTTACCTGCGCCAGGCCAAAGGAAAAGCGGGCAGGATCAAGGAACGCAGACGCTTCACAGCATAGTCGCGAAACACTATCCAGAAGAGCCCCTGACTCCCTTGGAGAACGGGGCTCTTGCTTTAAGAGGAAAATTTGTTTATAGTCATTAAATCCCTGTCAGCCAGCCCCGAAATTCAACTTCCCAGCTTCTTTATAACTTCGCGCCGAGTTCCCGCCATCTCTGCGGGAAGTCTGGGGATAGTATGCGGGAAGCAGGCAGGACGGACTTCAGCGTGGGATACCATGGGAAACCCGGTTGAAATCACTAGAGGAACTGCTGGGCAAGGATGAAGAATGAATAACACGAAGATTAAAACGGCTTATTATGTCTACGGCTCTTTCCGGCTGCGTTTGACGCTGGAAGAAGGGGCACTGGCCAGTCTGGATTTTGCCAGGTCGGCAAAAACGACGGAAATCATAAGTCCCGAAATGGCAGCGGTTTTTACCCAACTGGACGAGTATTTTTCCGGTTCCAGAAAAAACTTCACGGTCAAGCTGAAACTGCGGGGAACCCCGTTCCAGATCGACGTTTGGAATGCTCTGCGAAAAATCCCATACGGAGAAACCCGCACTTACAAGGAAATCGCAACGCAGATCGGACGTCCGCAGGCTTTCCGCGCGGTAGGCCAGGCGATTCACAACAATCCAATCGCGATCGTCGTTCCCTGTCACCGGGTGATTGGTTCCGACGGCTCGCTGACCGGCTTTGCCGGCGGCCTGGAACTGAAAAAGAGGCTTTTGGAACTCGAACGCAAAACGGCTGGTAAAAAATGATCCTCGGGGTGGGAACCGACATCGTCCGCGTGGAACGGATCAAGCGCTTGCTGGAACGCTATCCCAACTTCATCGAAAAGGTCTTTACGGCCAGCGAAATTACCTACTGCCAGGCCAAAGCGAGTCCGGAGCAATCTTACGCGGCGCGCTTTGCGGCCAAGGAAGCTGTAATGAAGGCTTTGGGCACGGGCTGGGACGGGAAAATCAACTGGCTGGACATCGAAGTCGCACCGGACGCCCAGGGCAGGCCGGAAATCCTTGCCCACAAAGGAACCCAGGCGATGTTCGAAAACATCGGCGTGCAGCGGATCCACCTGTCTTTAGCCCACGAAAAGGAATTCGCAGTGGCGTTCGTGGTGCTGGAAGGCTAGAAAACTTGACAGCAGACAAGCTCTGTTTTTTCGTGATTTGAATAAGGAATATACTATGCAATGTTACGTCTTTTTCGGCATTCAAGGCAGCGGCAAAGGCACCCAGGCGGAATTACTCAGCCGGGAACTGGATTTCCAACATGTGAACATGGGCGACCTTCTGCGTGAGCAGGTTTCGCAGCAAACTGAGCTGGGCAGGCGCGTGCAGGACATCATCGCGCGGGGCGAACTTGTCCCTGATGATCTGATTTTCGAGATCATAGACATTTCGCTGCTGCCGGGTTGCCAGGGTATAGTTTTCGACGGTTTCCCGCGCACTGTCAACCAGGCGGAATACCTGGTCCGGCACTTCGAGGTGCTGCAGGTTTTTTTCCTGGAGCTGGACGAAGCGGAGGCCATCGAACGCATTTCCTCGCGCCGTGTATGCTCTGAGTGTGGTGCCAATTTTAACCTGATCAGCCACAAACCCCTGCGGGAGGGCGTTTGCGACATTTGCGGGGGCGATCTGGCGATCCGCAAAGACGACCGGCCCGAAGCCATCACCAAGCGCCTGAAAGAATTTTACGAGCAGACCCTGGTCCTGAAAGAGTTCTTTTCCGAGCTGCGCTTGCTGTCCGTGATCAAGGCCAGCGGTTCCGTTACATCCATAGCGAGAGATATCAACGCCGTTGTACATCAAGTAAAGCATTAATTATATATGCTCAAGTATTTGCAGCAGTTACTAAAACACATTGAGTTTGTAGCCTATCTACTCGCCGTGTGGAGTTTCCTGGTTCTGTTTTTCGAACCAGTGATCGGCTATTATCTTGATTTTAGCCGGGTGGAGTTTTACACCGCCCTGGCCAACCTCGTTCTGCTGCTGCTGGTGATCCTCAACCGCCTGCTCTTTGGAGAAGTAAAAGGCACGCAGAGGATCATCGTCTTCGACATCCTGATGCTGGTCATGGGCTCGCTGCTCATGGTCTACCAGACGAAATTCGTCATCTTTTTCCTGCTGATCCGGCAAACCTATTTCATACTGCAATTTCTGCTCTTCCGGTTCCGCGAGGGCAAGGTTTTCCGCTGGCTGTCGGGAAATCCGCCGGTGACCCTGATGCTCAGTTTCGCCCTGGTGATCTTCTTTGGGACGATTCTTTTGATGCTGCCGCTGGCCTCCACCCAAAACCGGGTGACACCGCTGGTGGACGCGCTTTTCACCTCCACTTCCGCCACCTGTGTGACCGGACTGGTGGTCGTCGACACAGGATTGCACTTTTCGCTGTTTGGGCAAATCATCATCCTGCTGTTGATCCAGATCGGCGGATTGGGCATTATGACCATTTCGACCACTTTCGCCTTGCTTCTGGGCCAAAACATCAGTTTGAAACTGAAGAACGTGATGAACCAGGTCGCGGGAGGATCCAACACCGTAAATATTTTCCAATTGCTCAAGAATACGGTACTGGTGACCGCGGTGATCGAAGCCACCGGCAGTTTCATCCTCTTTTTCCAGTTTTCACGGGATTATCCGATCCTGCGGGCGATCTACCTTTCGGTGTTCCATGCCGTTTCGGCCTTTTGCAACGCCGGTTTTTCGCCGATCCGGGACAATCTGGTCGGTTACGCCGGAAACGCCATCGTGAGCCTGACCATCCCCATGCTGATCATCCTGGGCGGTATTGGCTTTACGGTCCTGATCGACCTCAATAGGTTCATTTTCTACAAAGACAAGGTGCGGAAACTCAGCGTTCATTCCAAGATCGTGCTGTCTGCGACCCTGGCGCTTATCGTGCTTGGTTTTCTGGCCTTCTTTGTTTTGGAATTCAATTCCTCGATGCGGGGCTTTTCCATCGCAAAACGCATTTTGAGTTCGTTTTTCCAATCGGTGACGACGCGCACGGCCGGATTCAACACAGTGAACATGAGCATCCTCAGCAAGGGATCGGTACTCATCGCGGTGGCCTTGATGTTTATCGGGGCTTCTCCCGGTTCGACCGGCGGCGGCATCAAAACGACCACTTTTTCCCTGCTGGCGCTGACCGTGGTTTCCATGATCAAGGGCAAGCGCGACCTCAGCGTTTTCAAGCGCAAGATCACCATCGGCAATTTCCGCGAAGCCACGGCTTTGACGATGCTTTCCGCGGGAATCGTGTTTTTCATCGTATTGCTTTTGATGACCATTGAGCCACATACTTTCGATAAAATACTGTTCGAAGCTGTGTCAGCTTTCGGCACGGTCGGGCTTTCCATGGGCATTACGCCCTTTCTGACGGATGCCGGCAAAGTCCTGATCACCATCCTGATGTACATCGGCCGGATCGGTCCGCTGACCATGATCTACGCCTTTTCGATCAGGAAAAAACACACCAATATCAATTACGCCGAGGAAACCATAGCCATCGGCTGAGGAGCGAATATGGCAAGCTTTGCTGTGATCGGATTGGGGCGCTTTGGCATGACCGTCGCCACGATCCTGGCTGAAAACGGAATGGATGTGATCGCCATAGATAAAAACCAGGAATTGGTGGATGAGGTGAGCTCCAAAGTCACCCAGCCGATCTGTGCCGATTCCTCCGATGAAAAAGTGCTGCGAACCCTGAACCTGAACGAGGTGGACGCTGTTATCATCGGCATCGGCAGCAATATCCAGGAATCGATCCTGACCTGCGCTCTGCTCAAAAAGATCGGCGTGGGGATCATCTACGCCAAAGTGGAAAACCAATTGCACGGCAGGATCCTGGAACTGATCGGCGTCCAGCACATCATACTGCCCGAGGAGATGGTGGGCGACCAACTGGCCAAAACCCTGATTTCCAAGAACATTTTGGATTATTTCAAACTCTCCAGCGGCTACATTGTGATCGAAATGATGGCCCCGCCGGAGTTTGTGGGCAAGACCCTGCTTGATCTGGCCTTGCCGACCACCAGGGGGATCAATGTGATCG
>JAKQNV010000122.1 GCA_029565595.1 Candidatus Cloacimonadota bacterium
TCTTTTGCTTGACACGCTGCGCGGCTCGCCGAAATCATTTCCCAAATACATTGGGAGCAAGGAGCATGGATTTCGATCTGCAAGACTGCCGGATCAGGCTGGCCGAACCGTCCGACAAAGCCGCCCTGATCAGCGTTGCCCGGGGCATTTGGGGCGGAACGGACTATTTGCCCAAAGTCCTCGACCACTGGATCGCCGAACCCTGGTTTTGGATCTGCGAGTATCGCGGCCGCACCATCGCCTGCCTGAAAATGACCTTGCTGCCGGATAAGGTGCTCTGGTTCGAGGGTTTGCGCGTAAAAAAGGAATTCCAGAACCGCGGGATCGCCACCTGGATGAACAAGTTTTGCTTCGCCCAGGCCGCCGAATTGAAAAAGTCCATCCCCGGCCTCGCTTATGAATTCTGCACCTACTACCTGAATGTGGAAAGCCTGCACCTCACACAAAAAATGGGCTTCCGCGTGGTGGCCGGATTTTATGATCTGCGCAAGCACGGAGTCAGCCAGGTGGTCAAACCCAAAATATTGCCCGAAATGGACTTGGCCGCGTTTCACAACTTCCCGGATTATATCCCCTGCTCCTGGCAAAGCCTCCACAACTGCCCCGAAGCCATGCCGTACCTGGCAGAGCACGGCTGCTTGTTCCAGACTCCGCGCTGCACATATTATCTGGGCGGATTGCACGAGCCGGAGCTCACTTTCCTCGAACCGCCGCGTCCTGACTTGCCCAGCGATCTGCCCTATTATCAGTATTTCTTCGGCAGCCGCCGGCACTACAATATTATCATTCCGCAAGCTTTCAGATCCAGCCTGCCCCTCCTGCATAAAAACGGCTTTTGCTTCTGGGAGAATGAGATAACGGAAAATATGCTGGTCCTAAGGATGTAAGTGGTTTTGATCTAACGCTATTATCGCAAAAAACATCCGGATCTGTAGATTTTGATCTGAAACTCCACTTTTTCCTTGACAGATTTCCCTGGCTACATATAAGTATATGCAAAGGATATTGAATCATTCATATCCCCGCAAATCCGACAGAAAGGAGTCTCGACATGACAACCAAAAGGTTTATCATTGCCTGTTTGATGGGTATTCTCGCAGGATTGGTCTGCGTTCTGATCTCCGGCGGCGGCAAACTGCCCCTGAAGGTCATTGCCCATATTTTCACCAGCCGGGCTTTGATCGGTTTTGTGATCGGCATCAGCGGCGTCCAGATTAACTGGGCTTTGCACGGATTGCTGATGGGCCTGATCGTTAGCGTTCCCAGCGGCTTTTCCGCCATGATGAATCCTCCGGCCCAATTCACGAAGTGGACCATGTTTATCGCCTGGATAGTGATGGGCGCGATCTACGGATTCCTGACCGAACTGGTCACCAGCGTCGTTTTCAAAGCCAAATATCAGAATAAGTTAGCTTAAGCGGCGTTTTTCTAATCAAGTAAATAACGGGTCAGTCTCGGAAGGGATTTTTTGTCCAATTTTCCCCAGAGCAATCCAGGGAATAAAATCTATTGCATAAAAACTAGCAAAGCCTCTGCTCCGAGAGACGGAAATGCCCAATAATCAATACTGCTTACAATTGGGGGTGAATACCAGAAAAAAGTTTCGAAAGATGCAGAGGGCCATACTGGCGGGCTTGAATGAGTAATTCCCTTGATAGCAATGGGTTAAGCCAAGTATCACAGCGCTGCTGCCGATGCAAGTGGGATAAAAAAGTTCTTGACAGGTTTAGCGACGCTGAATATATAGCCTTCAGGCAGGCTGGACCAAGACCAGGCTGGCATACAATAAACCCAGGAGTGTAGTTATGCTTGGAGACAGACTTAAGAAACTGCGCGAGACGCTGCAGCTGACGCAGGCCGAGATGGCCGGCAAACTCGAATTGCAGCCCTCCGCGATCTCCCAAATGGAGAATAACCGCACCAATCCCTCCCTGGATACATTCCTCAAGTTTAGCGATTCTTACGGGGTCAACCTGCATTGGCTGATCACCGGCGAGGGAAGCATGTTTGGCGCGGAGGGCGAAGGAAAAAACTCCACCGAACACAAACTGACCAAAATCCGCAACTTCCTCAATGAAGAACTGCTTACATTGGTGAAAACCAAAGAAGAACTGGAGATCCAGGATTGCTACGAATTCCGGGTGTCGGGTGAAATCGCGGCCGGCTTGCCCGCGGAAAGTGTGGATACCTCGATGGATCTGATCAACGTGCGGCGCGGCATGATCCATGGTAAAGTGGCCGACTACATCTGTTTGCGCGTGAATGGCCACAGCATGGAACCTGTCGTTTCGCATAACGATATTGTCATCATCCGGAGCAGCCAGAATTGGGATCAACTGACCGGCCAGATCTGCGCCCTGCGCATTGACGGCGCGATCACGCTGAAACGCCTGACCCTGGACGAACGCCGGAAACTGATCGTGCTGGTCTCCATCAATGAAGAATACCAACCGATCCTGATCGATCCCCAAGAGCACCAGGACGTCACGCTGATCGGGACGCTGTGCTATCTATATAGGAAAATGTAAGCAGGAGTGACATTATGAATGTAGCCATAATTATTATCGGCGCGTTGGCCTTGCTGCTGGGCACCCTGACGCTGATCTTCGTCCTGCAGCGCCGCAACGCGATATCCCAGCAAGGCGCGATCCTCAACAAGGCCCTGGCTGAGATCGAGGTTCTGGAGAAAAACCTGCACGAAGATATGCGCGGCCTGCGCAGTGACCTTTTAAGCTCCGAATCCGAAACGCGTCGGGAATTAGTAGCCGCGCTGGCCCTGCAAAATCAGGCGCTGGACACACAAAACCGCAAAAACCGCGAGGAAAGCGGCGCCTCCCTGGACAAACTGAACCAGCAGATCAATGCCGACGCCGCCAAGAACAGGACCGATCTGACCACATCCCTGAACAACCTCTCAGAATCCCTGGCCCGGAAACTGCAGGACTTGACCCAGACCCAGCAAACGCAATTCGACGCTTTGAAAAAAGCGCTGGAAACACAGCTGGAACAGATCCGCAGCAACAACGAAACCAAGCTAGAGGAAATGCGCAAAACGGTGGACGAAAAACTGCACGCCACGTTGGAAAAGCGTTTGGGAGAATCCTTCACGCAGGTCAGCGAACGGCTCGAAGCGGTCCATAAGGGCCTGGGCGAAATGCAAAGCCTGGCCAGCGGCGTGGGCGACCTCAAAAAAGTGCTGAGCAACGTGAAAACCCGCGGCATCCTGGGCGAGTACCAATTGGAAAACATCCTGGAGGACCTGTTCACTCCGGATCAATACGAACGGAATTTCCGGCCCTACAAGAGGCGCGACGAAGTGGTGGAATTCGCCCTCAAACTGCCTGGCAAGGACGATTCCAACCAGGGCGTTTACCTTCCCCTGGACGCGAAATTTCCCATCGCCGATTATCAAAGCCTGCTGGACGCCTATGAAAAGGCCGATCCCGTCGGAGTGGACACTGCCCGGAAAAACCTCGTGACCAGCATCAAAAACTGCGCCCGGGACATCCGCGACAAATATATCAATCCGCCTGTCACCACGGATTTCGCAATCCTCTTTTTGCCCTTTGAAGGCCTTTACGCCGAAGTTTTACGCAATACCGGGCTGTTTGAGAGCATCATGCGCGATTACCATGTGCTGATCGGCGGCCCCACCACCGTTTCCGCCCTCCTGAACAGCCTGCTGGTGGGTTTCCATACGATGGCGATCGAAAAAAAGACCAGCGAGGTCTGGAAAGTGCTGGCCGGCGTGAAAAAGGACTTCGCGAGTTTCGGCGAGATTCTCGACCGCACGCGCAACAAAGTGGATGATGTGTCGCGGGAATTGGACCATGCCACGCACCGCAGCCGGCAGATCCAGAGAAAACTCACAAAAGTGCAGGAACTCCCGCAACCCGGGGAATCGCAGCTTTTGGAGATCGCATCCGCTGAGCAGGCCACAGACGATACCTCAGACGAGAGCTGAGATTTTTCTTGACTGGAGCGACAGACTCTGAGAAACGAAATTATCAATAAATATCCTATGCCTTTGGGAGGTAAATCATGTTCCTGACCGGAAAACAAATAGGAGAAGTGTTCCTCAAAGCCAAGAAAAACAGGTTTGGCATCATCGCGTCCAACGTGGTGTTCGACACCCAGATCCGCGCCATCGTGCAAGGCTACGCGGCCGTCAATTCCGATGGCCTGCTGCAAATGAGCAGCGGGGCCTGCAAATACGCCGCCGGCGCTTCGCAGGACATCAAGGCCGGAGCGCAATTGATCTCCGCCATCGCCAAAACCTTCGCCGCGCAATTCAAAAACAGCGGCATCGGCCTGCACATCGACCATGCCACTCCGAACTACTTTGACTTCATCGTCTATTGCATCGAGCAAAACCTCGTAACCTCAGTCATGATCGACGCCTCCGCGGAAGCGCTGGCCGAAAACATCCGCGTCACCAGGGAAGTGGTGGAGATCGCGCACAAACACGGGATCATTGTGGAAGGCGAGATCGGCCACATTAAGGGCACCGAGGACGAGATCGTCTCCGAGACCGAGCTTTACACGCGTCCCGAGGAGGCATTGGAATTCGTGCAAAAGACCAATGTGGATCTCTTCGCCGCCTCCGTGGGCACCAACCACGGCGTTTCCAAAGGCGAAAACATCGTCCTGCGCCTCGACCTGATCAAAGAGATCGACGACCTGCTGATCAGCCATAAAGTGGAGCGCGGACTCGTTCTGCACGGAGCTTCCGGCCTCACGGACCAACAGCAGATGACCGCCATCGCCAACGGCGTGGTCAAGATCAACAAAGACACCCATTATCAGATGGACATGGCCGCCGCGATCCAGGATTATTGGGAAAAGGAAAAATACGCGATCGTGTGCCCGCCGGACGTCGATCCCGCCGCCTACATCCCAAATAAAAGCAAGTTCGATCCCCGCAAATGGCTGGCCAAGGGCGAAGAGCGCATGCAAAACACGGTGATGGGCTTCTGCAAGGTCACCGGCAGCGCCAACAACAGCATTTTATCCTGAAAGGAGCACATATGAAAAATGTAGCGATCAACGGTTTCGGACGCATCGGACGCCTCGTCCTGCGCTCGATCCTGAAAGACCACCCCAACCTCAATGTCGTAGCCATCAATGACATCACGGACGCCAAGACCCTGGCCTACCTGCTCAAATACGACAGCGTGCACAAGACCTTCGACCGTGAGGTCACTTCAGACGCCGAACACATCTTCATCGACGGCAAAGGCATCCGCATCTTTGCCGAAAAGGATCCCGAAGCCCTGCCCTGGAAAGACCTGAACGTGGATTACGTCGTGGAATCGACCGGTGTGTTCAACACCCGGGAAAAGGCCGCCAAACACCTCAAAGCTGGTGCCGCGAAAGTCGTTTTGACCGCTCCCGCCAAGGACGAAGTGGATGCCACCATCGTGATGGGCGTCAACCACAAAACACTCAAACCGGAACATGTGGTTATTTCCAATGCCTCCTGCACCACGAACTGCCTGGCGCCCATCGCCAAAGTGTTGCAAGACACTTTCGGTATCGTGAACGGACTGATGACCACGGTGCATTCGTTCACCAACGACCAGCGCATCCTGGATCTTCCGCACAGCGATCTGCGTCGCGCCCGGGCAGCCTCGATGAGCATGATCCCAACCTCGACCGGAGCCGCCAAAGCCATCGGACTGGTCATTCCGGAACTGGCTGGCAAACTGGATGGCATCGCGATCCGCGTGCCCACTCCGGACGGATCGATCGTGGATCTGTGCTGCAACCTCGAACGCGAGGTCACCAAAGACGAGATCAACGCCGCCATGAAAGAGGCCTCCGAGACCTATCTGAAAGGATTTCTGCTCTACAGCACCGAACCGCTGGTCTCCATCGACATCGTCGGAAACAACTATTCCTCCATCTTCGACGCGCTTTCCACCAACGTGAAGGGCAAGCTGGCCAAGGTTTTCAGCTGGTACGACAACGAGTGGGGTTATTCCTGCCGCGTGGTCGATCTGCTGGACCACATGAGCACGCTTTAAACTGATTGCGGGTGCCCGGTAGCGGTTACCGGGCACTCATTTTAAATATGGTAAAATACTACTACAGCTCGGAAGGACGCACCCTCGGACCGGTGTCTCCGAACGAGATCATGAGCCTGATCCTGGATGACAAACTCACCACCGAATCCTATGTGATGCAGACCAAGTCGCCCCGGTGGATCAAGATCGCCGACCTGCCCGACCTCATGCGCTTTTTGCACGAATCCGAGATCAATCTGTCACTGGATGACGAGGGCGCTGTCAAACTGGTAGAATACGACGCAGACGCTCCGCTGTTTTTTTACATCCCGCGCAGCAAACTGCTCCTCTACATCGTTGTCAGCCAGGGCTTGTATGAGATCTATTGGTTTCACGAGAATTGGAAATTCCTGCGCTACCGCCGCCAGGGAAAGGCATCCATCTCTTTCTGGCGAATCATCATCAATCCTTTGGCCATCGTCGACATTTTTCACAAGATCTCCCTGGACAAGGAAATGAACGCCGCGCTCCCCTGCCGCAGGGACTTCGGCGCGATCGGTGGATTTTGGTACGTGGTCGTGTACCTGGTGTTGCTGATCACGGCGCTTGTCTATAGCGGCCTGGGAACGATTGCTCACGTCAATGGAAACATGCTCGTGATTGTGTCAATTCTGGCAGCCCTGGCCCTTACATACGGATTTCTGGCCCGGGTGCAGTATTTTGTCAATGCCGTCAACGCCAAACTGGGCAAGAGATTTTCGAAACCCTCCGTGGGGCATTATGTCACCCTCGTTGTGGGAATAATGGGCTGGATATCCCAACTGGCGATAATTCTGGTCTTGTTGTTTTAGCCCGGGACTCCCACAGCCCTCAATCTTCCCGGTAGAAATCCCCGAACCGGGCCCTACTTATCCTGTTCCGCGCGTTCCTTTTGGTGTTGCAGCGCGTCCTTGAGGTGCGAGCGTTTGGAAATGCGGATCAGCCAGATCGCGAAAAAGACCACCAAGGCCGCCACGACTACAACCAGCGCGATCACCAGCCAACTGATCCCTTTCTTCATTTCCACACTCATGATCTCGTATTTGTTCCACATCTGCAAAGTGTCGTATTTCCAGGTCACGGTCTTGTGCTTCTGGTCGATGTATTCGGCAGCGGTGTTGGCGGTTAGGATCTTCCAGGGGACGTGGAGTTTGTAGGTCCAGACGGGATGTTCGGTTTGCTGCTGGCTGTAGATGCCTTCCAGGATGTCGTCGATGGCGTCGGTGTCCTGGCTGCCCAGCGAGATCCTGCGTTTGAAGACGATGTTGCCGTCGGGCATGCGATTTAGTGTTACGTTGCCCCAAAAATCCGCCGCCGAGAGTTGGTCGTTGACATTGTTGAAAGCCTCGATGGAATCGAATTTGAAGGTGACGCTGTAGACCATGTTGTGCCCGGATTTCGCCACCTGCGAATCGATCAGGTGGATGCCGGGCAATTCCGCTTTGCGCATGATTTCCTGCGTGTTCGCGTAATTGGAGCGGTGTACCAGGCGGAGCTTGGCCCTTCCGGAACCGTCCGGATTGAGCCACAGTTCTTCATTATACTCCACGCATCCAGCCAGCAGGAGCAGCGCGAACAATAGCGGCAGCAGTTTTTTCATGGTCAGGCGATACCTCTTCCAAACAACCTTTTAATCCACTCGTAGGATAATCGCTTTTTTGGCAAGGAAAATGTTTTCCCGGCGGAAAGGGAGATTTCTATTGACAAATCGGATTGATTTTTTAGATTATGGATTAAATCCAAAATCAAGGAGCGAATCATGATTGAAGTACGTCAAATATACCATTGCCCGATCTGCGGAAATCTGGTCGAAGTCCTTTTCGCGGGTGGCGGAGAATTGGTCTGCTGTGGACAACCCATGAAATACCTCGAGGGAAACACCGTTGACGCTGCCAGGGAAAAACACGTCCCCGTGCTCGAAGAGCTGGGCGACAAGGTCAAGGTCAGCGTCGGCTCGGTGCCCCATCCCATGGAGGAAAAACACTACATCACGATGATCGAGGTGCTCACCGAAAACAAGGTCCTGCGCCGCGAACTCAAGCCCGGAGACGCCCCTGAGGCCGTCTTCCGCGTCAAAAAAGACAAGGTCACCGGAGTGCGCGAATACTGCAATCTGCACGGCCTGTGGAAAATCTGATCAATCCTGCTGGAGGAATAAACTACATGTCATTCAAAGAAACGAGAACCGCAGACAACCTGATGAAATCCTTCGCCGGCGAGAGCCAGGCCCGCATGCGCTACCTGTATGCCGCCCGGACCGCCCAGAAGGAAGGTTTCGAACA
This sequence comes from Candidatus Cloacimonadota bacterium, assembly GCA_029565595.1. Classification (GTDB taxonomy): domain Bacteria; phylum Cloacimonadota; class Cloacimonadia; order Cloacimonadales; family Cloacimonadaceae; genus Syntrophosphaera. The sequence continues at coordinate 8,327 of JAKQNV010000122.1, forward strand.
GATCTTCAACATCTTCACTGAAACCGCGGACAATGAAAAAGAACACGCGAAACTCTTCTTCAACCACCTGACCAAGCAAGGCCTGGAAGGCCAGATGATGAACATCATGGCCTCCTATCCCGTCGGCTGGTCGGCTGAGAGCACGCTTAAAAACCTCGAATACGCCGCCAGCGGCGAAAAAGAGGAATGGACGGAACTCTATCCCATGTTCGCCGACATCGCCGAGGAAGAAGGCTACAAGGACATCGCCCTCACCTGGCGCCTCGTGGCAAAAGTCGAAAAAGAACACGAAAAGCGCTTCCGCAAACTTTATGAAAACGTCAAGGACATGAAAGTCTTCAAAAAAGACGGGAGCGTCTTCTGGAAATGCAGAAATTGCGGCTACATCCACGAAGGGGCCGAAGCCCCCGGCACCTGCCCCTGCTGCCAGCACCCCCAGGCCTTTTTTGAAGTTCACGTTGAAAACTACTAAGGAGGAATCCATGCAAAAATACCAATGTATAGCCTGCGGCTGGATCTATGACCCCGCCGATAACGACGACATCCCCTTCGAGCAGCTTCCCGAAGATTGGGTCTGCCCCGAATGCGGAGTCGGCAAGGACATGTTCGAGCCGATCGACTGATTCTGAAATCAACCGGAAAGCCTGCCCCGCGGCGGGCTTTCCTTTTTCCCAACCATCCCGCACCGAGGAAAATCATGACCGTAAAAGACTTCAATGAGATACTTGATTTCGCCGTCGCCCGAGAACAAGAGGCAGTCAGGTTTTATCGCGACCTGCAGCAGGAAGCCAAATTCCAGTCCCAGCTGGATATGCTCAAAGATCTGGAGGCAATGGAGATGGGGCACATCGTGGTGATCGAAAACATCCGCCAGAAGGGCGTTTCCGAAGCCGACATCCCCAAAGTCCCGAACCTGCAGATCAGCGAATACATCTCCGCCGATGTGGACAACCTTGACCTGACCTACCAAAACATCCTCATCAAGGCGATGAAACGCGAGGAAAATTCTTTCAAACTCTATTCCGAAATGAGCGCCAAATTCCCCGACAGCGAACTTTCCACACTTTTTCGCAAACTCGCCGCCGACGAGGCCAAACACAAACTCCTCTTCGAAAAACTTTACGACGACTGGATCAGCGCCGGTAATTGAGACTCGCACTGGACGCCTCGCAAACCTCGGGCTCGATCGCGCTTGAGGACGCGGGAAGGGTCGTTTACTCCGCCTGCTTCGACATCGATATCACCCATAGTGAAGCGCTGATGCCGCAGGTGGATCATGCGCTGAAATTTTGCGGATTCCGTCCCGCGGACATCAGTACCTTGCTGCTCACCCTGGGGCCAGGATCCTTTACCGGACTGCGTATCGGGTTGGCCACGGCCAAAGGCATCGCTTACGGGCTGAAAATCCCGCTTTTAACTTTCGACACCTTGCGTCTCTGCTCCTTGGCCAGATACCATTGCAGAAGGCGGATCCTGGCCGTGTTGGACGCCAAAATGAAAGAGATCTACGCGGCCCTCTACGATGAAAACCTTTGTGAAATCGAGGCTCCGCGGGTCTGCTCCCCGGAAGAGATTGCGGATTGGGACCTAGAAAACTGCTATGTTTTGGGGTCCGGGGCTCCGATAATTGCACCGGTTTTTCAAAACCGCAAGTTGGAAACGATATCAGTTCCTTCCCAACCCCTCAACGCGGCAGGGCTTTTCACCCTCGCGGAACTCTTCCCGCAAAACGAAAGCTACGACTTCGACCGCCTGGCCCGTCTGGATCCCCTCTATTTGCGGGAATCGACGGCGCAAATCCGCCGCCGGCTACAACCCCGCTAACCCCACTTATTTTCACCCAGGAATTCCGGCTCTAAATGTAAGGTAGCGCCAGTCCAGCGACATCCATCCCCTGATCCTGGTTGATCGATCCATCTTTCTGCTCTTCAATCACTTGGTTTCACCAAACCCTAACCGCCCTTGCATGCTGGCCTTTATCACTTCTCAGTCAAGCCTTAATCAAGTCTTAATTATTAACGCTTGATTAAGGCTTGATAAAGACTTGATTAACGCTTTCGCACGAGTGCGGAACAAGGGAAAAGAATGCAACTGATTGATCTTCATGAAGATTCACTGTGGGGCGAAATTATCAGATAAGGTTCGGGTTCTCCGGAACCATCAAATCCGGAGTTTTTCAGTCATCGCCAGGATCTATACGTGGTTGCGCAGGGCAAGTTCGCGAGGATGCGGATTGAGGTAGAATTGGCCTAAAAGATAGGGTTTTTCGTATTTTCGGGCGTAGTGGTTGAGCATGGTGACCGGTACGATCAACGGCAGCAGGCGGGCTCTGTAGTTTTCCACCAGCTCGAGCATTTCGGCCTTTTCCGCACTGGTCAGGTCCTGCTTGAAATAGCCCAGAATGTGCTGCAAAACGTTTTGGTGCCTCGCCGGAGTAGCCGGACGGGCCAGCGCTTGCATCAGTTTGGGCAGGTAAATTTGCGCAAATTTCTCCGGCTGGTGCTGATCGACGGTGGCCACGAGTTTTCCCAGTTCCCGGTATAGTTGTGGGCTGTGGGCCATGAAGAGAAGTTTGTGGCGGGTGTGGAAATCGACGACCGCCCCGGGGGAAAAACGCTTTTTCTGCAGTTGCAGCCAGCGCTGCATCACGAAAATGCGCTCGATGAAGTTCTCGCGCAGGTCGGGATCGTGCAGCCGGCCTTCCTCCTCGACCGGCAGCAGCGGAAAGGCGCTTATAAATTCCCGGGCAAATATGCCCACGCCTTTTTTGTCGCCCACTCCGCCTTTTTCGGGATAGACCTTGACGCGTTCCATGCCGCAGGAGGGCGATTTGCTCTTGAAAACAAATCCGCAAAGTTCTTCGCCTGCCAGTTCCGCCATCCGTTTGGGGCAAAAATCCAACATCCGTTGCGTGTGGTCGATTTTGGTCTGCTGTGTCTGTAACCGCGGTTCTTCGGCGCTTCCCACCAATCGCATCGCCTCGCGCGGCACAATCAATCCGCACTCGACCTCCGCGCAGACCGGAACGAATGTCACATGCCCGCCCAGCGTCTCGACCAGCCAGCTGTCGTATTTGTGCTGGCCGTCGTAGCGGACTTTGTTGCCCAACAGGCAGGAAGAGATGCCCAGTTTCAGGGCCGCGGTTTCATCTGTAAGAACTGTCGTCGTTTTTGTATCCGGCATAGCTGATTTCCGCCTTAATGCGCAAACGGCCGGGAAAAGATCCCGACCGCGACGCATATCATTTGTTACTATCTCAGGTGGCTGGGGATGATCAGCTCGGCCTCGGTGGCCTTGATCACGTCCTCAACGGTGTAGCCTTCGCTGACTTCCTGCAAAACCAGGCCCTGCGGGGTCAGTTCCAGAACCGCCATGTCCGTGATGATGAGGCTGACGCGGCCTTTGGCTGTGAGGGGTAAAGTGCATTTTTTCAGGATCTTGGGATTGCCGTTTTTATCGCAATGCTCCATCGCGACGATGACCTTTTTGGCACCCGTCACCAGATCCATGGCTCCGCCCATGCCGGGGATCAATTTGCCCGGAATCATCCAATTGGCGAGGTTTCCCTCCTGGTCGACCTGCAAAGCGCCCAAAACCGTGACGTCCAGATGGCCGCCGCGGATGATCGCGAAGCTGGTCGCCGAATCGAAAAAGGAAGCGCCCTGCAAAGCAGTGATGAAACCGCCGCCAGCATTGATCATGTCTTTGTCTTCCGTACCCGGCTCGGGGCTGGGTCCGACGCCCATCATGCCGTTTTCGGATTGGAAAATCACGTGGACGCCTTCCGGAATGTGGTTGGCCGCCTCGGTGGGCAGTCCGATGCCGAGGTTGACGTAGTCGCCGTCTTTAAGTTCCTGGGCGATGCGGGCTCCGATTTGCGCGCGTTTGTCCATTGCCATCTCAGGCCTCCTTGCTCAGTAAAATGTAGTTTACGAACACGCCCGGGGTCACGATCTGCTCCGGATCCAACTCGCCGATCTCGACGATCTCGTCCACTTCGACGATGGTGGTTTTGCCGGCCATGGCCATGATCGGATTGCTGTTGCGGGCCGTTTTGCGGTAGATCAGGTTGCCGGCCTTGTCGGCCTTCCAGGCGCGGATGATGGCAAAATCGCTGGGGATGGCGGTTTCCAGGATGTAGTCCTTGCCGTCGACGTTGATGAGCTGTTTGCCGTCGGCAACGACAGTGCCCAGTCCGGTGGGGGTTAAAACGCCGCCCAATCCGGCTCCGAACGCCCGCACGCGCTCCATCAAAGTTCCTTGCGGAACGATCTCGATCGCCATTTCCCCGGAATTCATCTGGGCCTGGATCTCTTTATTGGTGCCCATGTGCGAGACTTGCGCGCTTTTCACCTGGTGGTTCACGACCAGTTTTCCGATGCCCCGTTTTTCCCAGTCGGAGGCAATGACGATGATATGCAGGTCCTTGGTCCCGCAGGCCACTATAGCGTCGATGATCGTCTCCGGCGCGCCCACCGCCAAAAATCCGCCAATGGCGACGCGGCTGTGCGGTCTGATCATGGCAGCGGCTTCTTCCGCTGTGATTAGCTTATACATTTGAACTCCTTGAATGAATGTCTTTTGTTGCCAGCAATTCAGCGCTGGAGGTTTATGTCAACAGATAGTCTTGGAAACGGTGGATATCCTCCTGGCTGACAACGGCTTCCAGATAGATTCCGTCGGCGCGGTATTCTTCCTTTTCGATCTGGCCGATCTCGTGCAGCAGCGAGGCCAGCGAGCCTTTGTCGTAGGGCAAAAAAATCTTGTAAAGCTGGTTTTGGAAAAGCTGGCGCTCGATCTTCTCTGTCAGGTCAGTGATGTGTTCCTGCTTGAGCGCGGAGATGAAAATCGCCTCCGGATAGGCTTTTTTGACAAAACTGACGTAGCTGTCCTCAACCAGATCGGTCTTGTTGAAGATCAGCAGTTGGGGCGTTTTATCCGCTCCGATCTCGGCCAGGACGGTATTCACCTGCCCGATGTAGTAGTCGAAACGTTCGTCAGCCAGATCCACGATGTGCAAAAGCAGGTCGGCATCCTGCACCTCCATCAGTGTTGCCCTGAATGATGCCACCAGATGGTGCGGCAGATTGGAAATGAAGCCCACCGTGTCCGAAAGCACGATGGGAAAAGATGTCGAGAGCTTCAGTTGCCGCGAGGTGGAGTCCAAAGTCGCGAAGAGTTTATCCTCAACCAGGACGTCAGCCGATGTAAAAGCGTTGAACAGCGTGGATTTTCCGGCATTGGTATAGCCGACGAGGCAGACGGTTTTGGTTTTGTCGCGCTGCTTGCGCTGGGTTTCCTTGTGTTGCGTGACGGCGGAGATGCCTTTGTTGATCTTGCGTATCTGTTCGCGGATCAAACGTTTGTCGATCTCGATCTGCTTCTCCCCCATGCCGCGCGTGGCGGTTCCGCCGCTGGAGCGCACGGATCCGCGTTCCTTGTCGAAATGGCCCCACAGCCTTCGCAGACGTGGCAACTGATATTGCAACTCGGCCAAACGCACTTGTAACTTGGCTTCGCGAGTGCGGGCATGGTCGTGGAAAATGGACAGGATCACTTCCGTGCGGTCGATCACGCGGATACTGAAGTCATTTTCGATGTTGCGCGCCTGGATCGGATTGAGTTCCTCGTTCACGATCAGGACATCTGCCTGCGCCTGGCGCATTTTGTGGGCCAGATCTTCCAGAAAACCTTTTCCAAAATAGGTCGCCCGCTCAGGCTGGTTACGCTTTTGGGTGTATTTGCCCAGAACCTCGATTCCGGCCGTGTCGGCCAAACGTTCCAATTCGTCTAGGCTGGCCTGGCTGTCTTTTTCGTTCTCGCCCTGGCGCACGATCGCGGCCAGGAACGCGGTCTTTTCCTCACGTTCCAGCTCCTGCCATTCTTCCTGCTCAAGGTCATATTCCTCGACCAGATAGTCTTTTTCCTCGCTGTTCATGGTCCTCCCGGGTTTATGTGGTTCAGTTTATTTGCTGATCTTGGTGCCGCGGGCGTCCAGCCGGCCCGGAGAACTGTCGTAGATCTCCACATTGTAATAGATCACGGCGATGTAGTCGCGCGGAAAAGCGCCGTGAAAAAAGCTGTGCATCAGGTTCACGTATTTCACCACCTGTTTTTCATACACGCTGAGTCCGGGATCGTCGGGATGCAAGAGCCGCGCGATCTGTTTGATCTTGTAGGTCGGTATGTCCAGCCAGACGGTTACGCAGGCGGGATCGACCATTTGGTTGATGAAGGTCTGCGTGTTGTAGCCGGGTTCGGAATACAGTTCCAGCGAGGCCAGGCGGTTCGCGCTGAAATTCGACTCCGCGTGGGTGTAAAGGCTGTCCAGCAAGTCCAGTTTGACATCGAGGGTCTGCTCCATATTGGCTTCCAGCAGAGCGGTGATCTCTGCGATTTTGTCTTCGGGCGGCAGGAAGCCCATGCCTTTGACGGCGTTGTTCAGTTTGAATTTGGAGTCTTTGCGGGCGGCGCCGTAGGTCGCGATGATGCCGTTGTGGGGACCCGAAAGTTGCGGACTGCGCGTGGCTTCCTTTCCTTTGGTCAGCATCTCGCGGAAGATGTCCAGATATTCCTTGCGTTGGGCGCGGTTCCAATCCCAAAAGGCCTGGGGAAAATCCACGAGCGGAAATTCCTGCCATTTGCCTTCCACCTTAGCGCGGATGGCCTTGTCTCCGGGAGCCGGGGTTTCCGCAGTTTTTTGCACGCAGTAGCCATCTGTCCAGAAGTCCTTGGGATCGATCACCTTTTTCGCCTGTAGCAGGCCAGTGCAACAAAGCAGCCAGATCAGCGCCAGAATCAAGATCTTTTCCATATCATTTCCTATGGGCTTCGATGTTTTCTTTGGCGGCAGGCACGGCTGAATAGAGAAATTCATTGGTGGGGCAGGGAAAATCTGCGCACTCGGCGCAACTTTGATAGCCCTTGCCGAAAGCGCAGGCGCGGATCGGGCACTTGCCGCACCAACTGAAAAGCGGGCCTTCGCTCAGGCAGCCGGCGCAGTTGATGTCGTCGGCGGTGAGATTGGCGTCATAGTTTTTGCTCCAACGGACGGCGATGTCCTTTTTCTGCTCGAGGTCGCCGGATTGGGTGGCGAGGTAGCATTCGCAGCCGGTGCAATCCAGGCCGCAGGCCGAGGTGAGTTTTGTCATGTCATTCTCCCAGATATTGTTGCAGGGCATCCAAGCTGCGCCTGGACAGCCCTTCTTTCTTGAGTTTTTTGTCCCGCGGCGGATATTCCAGCGCGGGCAAGAGGCCAAAATTGGCGTTCACGGGTTGAAAATTCGTAGCATCGGGATCGGTCAGGCGCCGCCAAAGCTGGCCCAGAATGGTTTCCGGCGGCAGCATTCCGATGCCCTCAGTCATTATCTTTGCCGTTAGCAGGCCCGTCGCAATGCATTCCATGTAGCCTTCCACACCGCTCAGTTGGCCCGCCACGAAAACATGCCGGGCCTTTTTCAGCGCGAGGTTGGGAAGCAGCACCTTGGGCGCGTTCAGATAACTGTTGCGATGGATGGAACCGTAGCGGAGAAACTCGGCATTTTCCAAGCCCGGGATGAGGCGGAAGATCCTTTGCTGTTCGGGCTGGCGGAGCATCGTCTGGCAACCGACGAGGTTGAACGCGGTGCGGTCCCTGTTTTCAGCTCTGAGCTGCAGCACGGCGAAAGGCTTTTTACCGTCGCGTTCCAGGCCCATCGGACGCATGACGCCATGTCGGAGCGTGTCGATTCCACGGCGGGCCAGTTCTTCGACCGGCGTGCAGTTTTCGTAATAGTTGAAATCCACGCCGCGGAAGAACTCGCTTTCGAACTCGTGCGCTTGGTGCTTTTCGCCTTGCAACAGCGCGTCCACAAAGGCGTAATACTCTTCTTTGGTAAAGGCGCAGTTCAGATAATCCGCTCCGCCTTTGTCGTAACGGCCTTTGTTGTAAACCTTTGCGTTGTCTAGACTGTCGGCTGCGACGATGGGTGCAATGGCGTCAAAAAAATAGAGCTGCTCTTCGCCCAAAAGGTTTTGCAGAGCGCGCGTCAGGGCATCCGAAGTCAGCGGCCCGGTGCAAAGGATGCAGGCTTCATCTGGCAATTCAGATATTTCCGTCCGGACCAGCTCGATATTGGGATGTTCAGAAATGAGTCGCGTGACCGTTTCCGCGAAAAGGCCGCGATCCACAGCCAGGGCGTGTCCAGCCGGCACAGCGCAACTTTCAGCTATGGGCAGCAGTTGCGAGCCCAACAGCCGCAATTCTTCTTTGAGAAGGCCGGAGGGAGTGTCCAACCGTGTGGACTTGAGTGAATTACTGCAAACCAGTTCCGCTGCCAGGCCGGTGCTGTGGGCGGGGGTCATTTTCTCCGGTCGCATCTCGAAAAGTTGGACTTTAAAGCCCTTGTCCGCCAGGTAGAGAGCGGCTTCGCTGCCAGCCTGACCGGCGCCGATGATCTTAATGGAGCGCATGTTTTTGCAAATCAACGATCTTCTTCGCTTTGAGGAAGAAAATCGCTCCGATCAGGGCGAAGAGAACGTCCTGGATGAGAAAGAGGGTGAGGGTGGCCGTGACCGCTTCCAGAGCCTTGAAACCGGCTTCGGAAAGGAAATGGATGGCGAAGGACTCGCGCAGTCCCAATCCAGCCCATGTAATCGGAATGCTAATGGAAAAATGCGTCATGGACATGCGCATCACCGTTTCGCCGTAACCGATGGGCATGACGCGTTGCAGCAGCAGCCAGTATTGCAGATAGGCGATCAGCGAAATGGCAATCTGGATGCCAATGATGGCCGGCGCGTAGGTCAGATAATGTTCCTGCAGGTGTTTCCACTTATGTTTGGCGCCCATGAAAAGATAGATCCACAGCGGACCCAGAATAACCGCGGAAACCGCAATGATGCGGATCCAGAGTTGGATCTGGGTGAAATAGAAAAATCCCGAGACCGCCGCGAAACACCAGATGCTCCAGATCACGAGATAGCGTTCGATCGCGTAGCAGAGCCCCGTGGCCAGCAAACTGCTGTTCGTGATGTAGAGAATTTTCCCCATCATGCCAATCGCGCCGGGGATCGCGAAACGCAGCGGTTGGCTGATCATATACGAAGTGAGGATCTCTTTCCAGTTGGGTTCATACAGCGGATTTATGCGCAGGGAGTAGCCCCAGACCAAAAATTGCCCGCCGTGGCGAATGACGGAAAGCAACAATATCGCGGCCAGCAGCCACCAGGGCTGGCTGGTGAGGCTGGAAAGAACCTCGCCCAGATCCATCTTGCGGAAAATGCTCCAGATGATGAAAAGGGTGAGACCCACTTTGAGGACATTTGTCAGGATCTGGAAGAATTTTCTTTTGTGGATCGGGACTTCGGAACTCATAAAACCGCTTGTGCAGTGCGCTCCAGGGCCTTGGTGATCAATTCGCGCGGAGGCGGAGCGATGCCGCCGTCCTCCATCATCCTTTTACACATCGCGCGCGAGGCGGCGATATCGGAACTGGCCTGCGCGAAAACTTCCTCGTAGCTGCGCGTGAGGCGCGCCACTCCGTCCGCGACGGCCTGCATCGCCACATCGGCAGCTTCGCGGGCAAAAACTTCCGCATCGTCCATGGTCGGCACGATATTTTCCGGAGCGATGCCCCGCGACTCGGCAAAAGCGGCCAGCGAATGGGCTGCGCGGATCGCCATCGCGTCCGTGATCTTGCTCGCGCGCACCAGCAAAGCGCCTTTCAGGATGCCGGGAAAACCGCAGGAGTTATTGATCTGGTTGGGAAAATCGCCCCGGCCGGTGGCCACGATGAAGGCCCCGGCGGCTTTGGCGTCGTGCGGGTAGATCTCCGGAACCGGATTGGCGCAGGCGAAAACGATCGCTTTTTCCGCCATCATTTTCACCCATTCCGGCTTGATAGTGTGCGGGCCTGGCGTGGAAAGCGAGATCAGAACGTCGGCGCCGCGCATGGCTTCGTCCATCGTGTTCAGTTTTTGGGGATTGGTTTTTTGCGCGAGCTGCCACTGGCGGTATTTTCCGGGATTTTTAGCCAGATCGGCGCGATCGGCGTGCAGCGCGCCCTGGCTGTCAAAAATAACCAGATTGTCCGGATCCAGGCCAGATTGCATCAGGATGCTGGCGATCGTAGTGTTGGAAGCGCCTGCCCCGAACAGCACGGTGCGAATGTTTGGCATTTGTTTTCCGGCCAGTTTCAAAGCGTTGAGCAATCCGGCCAAAGTCACGCAGGCGGTACCCTGGGCGTCGTCATGCCAGACGGGGATGTCGCAGGCGGTGCGCAGCTCGTCCAAAACGCGGTAGCAATTGGGTTGTGAGATGTCTTCCAGATTGACCGCGCCCACACTTGGCTCGAGCATTTTTACGAATTCAACGAGTTTGGCAGGATCAGGTTTGCCATCGGTGCCACGGTCGTTCACACACAGCGCGATGGCGTCGAAACCGCCCAAAAATTTCATCAGCATCGCTTTGCCTTCCATGACGCCCAAACCGCCATAGATCCCGCAATCTCCGTCGCCGAGCACCCTCGTGGAGTCGGAAACGACGGCGACCAAATTGCCGCGGTTACTGAGTTCATAAGCCTGGAGCGGCTCGTCGCGAATGGCGGTGGAGACGGCCGAAACGCCTGGTGTGTACCAGACATTGAACCAGTTGAAGCCCCAGATCCCGGCTTTGGGCAGGGTTTGCATCTTGCCCTGGTAATGGGTGTGGGCCAGTTTGGCCAGTTCTTTCAAAAAAACGGTCTGCGCGGCGGCACGTTTTTCGGGGCGAAACATTTCCGCGAAATACTCTTTAAGATTGCCTAGATCGCTGCGTAATTCTTCCATTTCATAATCCTGCGTCAGATTGAAAACCAGTCTCGACGCGGGGTAAATGTTGTCAATCAACTTTCCTCATCGCTTGTGCGCATCCATAGAAGATCCTTCCCTAACGCCGCTGTAAGGCCAGATCCGTGGGATGACGAAGCGCGGTTTTGAGCAAATTCAACAGGAAAAGTGAGTGCTCAGCTTTTCGGCTGATTCATGTGTAAACTTCATTCAGGATGAACAATTTAGTTTTGAACAATTTAGTTTTCTGACATTCAGAAAGATCCGTCTCCGTGTCAAGTCCTGCTATAGTTGACACTCCTTTTTGTTGTTCAGCCAAACAGCCCCTACATACATGCCTGTCCAGGCTTTCGGACCTACCGCCGCAGTCATCGGAGGCGGCATTTATCGATGAGTTGGTCTGTTGCCTGG
>JAKQNV010000123.1 GCA_029565595.1 Candidatus Cloacimonadota bacterium
CTCGCCACCAATCAAAGCCTTATCACCACTGTGACAATTGATACGCATTTGAAACTTTGGGTGACACATTGTAATCGGGAAATCACTTCCGGATGCCCAGCAGATACATAGCGTAAGCCAGTTTCTGAACGTGCTCTTTCAGGCTGACATCGCTGTCCGTGCTGCCCAGATGCCCCTCTTCCCGATGCAGTAAATAGACCATTTTATGCGGGCCAAGGTTGTTATGACGCAGTTTTTGCACCCATTTGAGCGATTCCCAATACCCCACGCGAACGTCGTCCCATCCCGCGCTTACCAGCAGATCCGGGTAAACTGCCGGGTGGACATTGTCGTAGGGCGAATAGGAGAGCATGTACTTAAAATCCGCGTCGTTATTGGGATCGCCCCATTCCTCGTATTCCTGCAGGGTTAGTGGCAATTGGGGATCGAGCATCGTGTTCACGAGATCCACGAAAGGCACATCGGCAATGGCCAGCCGCAGTTTTTGCGGTGCAAGGTTCAGCACCGCCCCGATCAGCAAGCCGCCGGCGCTTCCGCCTTCGATCACCAAACTGTCGCTGACGGTGTAGTCATTTGCGATCAGAAAATCCATACATGCGATGAAATCAGAAAAAGTATTGCGCTTGTGCTGGGTGCGCCCTCCTTCGTACCAAGCTTCGCCGAGCTCGCCGCCACCGCGGACATGGGCGACCGCGTAGATAAAACCCCGGTCCAGCAAGGAAAAAAGGCTGCTCCAATTGTAAGGATCCTCGCAATCTCCATAGGCTCCGTAGCCGTAAAGCCAGAGCGGATGAGGCTTGCGCGGATCGAGGTCGCGCTTGTAGATCAGACGCAAAGGGATCTTCGCGCCGTCAGTTGCGGTCACATACAAAAGGTCGATCCGGTAATCCGAGTAATCGGTTTCGTCATCATCCAGGCCCGGATGCACGGTCTGCTCCCGTCCCGAAAAAATGTCATGGCGGATCAGGGCATATGAAGCGAGTTCGCTCTCCGCGTAATAAACCAGCGAATCGGATTGCGGATCGGATTCCGACCAGATCCCGATGTCTTCCGGTGCCGAAGCTGCGATGATCCGGCGCAGATTTCCGCTGGGCAGGTCATAGAGCTCGATGCGTTTGAAACCCTCGTAGCGCCTGAGAACAGCGACGGTATCTCGGAAAAAGGCCGAGCTGACGATCGGCTCGCCATCCCGCCCGGGAACCAGCATACGCAGGCTGTCCTGCGGTGAAGCCCCGTCCGGAAAGGAATACAGGCTGCTGTCCGGATGAAATTCGTTCGATTCGACGTAAAAAATCCCGTTCACATGATCGGGGATCGCCTTGCGGTTTTCCCGCCGGTCATAGAGCGACACCAGAGCCGGTTCCGCCGCAGCTGCCTGTAGATACCAGACCTGATCGGTGTTGGCGTTCGAACTCATAATAAAGATCAAACTGCGGTCCGCGCTGGGATAGATGGTCAAATTGAAGTCCGGATCGGGTTCTTTATAAATCTGGCGCTGCTCACCTGTTTGGGTGTCCAATAGCCAGGCGGTGTCGGTCTGGAAGACAGAATTGGCCGTGGTGACGAGCATGTTCCGGCAATCATCCAGCCAAATGGCCTGGGAAACATTTTGGACCGGTATGGATCTGGTGGCGCCGCTGGGCAAATCTTTAACGTAGAGTAAATATTCCTCGTTGCCCTCAAAAGAGAGGCTGTAGGCCAGTTTCCGGGTGTCGCGGCTGACCGTGAACAGATCCAGGGAAAAGAAATGATGGCCGCGGGCGAGCTCGTTTTCGTCGAGGATCAGCTGCTCTTTGGCACCCGGCGTGTTGGCGATGCGGTAATGCGTAGAATATATCTTGTTCGCTGGTTCTTTCACGTAATAGAAATACCCGTCGCGCAACCGGGGATAGGATATGCTTTCCGCCCAGCCTCCGCCGGCCAGTTCGTCATACAGCTTGCGCGCGAGTTTTTTTGAAGGTTTGAGGCACGCCCGCGCGTAAGCGTCCTCAGCGGCCAGAACGGCCGGCAATTCGGGATTTTCGGTGTCTCTCAGCCAGGCCCAATCATCGACGAGGACCGCGCCGTGGACGAAAGTGGTGTCGGGATGCTCTGGAGCCAGCGGCACCGCAAGTTCAGCCCAAAGCGGGATCCAGAGCAGGATAGCCAGGCAGGGCCAAAATATAAATAGTTTCCGCATCTTCTTATGGATTTTCTAGACGTTGATCAGCGGCGTATGGCAGTATTGGTTTGCCACCAGCAACTGGATGTCGCATCTGATCGCGCTGAGGTAGTTTTGCATGGTATCCTGGGCGAGTTGGGGATCGTTGTTGATCTCGCTCAAATGCGCCAGGATGAGATTTTGCAGGCCATGGTGCATTACCTGGCTGACAACCCCCACCGCCTGCAGATTGGACAGATGGCCCGTGATGCTTTTAATGCGCTGTTTCAAAACCCAGTCGTAGGGCCCTTCCATGAGCATGCGCTCGTCATGGTTGCTCTCGAGGATCAGCGTCGTGCAGTTTTTGAGTTTGTTAATCGCCAACGTGGTGGGAAAACCCAGATCCGTGGCCACGCCTAGCTTGCGCTCCTCATCGCCGTGGCGCATGAAAGTAAAGTTGCAGCTGTCGGCCGCATCGTGGGAAGAGGAAAAGGGATGGATGACCAGATCGCGGATCCGGAACGAGCCGCCAGTCTCGAAATAGCGCACCGGCTCCGGCAGGTTTCCGATGCGGTGCGCGCATTGGCCGTAGGTGTCGCGGTTGATGTAGAGCGGGATCTTTAACATCCTAGCCAGCGCGCCCACGCCTTTCGTATGGTCGGAATGCTCGTGGCTGACCAATACGGCTTTGATCTCGTTACGGTTGACGCGCAAAGCTTCCAAACCGGAGAAGATTGTCCTGGCCGCGACTCCAGCGTCCAGAAGGACAGCTACTTCCTCCGTGCGGACAAGCACGGCGTTGCCTTTGGAACCGCTCACCAAAACCGAGGTCTGGAACATGGGTCAGATCTTGGTGATGTGGTAGTAGCGATTGTTCAGTTTATCGAATTCGGTCCAGGTCGCGCCTTCCGGAGCAGCGGCCAGAAGCTGCGCCACTCCGACGCTTTGGGCGTCCAGATTGTCGCACAGGTGCAGGACCAGCGCCTCGAGAGTCTGGGGCAGCCGCACCGTGGCTTTTTCGTATTCGCCGTGATGCGCGAGGATCAAGTGGCGCAGGTTGAGCAGTAATTCCTCGGGAAAACCGGGGATACACTTCGCCTGCTCGCAGATGTATTGGTCGCCGAGGCTGAGATGCCCCACCAGGCGTCCCGATTCGGTAAAATCGATGGCCGGCTTGGCGCTGTATTCATAGATTTTCCCCAAATCGTGGAGTAAAGCGCCGCTAATCAACAGATCGCGGTTTACAGGATACAGCACCGAAACGAAATCGCAGATCGTGGCCACAGATACGGTATGCTCGATCAGTCCGTACATGTAGTTGTGGTGCCAGCTCTTGGCGGCGGGGGCTGCCAGAAAACGGGAGAAGAACTCCTTATCGTCAAAAATGTTGTGCAGGAGTTTGTTCAGAAAGGTGTTCTCCACCTTGTCCACAAAGCCGAAGAACTGCCCGGCCAGCAGGTTGGGATCCTTGGAACTGGCCACGATAAATTCCTCGATCTGGTACTCGGAATGGTCCGCAAAACGCAGCTGCGTGACATTCATCTGGATCTGGTCCTTGTAGAGTGTCACAATGGCCTTGATCTTCACTACATCGCCTTCGGAGAAGAGCTCAGCAGTCTTGGCCGCCTCCTTCCAGACATAGCCGGTGAGGCTGCCCGTCCTGTCTTGCAGGCGCAGTCTCAAAAACTGGTCGTTCTTGCCATCGCGGACTTCTTTTTCGGTGGCCAGATAGAAGCCGATCACTTCTTTGCCCAGGTGTTCTTTCAGGTCTTCAACGTTGATGTGTACCATATTATTCACTTTATGATGTTGATCTTGGTCGCTGCCTCGCGCTTTCTGCCTTTTTCGAGGTATGCAGCGCGCAGGATGTAAACGCCCGACGAGGGAAAAAGATCGGCTGTCAGCCGGATTTCCGGCGCCGGTTCCTGCAGGGCGATGATCTTTTGGCCCCGGATGTTGTAAATTTGCAGCCCTGCCAGATTTTGGCCCCCAGACAAACGAACGGCCATCGAGCCGCCGGGGCGCAGCGGATTGGATGAAACCAGGATGCCCGGAACCGCCGCCAGATCGTCCTGGACGCTCACCACGCCTGTAAAATCAGACCAGGCCGAATAGAGGATCTTGCCACCGTCTTCCAACTGCAGCCAGTAATAGATCCGGTAATTTTCGCTGAGTTCAGACAGGGGAAGGCTGTTCAGAGGAATATTGAACGCCGCGGTGTAGGTTTCCCCCGCGTTCAGGGAACCTCCCAACGCCGTGCCATGCGTAATCCAGCGCGCGATCACCCACCTTTCGGAATCGTTGAAAACTGTCTTTTTGAACATCCCCACGCAAAGGACAGAATGTCCGACCAGATTGTATTCCGTGGCCGAAGTATAAAGCAGGGTGCTGGCGTTTGTGAAATTGAAGGTCGCCGATAACAGGTCGTTTTGAACGATATAGTTCAGACGGCATTCCGATTGCGACACGAAAGTCCGCTCATCACGGGCTTGTTGGCAAATCTGGTTGTATTGATCGGTGTATGACGTCGAAAAGCCGTTGATCCGCAAATCGCCGTTGATCGCGGTGCGGGGCAGGGAATTGAATCCGTACCAATTGAACCTGATCTGAGCCGGCACGTTGCCCAGGGTGTCGCTCAGGATGGGAAAATAGTTCAGGATCTGGATATCGGCATAGGGATTCAGGTCTTGCAGGGTGGTGATTTGTGCGGCATTATCGTAGCGGAGGAAATTCTCCCCCAGATAGATTGGATAGTCATTTTCAAAGCTGAATCTATGCAACAGGATGACATTGTTGGCTTGGGGATCGGAATCCTGCAAACCGCTGCTGAGCGCCGCCCGGAATTTCAACTGCATGGGTGTGGCCGGCAGTTCAAACTGATGTGATGAAAAAGCCGGATTCTGCGCGTCAAACACATATAGGCTGTGTGGCGCTATGGACTCCGGGATGCTGATTTCATCGTAAAAAGCGAAATCCGGATTGGGTGAATAGACGTTCATGCCTACAACCGCGTCGGAAACGGGCTGGTCGGAATGGTTGTAAATGCTGAAAGTGGGTCCCACGGTTTCCCGGGGCTTGATGCTGCCGGCCATGTCAAAACTGACCAGTTCGAGGTCCAGGCCGCTGAGCACGAAATCACCCGCCAAGCCAAACAATAATTCGGCAGAATAGCCCACTCCCGAAAAGCTTTGGAAATAAGGGGTCTGGGCATTGGTGTTCCAATAGTAACTGTGCGACCCGCCCCCTTCCGAGGCCGAAACGTAGCGATTCGAGAAATTGGTGTTGTAACTGACGACCAACCAGAGGGTGTCTTCCTGTACCGAAGTGGGGAAATTGATCTCCAACTGGTTGCTGTTTACCGGGACCTTCGCCCAGGCCATGCTGGAGCCGGGCGCGCCGTGTGCATCACGGAACAGTTCCGCGCGAACGGAATCCCCGGTTTGAGGAAACCAGA
This sequence comes from Candidatus Cloacimonadota bacterium, assembly GCA_029565595.1. Taxonomy (GTDB): domain Bacteria; phylum Cloacimonadota; class Cloacimonadia; order Cloacimonadales; family Cloacimonadaceae; genus Syntrophosphaera. The sequence continues at coordinate 5,595 of JAKQNV010000123.1, forward strand.
GCAAGGCTTTGGTGACCAGGAATTCGCTGCTGGCCATGCCGGGATAGACTTCGCGGAAATTGAAGCGCACCGCCCAAACATTCGAACCGTAAAAGTGATAGTCGTCCATGCCGGTATGATAGGCAAAATCGTATTCCCTGACGCCGTTGGGGGTAACTTGCGCACCGGATCCGGGGACGAAGGCTATCGCTCCGCAAAGCGAGATCAGCAATGCCAGGCCGATCAAGGCAACAGCCTTCATTGCGCACCTTCTCTGATCAGCTTTCTCGCCCGGGCCACATCAGCCGCGATCGCTTGCTTCAGCTCTTCTCTGTTTTCGAACGTCTTTTCCTCCCTGAGAAATCCCAGTAAAGACAAATCCATTTTCCTGCCGTAGATCTGCCCCGAAAAATCGAGGAGATGAGTTTCGATCTCTGTCTCGCCTTTATGTTTCACAGTGGGGCTGATACCGATATTTGTCAATCCAAAATAGCACTGATTTCCTAAGTCCGCCTGGCTGAAATAGATGCCGTTTTTCGGAACCAGCTGGTGCGGATCGGCCAATTCCAGATTCGCAGTGGGAAAACCCAGCGCAGTGCCGATACCGGCTCCGGGAACGATTTTCCCGAAAAGCGCGAAGGGCTGGTCAAGCAGTTCATTGGCGTTTCCAACATCGCCAGCCAGCAGCATTTCCCTGATGAGCGAACTGCTGAGCGGTTTGCCCTGATATAGAAGGGGTTCCACATATTCCAGAAGGTAGCCGTAGCGACCGGTATGCGAGCGCAAAAAGGAAAGGTCGCCCCGGCGCTGGAATCCGAAATGAGAATCGTAGCCGACGACGATAAGCTGCGGCTGATAACGCGGGATCAGCAGCTCATGCAGAAATTCGTCCGCGGACATAAGGGACAGCTGCTCATCGAAATGGAGCAACTCCACCTGGTTGATCCCCAATTCCAAAAGCCGCTTTTTCTTGATCTCCGGCGGCAGTAGCAACAGAGGGCGGGCGCGCCGGTTCAAGATGCAGGCCGGAGCAGCATCGTAACTGATCACGAGAGAACGCAAGCCGCGCTCGCGGGACGCCTCAATCAGGCGTTTGAGCAGTTTGATGTGTCCGAGGTGGAGGCCGTCGAAATTACCGATGCTGAGCGCGGTTTCCATAACGATCTAGACCAAGTTTACAAGTGGATACAAGAGATCATTGCTGCGCCTGGCCACGCCGACGCTCTGGCCCTCGCCTCCGAAAAGGATGATATGGGGATTGTCATCACCGGGCTGCGCGATCGGCTGTCCGTTCCGCAAGGCAGAGAGCTGTTCTTCTGAAAGGTCCAAACACTCGGCATCGGTAAAAACTTTCCTGTCGGGATATATGCATTGCGAAAGGCTGTCCTGGGATAAATCATCCAATTGGTGAGCGTCTTTTAATAACAGATTTCCGATCGCCGTCCGGGTAAGATCTACTGTATGGCCGACCGTCCCAAGAATTTTGGCTATTTCCTCACCCAAACTGCGGATATAAGTGCCTTTGGATACAGTGCAGCGATAACGCAGGAAAGGTTGATCATATCCCAGAACGCTGAAAGAGGAAATTCGCACCGGGCGATCCTCCAGATCGAGATCCTGGCCTTTTCTGGCATAGGAATAAGCTGGTTTTCCCGCCACTTTTACAGCTGAAAAACGCGGGACCGGCAGGTTTCCGATGGCCAGCACCTTCTCCTCTAACGCAGTCACAGACAGGTTTGGAGGTATGTTGTTATCCATAGCGATTATTTCGCCCTCGCTGTCTCCCGTATCAGTCTGCTCTCCCAATTTCAGGCATGACTCATAGATCTTGTCCCTGGCCTCCAGATACTTGCAGAGACGGGTGTGCGTACCGAAAGCACAGATCAGAAGGCCCGTGGCAAGGGGATCTAGGGTGCCGGTGTGGCCGATCTTCCTGATGCCGCTTAGCGCGCGGAGTTTCCTGATCACATCGAAGGAACTGATTCCGCGGGGCTTGTCGATCAGGAGAAATCCGCTAATTGGCCGCATGCCGGGAATTCGCGTCGAGCGCTTTGTCCAGTTTGGCCAGCAATTCCGCTTTGATCGAATACAGACTGCCCTGGATCATGGCTCCGGAAGCGCTGACATGGCCTCCTCCCCCATAAGTAGCGGCGATGGCGTTCACATCCAGAACCGGCGAGCGCAGACTCAGTTTGTAGAGATCAGGAGCTTCCTCGCGCAAATAGGCAATCGCAGCAACACCCCGCACACCCTGAACCCAGCGGGTCAGGTTCATGATGGCGTCCGCTGTCAAATTGTTGCGCTGCTGCATCTCCAGGGTTGAATACATGTAGAGGATCCGATCGCCGGAGTGCAATTCGATGGTGGAAAGAACTTCACCAATGTAACGCATTTCCAGCGGCTCGTGATTGAGGAAATAGTTTTTGTAGATTTGGGAGGGATTGATCCCGCAGGCGCATAGCTCCGCCGAAATGCGCAGCACATCGGTATCGGTGTTGGCGTTGGTGAAATTGTTCGTATCGTTGATTATCGTGGTGTAAAGGCAATTGCAGATTGGGACGCGGTTGGCTTCCGGCAAGGCTTCAATCTCCGGCTGGAAAGTTCGGAAAATGATCGCCCCGACAGATGCAGCTGAGGTGTCCACAAAACTGAAGTCCGTGGCAATGACCCCGTTTTCCGGAACATGATGATCGATCAGGATCGTGTGGCTAGCGGAACGGACAAGGGCCTCTCGCTCCCCCAGGCGGACATAGCTGTTGCAGTCCAGGATGATCAGCAGGTCGTAACGCTGTCCGGAGGTATAATTGCGGATCTTTGAGCCATCCGTGAGAAACGCGAAGCGCTCCAAATTGCTGTCATCGATCACTATCTCGCTTTCCAGGCCCAGGGTCCGCAAATACAGCTGCAAAGCCAGGCTGGCGCTGAATCCGTCGCCGTCGGGTTCCACGTGGGACATTATGCCGATTCTGGTCCCAGCTCGTAATTGTCCCAGAATTTTCTGTTTAAGTTCGTTTGTGTTTTTCATGTGTTAGTGCAGGCCCTTTCCCGGATGCACTTCCGGATTGACAGCTCGAGTGAATCTGCTATACGCGGCAGATCCCTGCAGGCAAGGCTGAATCAGCTATTTCTCCCTGTCCTCGTCTTCGTCCGCGTTGTCCTCCTCGTTTTCGTCCTCGATGAATTCGTTGTAGATCTCTTCATCCTCGTCAATGTCAAAGATGTCGTCATCGTCCAGATAATCGTCCAGATCGATATCCGGATCGTAGTCCTCATCGTCGTCGTATTCGTCCTTGATGCTGGCAAGCAGAGTATCGACTTTCTCTGCCCTGTCCTCTGTATCGTCATAGAAGAACGTCAGTTCAGGTATGGTTCGCATGATATGTGCTCCTGCAATTTGTTTTTTTAGGAAACCGGATGATTTTACCAACTGTTCCTTTATACTGTCACGGGTTGAGGGATTGTTGTAATGGGAAAAATAGAGTTTTGCGTAGCGCAGGTCTTTGGAAAGCACCACGTCCGTGATTATGACCCAGTCCAGGGTCTGGTCGCGCAATTTCTGGCTGAGCGCGACATTGAAGAGTTTTTTCAGTTCTTCCTGCAATCGGGGAATGCGATGGGATTTCATTGCAGTTTCTTCGCCACCTCGGTCATAACATAGCATTCGAGGACATCGCCTTCCTTGATGTCGGAATAACTTTCCAGGGAAAGGCCGCATTCCGTACCTGCTTTGACCTCGCTCACGTCATCGGCGTAGTGCTTGAGCGAGGCAAGCGAATCCTCGGCAACGAGCACATCGTTGCGAAACAGGCGTACTTTGCAGCCCTTGCGGATGACTCCGCGGTCGACCTGGCAACCGGCAATCGTGCCGACTTTCTTGATCTTGAAGACTTGTTTGATGGTCGCGGCGCCGATGTCCTGCTCCTCGTATTCCGGTTTCAGCATGCCCTGAAGGGACTGGCGAACGTCTTCGATCGCGTCGTAGATCACTTGATAGAGTTTGATCTCCACCCCTTCGTCCTCGGCCAGTTTCTTGGCCATTTGGCTGGCCCGGACGTGGAAACCGATGATCACGGCGTCGGAGGCCGAAGCCAGGCTGACGTCAGCCTCGTTGATCCCGCCCACGCTTTTGTGGATGATATTGACCTGCACTTCCTCGTTGGAAAGTTTTTGAAAGGAATCCGCCAAAGCCTCTGAGGAGCCGTCGGTATCCGTTTTGATGATGATATTCAGTTCGTTGAGCGAGTCTTCCTTGATGCGGGCAAAGATGTTTTGCAGCGATGATTTGTTTTGGAATTTCTCGCGCTCCAGCCTAATCTGCAGACGTTCCGTGCTGATGTTCCGGGCCGTCTTTTCGGTATCTACCTGGTTGAGCAAATCGCCCGCCTTGGGAGTGTCGTTGAGGCCGTAGATCCTGCCCACGTCAGAGGGCGACAGTATCTTAAGTTCCTGTCCGCGCTCGTTTTCGATCTTGCGGATACGGCCGTGGGTGGCGCCACAGACCACAATATCCCCTTTGCGGAGTATTCCTTCACGTATGAGGATTGTAGCGACAGAACCCATCCGCGTGTCTTTACCAGATTCGATCACGATCGCCGCAGCAGGTACCTGGATCCTGGCTTTAAGATCCAACATCTCGGCAGTCAGCAGGATGATCTCGATCAGATTGAGGATACCCTCCCCCGTCACCACAGAGGTTTTGCACCAGGGCACTTCGCCGCCATACTGCTCGAGAAAAACTCCGTAATCCAGCAACTGGGCCACCACCCGGTCGACATTGGCGTCGGGCAGATCAACCTTGTTGATGGCGATGATCAGATGCACTCCGGCAGCCTTGGCATGGTCGATCGCTTCCTTGGTCTGGGGTTTCATGCCTTCATTGGCGGCTACGACTATCACAGCAATGTCCGTGACATTGGCTCCTCGGGCCCTCATGGCTGTGAAAGCCTCGTGGCCCGGAGTGTCCAGGAAAGTGATTTTGTTTTTATTTACTTCGATCTGGTAAGCGCCGATGTGTTGGGTGATGCCGCCCGATTCGCCAGCCACGATATTGGTGTTGCGGATATAGTCCAGGATCGAGGTTTTCCCGTGATCCACGTGGCCCATGATGGTTACAACCGGCGGACGGATCTCTTCTTCAGCGTCATGGTATTGTTCTTTTTCCCTGTCAATGATGTCGGCACCGAATTCGTCCTCAAAACGGAAATCCACTTTGAACTCATCGCAGATCATTTCCAGGGAATCCTTGTCCAGGCGTTGATTCATCGTCACCAGCTGTCCCATGGAGAAGAATTTGGAGATGATCTCGGCCGGCGTCACGTTCATTATCTTGGCCAGTTCGCCCACGGAAGTGTACTCGCGGATCACGACCTGAGTGTCTTCCCGGTCCTGAACAACCTGGGCTTCGCGATGGTATTTTTTCTTTTTGACCGATTTCTGCATGATCTTCTTGATCTTACGCGAAATCTCGGCCTCATCCACTTCCACCGGAAGCTCAGTTTTCTGTTTGGCCTTTTTAGCCGTGCTTATGATAGCTTTTTTGTGTTTGCTTTTATCTCCCAGTTCATCCGGGGTGATTTTGGTTTTTCCAACCTTCTTGATTTCGCCTTCCTTGGCGGCTTCGGGTACGGGACCGGCGGCTGGTTTGGGCTGCGCTGCGCCAGTTGGGCGTTTGCGCAGTTCCTCGGGTTTTCTGCGTCCCTCAGGCCGGGGAGCCGCAGGTCCCCTGCCGCGCGGTGGCTGTCCTTCTGTGGAAGGCCTGCCCCTGCCAGTTTCCCTGCCGCCGCGTTGAGCGACTGGCGTGGCTTGGGTATAGGGCACGATGATGCGGTTTTGGGGCTTCTCTTTCTTGGGCGGCTCATATTTCTGGGGCTTGGCTGCAGGAGCTGGCGCCGGAGCGACTTCCTCCACCTCTTCCTGTTCCGCTATCTCAGGTTCAGATTCCGGCTCAACTTCAGGTTCGGGTACCGGATGGGCTTTGGTCTTGGCTACGGGCTCCTGATGGGTTGTTTTGGCTACAGGCTCCTGATGGGCAGTTTTGGCGGCCTGACGCATTTCCACGAGGCGCTTGCGGTCTTTCTCCGCCTTCTTTTCGGCGTCGACCTGTTCTATGTATTTTTTACGGATCTTGTCCGCAACTTCCTCTTCAATGATGCTCATGTGGCTTTTTACGGTCACACCGAGGTCGCTGAGGTGCTTTTTCAGGGCCATGGTGCTGATTTTCAGCTCCTTGGCCAGTTCATGTACGCGTATCTGCACTATTCCTCCACTTGCCGAGCGGCGTGATATTCCAGCATCTTGGACGCGAATTGCCTGTCCAGGATCCCATAGACTGCCGTCAGAAACAGCCCCAAGGCCGCGCTCAGTTCGGCCCGTCTGCTGATCCTAATCGCCGGAACTTTTTTCCCGCTATCAGCGGTGGCGTTTTCTATTCTGTTAATGGTCCTCGGCGCTGTATCTGATGCAATGATAAGCAATTGCAAGTCTTTCCCATGCAAGGCACGGAGACAGGCTTCAGTACCCGCTATTACTTTTCCGGCCTTGCGGGCAAACTGCATCAGGTTGACGATCCGAGCCGTATTATCTTTCATTTCGCTCATTGCCCCTGCTCCCCCGCTTCTTTAGCCAAGTCTGAGAAAAGAGCCTTGGTGCCCCGGAGTCCGACATTCCTTTTTGCGAATTGCCGTCTCCATTTGTCCAAACCAACCAGGCAATCCTGCTGCTGGCAGACGTAGAACTTGCGGCGCTGCACCTTCCTTTCCGGATCGAATACGATCCCTTCGGGAAGAATGAAGAAACTCCACAGTTCTTCGAGTCCTTTCCTCGTTTTGCAGGCTACACAGGTTCGTTGTGGCCGATGGCTGGCGTGGCTGTTTTTATTGGGCATCAGAAATACTTCGCCGCTTCCTTGAGGCGTTCAGCCGTCTTTTGGCCCATCCCTTCCAGGTTGCACAGTTCTTCCATGGACGCGGCGTAAATGTCCTGGACTGAGGTATAGCCGGCGTTGCGCAGGATCTCCGCGATCTTGGAGGTGACGCCGTCGAGGTCGGTGATATGGCTCACTGTCCTGCGTTCCTTGGCCATTTTTTCCTCAAATTCGTCCATGGTGTAAATGTCTATCTTCATGCCGGTCAGTTTCGCGGCCAGTTTGACGTTTTTACCCTGCTTGCCGATCGCCACGATCTTATCCTGCTCGTCTACGATCACGCTGGCGGCGCG
>JAKQNV010000151.1 GCA_029565595.1 Candidatus Cloacimonadota bacterium
TAAGGAGGGCGGCCATACCTTCCGGGGAAATGGTGAAATGAGTGTTTTTGCCTTCCTCGCGGCCGATGCGTTCCAGGTAATATTCGGTGAGAGCCTTGACGTCCTGGCGTCTCTGGCGCAGCGGAGGGAGGTCGATCTCGAGGTCGGAGATGCGGTAGTAGAGGTCGTTGCGGAAGAACCCGGCCTCGACTTTCTCCCTGAGGTCGTACATGGTGGCGAAGATGAAGCGCGCATTGGTCTTGATGGGCTGGCTGTCGCCCACGCGGTAGAATTCGCGGTTTTCAATGAGGCGGAGGAGTTTGACCTGCAGATCAAAAGTAAGATCGCCTATTTCGTCCAAGAAGAGGGTCCCGTCCGCGGCTTTGTCCACGAGGCCCAAAGTGGTTTTGACGGCTCCGGTGAAAGCCCCGCGGACATGGCCAAAGAGGATGCTTTCAAAGAGTTCGTGCGGGATGGCGGTGACGTTGAGGGGGACGAAGCGGCGGTCTTTTTGCCGCCCGGAGTAGTGGATGAGGCGCGCGATGATCTCTTTGCCCGTGCCGGATTCGCCGGTAAGGAGGATGGAATGGTGCGTGGGAGCGTATTTCTCCACCATCTGGAGGCACTTTTTCATCTGTGGGCTTTTGGCGATGACCTTGGTGCCGAGTTCCTTTTCCAGCTTGATCAAAGAGAGGCTGTCCTCGAGCTGGTTGATGCGCATCCAGCGCCGGGTGTAGGTTTCGGCCCTTTGCACGGCCAGGGTAAGGTCTTCCAGGCTGTAGGGCTTTTCCAGAAACATGATGGCGCCGGCTTTCCAGGCGGAAATGACCCTATCCACCGTGGCGTGGGCGGAGATCATGATGACCTCGATCTCGGGCCGCGCGCGCTTGATCTCCTGCAAGAGATCCATCCCGTCGAGTTTGCGGTCGAGCCCGGGCAAAACGATATCCAGGATCATTATGTGGACGGGCTTCTCTTCCAGGATCCGCGTGGCTTCCTGCCAGGTTCCGCAGCCTTGGACTTCGTAGCCGAGGTCGCCGAAGTGCTTCGCGATGCCGTCACGGATGGCTGATTCGTCGTCCAGAACGAGGATCTGCGTCTTGTCGTTCATCGCTCTCCCCCTTCTTCCAAAGCCGGCAAAGCCAGCGTGACTGTCGTCCCTGCGCCCTTTTGGCTGGCTATTTCCAACGTGCCCTTCATGTTCGCGATGATGCTCGTCGCGATCGGCAGCCCCATGCCCATCCCCTTGTCCACATCCTTGGTGGAATAAAACGGCTGTTTGATCTGCATCAACTGCTCCGGAGTCATCCCGGGCCCGTTATCGCTGATCTCCACGACCACTTTCCCGCCTGAGAGCGAGGTCTTCACACTGATCTTTTTCACACCCTCTTTGACGATGGAAAGCGCGTCGCTGGCATTGCCGACGAGGATGGAGACCACCTGCAGGAAGCGGATGCCATCGCCGTTGACGAACGGGAGGCGGGCAGCCAGCCGGGTGATGAGGACGGTGTCTTTTTCCAGAACGCGATCGGCAAAGAGATCGGTGAATTCCGCGATGATGTCGTTGACCTGGAAAGGCCGGTTGGTAAAGCGGTCCGGGCTGTGGGAAATGACTTTAACTATCTCCACGAGGCGGTTGATACGGTTGAGCATGTTATAGATGTCGGTCTGCTTTTCGGCGAGGTAGAGCGTGCCCTTGCGGCCATTTTCAAGAGATTGCAGCGTGATTTCCACCGCCTGCTTGATGGCGGCCAGCGGATTGTTCAATTCGTGCGCGATGCCCGCCGTGACGCGGCCCAAGAGCGCCATGTTTTCCTGTTCGGCCAGCAGTCTGTCTTTCTCGCGGTGCTTGGCGACCTCTTCTTTGACGCGCTTTTCCAGAAGCCGGTTCTGCCTCGCCAGAAGGCGTTTTTCCTTCTCTTTTTGCGCGGTCTCGAAGGAGATCTGCATATACTGCGCGCGCCGCTGACTTTCCTGGGTGATGTATTCCTGCGTGATGTCGTGATACTGCGTCAGATAACGGTTTGAGCGCTCGAAATCCCCCATCGAGGAATAGAGGAACGCCGCGACTTCCAGTACATCCAGTTGAAGTTCGTTGACCGGCTCCGCGCCCACGGTCTCCAGAAGCGGAGCCAGTAGTTTTTCGGCCTTGGCAAAACGCTTTTGGAAGGTGTAATTGCGGACCAGCAGTTTAACGGCGCAGACGTAAACCTCCTCCAGATCGTTCTTGCGGGAAATCTTGAGGCATTTGTCCAGACAGCGTTCGGCCTCCCCGAAGTTCTCTATACGATGCTGGATGGAGCCCAGGACATAGTAATCCTGCGCCAGGTAGTTCGTATTGTCAGTTTTCTGGTCGAGTTCGAGGGCTTCCTGCGCGTATTTGAGCGCGATGTCGAATTTGTCCTGGCTGCTCTTGATGTCGGCGAGGTTGCTCAGGCAGAGGGCTACCAAGTGGGAAATCTTCATCTTCCGCGCGAGTTTCAGCGAAGTGCCGTAATGTTCTTCCGCCTTGTCGTTCTGTTTGAGGATGACGTAGGCGGCGCCGAGGTGGGAATGCATGTTCGCCAGGGATATCTGGTCCTTGGTGGTTTCGGCGATCTGCCGGGCCTTCTGCAGGCATTGGATGTATTTTTCGTAGTCCAACAGGCGGTAATAGACGTATCCCACCAAGCACCACGACTCGATCTCCATCTCCGGGTCGGGATGCCTTTTATATAGCGTCAGGGCTTGATTAAGGTTTTGGATAGCCTCAGCAAATTCGTTCCGTTTGAGGTTCATGCTGCCGATGTTGTAATATGTCTTGGCGACGCTGGAGTGGTCGCCCAGCTTGGCAAAATCGGCGATCAGCAGCTTGTATTGGCGGAGCGCCTGGTCGGACTGGCTCATCACTGAATAGGCGGAGGCGAGGTTGCCCCGCGCCCGGGCTTGCTTGAGGGAGTCGCCCAGTTCGGCCATGGCTCCGATCGCTTTTTTTAGATAGGGGATCGCTTTTTGCGCCTGGCCCAGCCGGACGTTCAGCGCTCCCATAAGATACCACGCCATGCCGAGTTGCGGAAGAGTGTCCATTTTGCGGGCTATTTCATGGGCTTTTTGAGTGTAGTCCAAGGCTTTGACTGGATCGGCAGCGAAGTGTTTTAGCGCCAGGTCATAGAGCCGGTCGAAATCCTCCGTATTTGGTTCTTGGGGGAGGGAGTTTTCTTTTTTGAGGTTTTTTTTCTCAGTCATAGCCATACAGTGCCCTCCGAGCCGCGCCTAACATGCTTCTGAGCAGTGGAGGGCGGGGAGCCGCCAGCAAAGCTGCGTTCCCAGCCAGGCGGACGGAATCTTCTACCGTGTCGAGCGCTTTAGTAGCAAGCATTTTCGTCTTCCTTTGCGCTTTGATTTTCGTTCCATCCATCTTTATATCCAGACATTTATCTGTCTATCTAAATTTTTTCTCCCGGCGAATCAGCATTACCAGTATCCTTTGGTTGAATATCTGTCAGCAGCAAACGTTCCAATCGAGAATATATCGCATATCTCCTTGCGGGACAGATATATAGATGTTATCTAATCAGCGAATGAGGCTTATCTGAAAGGCAGTGCGAACAGTCCCCACTACTCCAACTACATGCCAGCCAATGCCTTAGCCAAAAAACACCTATTCAGGTAAAGAGAACGCAGATAAAAGGAAAAAGAGGATTTGGAGGTTTTATTAATGAGCTAAGGACTGAAGCCAATCTATCTTGATCGCCCCTAAAATACTAGTCTTTTTCCCCTTTTCCCTGAAAATCTGCGTTCTCTTTTTCAGCCTACCTCAGTTGTTCTTCCAGCAGTCTGGCGCGGTACTGTTCGTCCAGACAGATCTGGATGGCTTGTTTGTAGCGTTTGCTTTGGGGAACAAGTTGGTGTGCAGCGCGGAGGTTGGCCAGGGCGTTGTCGAAGTCCCCGAGGTAGGTTTGCAGGAGTCCGAGGTCGTAGTAGGCTCTGGCGCGGGATTTGGCGGGAACATCCTCTTTACCGGTAGCTTGTTCCAGAAGTGATAGCGCAGTCCCGGTGCGCCCGTTGATGATGTGTTTGCGGGCAAGGTCGAGTTCCGGCAGGTACTTCTTATCACGTTCATAGTCAGATTGAACGGCCTGCCGCCAGGGCGCTACGAGGCGGATGAACTGCGTCGTAATGTCGCCCAGGCAGAGTTGGTAGAGGTGTTCGACGTCGATGGGCCCGGGTTCCTTGTTTTCGGCGCTGTCGCTTGAATTGTGATAGGCGCTGAGTTCTTTCAAGCCCAGGATCTCGGAGGTTCGGGTGTCGATTACGCGGACGTTCACTTTCAGCCAGTATTCCCCTTTGCGCGTGTACTCCGTCACCTGGTAGGGATTTCCCTGTTTGTCTTTGCGGGTGGATTCTTTGTGCGAAAGGTCTTCGCGGTATTCATCCTTCGTGATTCGTCCATGGACCAGAGCCGAGGCGCCGAGCAGTTCTCCCAGTTGCCAGGCGGCGGAATCGTCCACTTCGCCGGACCAGGCGACATAGTGTTCCAGGAGGATGGATTCGAGGTAGTCGCGGTCGAGGACAGCGTCGAAGTAGTCGGATTTAAGTAGTTTGGCGGTGAAGGCCTCGCGGATGTCGTAGGCGTGGCTTCTAGGGTGAAAAGTGGTTTGGATGTCGCCCACGGCGATCTGGGGAAAGTCGTGCAGGTTGATCTCAGCGGGGCGTTGGACCCACATGTTGACGGAGGTCGTGGCGCAGCCCGCGAGCAGGAGCAGTGCCAGTGCGGCGATGAAAAACGAGCCAGTCTTCATTGTTGTCTCCTCTGAACTTGTGCTTTCTGAAACCATCCTCCGTGCGATTCCAAAAGCTGTCAAGCCCCAGCCGGTTATTGGAAAGTTGTCCGGCCAGCATCTGCATATGTTACTCCTCAGATCCCGATTCCCTGCTTCAGAATAGAATTGATTCCCTCTTTGTCCAGTCGCCTGTAGGCCCGATATACTCATCCAATACAAGCCCAAGTTTCTTCGCGATGTATTCGGTGAGTGTTACGATGGAGAAAGATCCAGGAACGAGGGAGACGATATCCAGGTATGGCATGCGTCTCCGTCTGTGTTATAAGCTACCGCTCTTCACACTATCACGCCACCTGAGTTGGGACAGCAAATAGCAGTTGACACAAACGGACGGCTCAAAATTTTTGCAAAAAAGCGAACCAGACAATGGAGCAAGATATGACCGACCAGTTGCAGGAACTATTGACCAGAGTCTATGAAGAGGGCGTGAACAAAGCCAAAACCGAAGCCGATGCACTTTTGGAAAAAGCCCGTGCCGAGGCCGCCACGCTGATCCAGCAGGCCCAGAATGAGGCGGAAAAGATAACTGCCGACGCAAAAAAACAGGCCGCGGAACTGGCCAAGAACACCGATTCCGACCTCAAGATGGCTGCCCAGCAAACTTTGAGCGCCGTCAAACAAAAACTCACCGACGTCTTTCTGGACAAGGCTTTCGACCCCGACCTCAAGGCCGCCACGACCGACCCCGCCTTCCTGAAGACGCTCATACCCCAGATAATTTCGGCCTGGAAAGAATCCGGCGGCAAGATCACACTCGCCAAGGACCTCGAAGGCAAACTCGAGGATCACTTTTTAAAAACCCTGCAAGGCTCGCTGGCCAAAGGTTTGCAGGTGGAATTCTCCCCGCAGATGAAGACCGGTTTCGCCATCTCCCCCGCCGACGGCAGTTACAAACTAAGTTTCACCGACGAGGACTTTGGCAACCTCTTCAAATCCTATCTACGCCCGCGCACCAACAAGATCCTCTTCCAGCAATAAATCCCGCATGCTGAACCAGTATTACTACTTCGTGGCGGGCTTGCCGGCCCTGAGCATCGACGATTCCAAGCTGGGAATCAGCGTCGCGGACTTTATGACGGAAGCCAAAAACCAACTCACCGCCCGCGATTTCCAGCTGCTGCTGCTGCTCGGCCTGCCCCAGGACGCCGACGACCTGCTGCGCCTCATTTACAAGAACGAAAACGAGCGTAGGCCCATCGGAGAATGTTCGCGGGTCTTCTGGCAGCGTTACGCCAACGAGGCGAAAGCCCGGGCAGCCGACCCCGCGAGCCCCATGAGCAAAGACTTTGGGGCCTATCCGGAGTTCTGGCACAAGGCGATTCTGGAGATTTTTATCGCCGAGGAAATACCTCCCTTCCTGGATACCCAGCACAAACTCCTCGAGGCTGTTTACGCCTATTGCGAGGACCACCAGGACGGCTTCCTCAGCCGCTGGTTCGCCTATAACCGCGACCTGCAAAACATCCTCACCGCGATCAACGGCCGCCAACATGGCATACCCTTCGCCAAATACCTTGTCGGGAAAGGCGAAGTGGCGGAAAAACTCGCAAGCAGCCACGCGGCGGACTTCAACCTCGGCAAGGACAGCGAACTTTTCGAAAGCGTTCTGCGGATCTGGGAACAAAACAATATCCTCTACCGCGAACGCGGCTACGACATCCTACGCTGGAAATGGATCGACAGTTACAACTTTTTCAACTTCTTCAATGTGGATCGCGTTCTTGGCTATTACGCGCAACTGCGTATCCTCGACCGTTGGGTGGGCCTCGATCCCACGCTGGGAACCGAGATCTTCCAGGACACGATGGATGCGCTGGGCAGCAGTTTTTCCTTCCCCGAACAATTTAATGTAAAATCTATAAGCAAGAAATAGAAGGTAGATCATATGACCAAAGGCATTGTGAAAGGAATTATCAGCAACCTGGTACAGGTCGAGGTGGACGGGCCGGTCTCACAGAACGAGATCTGCTACATCGACCTGCACGGGGTCAAACTGATGGCCGAAGTGATCAAGGTGAGCGGTAACATCGCCTACACCCAGGTCTTCGAAAGCACGCGTGGCCTCGCACCCGGCAGCCCGGTGGAATTTGCCGACCGCCTGCTGGAAGTGAAACTCGGGCCGGGAATGCTCTCCAAGAACTACGACGGCCTGCAGGACGACCTCAACAAGATGCAGGGCCTCTTCCTCACGCGCGGCGAATACACCGATCCGCTCGATGAAGGAAGCGTCTGGCACTTTTCGCCCTTGGCCAAGGCTGGCGACAGCGTTCAGGCTGGCGATTGGCTGGGCTCCGTCATGGAAAACTGGATCAACCACAAGATCATGGTGCCTTTCAAACTGGACGGCAGATACAGCCTCAAGAGCGTCGCCCCGGAAGGCGACTACAAGATCACGGAAACCATCGCGACCATCGTGGATGAGGACGGAAACGAGATCCCGCTGAACATGATCCAATACTGGCCGGTGAAACTTCCCATCCGCGCTTACGCGTCCAAGCCGCGTCCCTTCAAGATGATGGAGACGGGCGTCCGTACGATCGACACCCTTAATCCCATCGCCGAAGGCGGCACGGGCTTCACCCCGGGACCTTTCGGAACCGGCAAGACCGTTCTCCAGCACAGCATTTCCCAAAACGCCGAGGCGGACCTTATCATCGTGGCGGCCTGCGGCGAACGCGCCAACGAGGTCGTGGAACTCTTCACCGAATTCCCGGAACTGGACGATCCGCGCACCGGACGCAAACTGATGGAGCGCACGATCATCATCTGCAACACCTCGAACATGCCCGTGGCGGCGCGCGAGGCCTCCGTTTACACCGCGATGTCCATCGCCGAATATTACCGCTCGATGGGCCTGAAAGTCTTGCTGCTGGCTGACTCCACCTCCCGCTGGGCCCAAGCCTTGAGGGAAATGAGCAACCGCATGGAAGAACTTCCCGGCCCGGACGCTTTCCCGATGGACCTTCCCGCCATCATTTCGAACTTCTATTCGCGGGCCGGTTACGTTTACCTGAATAACGGCACACCGGGCTCGATCACCTTTATCGGCGCTGTTTCGCCAGCTGGCGGCAACCTCAAGGAGCCGGTTACGGAGTCCACTAAAAAGGCCGCCCGCTGCTTCTACTCGCTCTCCCAGGAACGCGCGGACAGCAAGCGCTACCCGGCCGTCGACCCCATCGATTCCTACTCCAAATATCTCGAATACGACGAGGTCTGCGAGTATTTGGACAAAAACATCGCTACAGGCTGGGTCAAGGATGTCCTCGATTCCAAAGACATCCTCCTGCGCGGCAAGGAAGCCAAGGACCAGATCAACATCCTCGGCGACGACGGAGTCCCGCTGGATTACCATTCCCGCTACTGGAAAAGCGAACTTTTGGACCGTGTGATCCTCGTCCAGGATGGCTTCGACAAGGTGGACAAATCCACTCCGATGAAGCGCCAGGCTTACATGCTGCAACTTGTCCTCAAGGTCTGCCGCACGGATCTGACCTTCGAGGGCTATGAGGAACTGCAGCCTTATTACTCCAGGCTGATCAACGTCTTCAAGCAGATGAACTACCAACCCTTTCTCAACGATACATTTAAGGAATACGAAGCCCAGTTGGGCGCCATATTGGAAGAAAGGAGGGTCAAATAATGGCCGGCACCGCGTTCCAGAAAGTCTATACCAAACTCAACCAGATCACCAAAGCCACCTGCACCGTCACCGCGACGGGAGTCGGCTATGAAGAACTGGCCTCCGTCGGCGGCAGGCTCGCGCAGGTCGTCAAGATCATCGGCGACAGCGTCACCTTGCAGATCTTCTCCGGAACCGAAGGGATCGGGACCGACGCCGAAGTCGTGTTCTTCGGACGCCCGCCCACGCTCAAGGTCAGCGACCAACTGGCCGGAAGGTTTTTCAATGCCTATGGCGATCCCATCGACAACGGCCCCGAGATCGAAGGCGAAGAAGTGGAGATCGGCGGTCCCTCCGTCAATCCAGTCCGCCGCCGCGACCCTTCCGAACTGATCGCCACTGGAATCGCCGGCATCGACCTCAACA
>JAKQNV010000012.1 GCA_029565595.1 Candidatus Cloacimonadota bacterium
CAAGGAATAACATTGATAAGAGAATTTTACAAAGAAAAAATTAAATTAGCCATTTTCGACCTGGACGGGACGATCCTGGAGAAAAATTTTATAACGGAACCTACCAAAGCGGCAATCATACGGCTGGCAGAAAGTGGTGTGCGGACCGTTGTGGCTACTGGCAGACACCTGTTCAAGCTGCCCCCCGCGGTTCTGGACATTCCCAGCTTTGAGGTCGCGATCGGCTCCAATGGCTCGATGGTCGGCAACATCCGCACGCAGGAACTGTACCATTTTGACGGGTTTGAGGTGGACACCGCTTTGAGATTCCTGCGCTGGCTGCCCTCGATCACCAATTCCTTCCACATCGCCTTCAAAGATGGTTCCGGTTACCTGATGAGGGAAGACTTCGAGCGTCTGCTCAATTTGCAGCCCAACGCAGTAGAACGGGAAAAATCCGCGCGGGAATACAGGCGGGTGTACACCGTTCTCGATGATCTTGAACATGTGGAAGAGACGATGAAACCCGTAGCGAAATTCGGATTCAGGATCGCCGATGGTGGAGATGTGCCCGCGGTCTGCCGCATGGTGCGGGAGGTCTTCGGTTTTGAAGCTGCTATTACCGATTACCAGACCGTTGAAGTCACCAGAGCCGGCGTGACAAAAGCCTCAGGCTTGAAGATCGTCTGTCAGCACTTCGGGATTGACCCCGCGAATGTGATCGCCTTCGGCGACAGCGGCAACGACTTACCGGTAATGCGCGCCGCGGGCTTTGCCGTGGCGATGGGCAATGCCTTCGATGAGGTAAAAGCGGAAGCGGATTATGTGACCGCGAGCTTCCACGAGGACGGCGTCGCCCTGGCGATCAACCGTTTGTTTGATTTGTAGAGGAGATCATGGCAGTTCAGGCTTCTGAGATAAAAAAACTAAGGACAGAACAGCGCAACCCCGCGACTTTGAATATCGATTTGCTACCCACCCTGGACATGGTGCGCATGTTGAACGATCAGAACCGCCTGGTGGCGGACGCGGTAGATGAGCAGGCAGGGCAGATCGCCGCAGCCGTAGAGCTCATCACCGAACGGATGCGGAGGGGCGGGCGCCTGATCTACATCGGCGCGGGCACCAGCGGCAGGCTGGGCGTGATGGACGCTTCGGAGATCCCGCCAACTTTTTCGATGCCGCCTGAGGGAGTGGTCGGGCTGATCGCCGGCGGTGATAATGCCCTTCGCAGCGCGGTGGAGCACGTTGAGGATGATCCCCTGGCGGCCGTTGGGCAGCTCAAGTATCTGGGGCTCTACCAGAATGACGTTGTCTGCGGTATTGCCGCCAGCGGACGCACGCCCTACGTGATCGGCGCCCTGGACTACGCCAGGAGCGTTGGCGCGGGGACGATCAGCGTCGCGAACAACAAACACAGCGAGATCGGCAGGCACGCGGAGATCGCGATCGAGGTCGATACCGGTCCCGAAGCACTTTCGGGTTCCACCCGCCTGAAAGCCGGCACTGCCCAAAAAATGGTGCTCAACTTGCTCTCGACGGCAACGATGATCCAGCAGGGAAAAACTTACAGCAACCTGATGGTGGATGTCAAAGCCACCAACGAAAAATTGCAGGCACGCTGCCTGAACATCCTGCAGGAAATCTTTCCTACATTGGAAAGAGAGCGCCTCGTTCAGGCATTGGAGGCGGCTGGCGGAAGGGTGAAGCTGGCAGCGGTCATCCTCAAAACCGGGCTGCCGCCGGAGCAGGCGCGCGCGGAATTGGAACGCTGCAACGGACACTTGCGGCGGGTGTTCGGGGAGGCTTAAAATGCTCGCGAAAACCATCATCATCCCCGCCAAAGGTCGAGCGGAAGTCATTGAAGAAGAACTCGACACCAGCAACCTGCAGCCGAATGAGGCTGTCATCCAAGCGGAAGCCAGCATGATCAGCGCCGGCACGGAACTCTCGCGCGTATTCGAAATCAAA
>JAKQNV010000015.1 GCA_029565595.1 Candidatus Cloacimonadota bacterium
TCTTCGGTGACACGGCCGAGCTTGACGTCAAAGCCGATGGCCTTTTTATCCATGCGTTCCTGGATGATCTTTTCAAGCCCGAAGAAAGCCCCTCAGGCGATAAAGAGGATGTTTTTGGTGTCCATCTCGATGAAATCCTGCTGGGGATGCTTGCGCCCGCCTTTGGGCGGCACATTTACCTTGGTCCCTTCAAGGATCTTCAGCAGGGCTTGCTGGACGCCTTCGCCCGAGACGTCGCGCGTGATGGACGGGGTTTCGGATTTGCGGCTGATCTTGTCGATCTCGTCGATGTAGACGATGCCGCGCTCCGCCTTGGCTACGTCGTAATCCGCGGCCTGAAGCAGCCGGACCAGGATGTTTTCCACATCCTCGCCGACGTAGCCGGCTTCCGTGAGAGTCGTGGCGTCCGAGATCGCGAACGGCACCTTGAGGAAGGTCGCCAGGGTTTGCGCGATGAGGGTTTTGCCGCTGCCCGTGGGGCCGATCATCAGGATATTGCTTTTTTCCAGGTCGGTGATATCTTCCTTGTTTTGCCGGAAAATGCGTTTGTAGTGGTTGTAGACCGCCACCGAGATGATCATTTTGGCCATATCCTGCCCTATCACATACTGGTCCAGGTACGATTTGATCACACTGGGACGCGGCAGATCCATCAGTTCTTCATTCTCAACGGGCGTACTGGTTATGATGATGTTGTGGCACATGGCGATGCATTCGTCGCAGATGTTGCCGGCTATCCCGCGGATGAGGGTCTTCACTTCGACCTCGTTGCGACCGCAGAATGAACAACTCAGGTTTTTGTACTTATCCAAGAAATCCTCCCAAGTCTGAATATAAGGTACTTAGCATATTATGTAATAAAAAGTTTAAGCCGGAATCCCGTCAAGTTATTTCCGGTTGATGATCACATCGTCTATGATGCCGTATTTTTTGGCCTCATCGGCATCCATATAGTAATTGCGGTCGGTGTCTTCGATCAGTTTTTTCAGGTCCTGCCCGGTGTGTTTGTGCAGGATTTCATTCATCCTCTCGCGCATGTAGAGGATTTCCTTGGCCTGTATCTCGATGTCGCTGGCCTGGCCTTGCACGCCGCCCAAAGGCTGATGGATCATGATGCGGCTGTTTGGCAGGGCGGTGCGTTTGCCCGGATGGCCCGCAGCGAGCAGCAATGCAGCCATGCTGGCAGCCTGGCCGATGCAGATGGTGCTGACATTGGGTTTGATGTATTGCATGGTGTCGTAGATCGCCAAACCGGATGAGATCACTCCGCCGGGGCTGTTTATGTACATGTAAATGTCGCGTTCGGGATCTTCGCCTTCCAGATGCAGCAGTTGCGCCAGGATCGAATTGGCGAGGTTGTCCTCAATCACACCGCCCACAAAGACGATCCGGTCTTTAAGCAACCGGGAATAAATGTCGTAGGCGCGCTCGGTGCGGCCTATCTGCTCGATGACCATGGGTATGTAGTTCATGCCTTTTCCTCCTGGCTTTCTGTTTCAGTTTCGGCTTCTAGTTCAGGTTCCGCCGGGGGTTCGACGAAAGTGCTGTCAGAGGCTATTTTTCTCAGGATATTATAGTTGAGTGCGGATTCGCGGACCTCGTCCCCAGTGACCCTGGATGGATATGAATCCTTAAAAGCAGCGGGTGTCATGTCCTCCAGGATCGCCAGATGCTCGATATACTGTTCGAACATTTCGTCGCTGAGTTCCGGCTCCATTTGTTTTTTCAGGGCTTTCAGGATGTAGAGGGTCGTCATTTCCTGGATTATATTCTGCAGATAATAATTGGAGAGGAGCTCCCGGTGTTTGGGATTCAGGTCCTGTGTCTGCTCGTCCAGGATATAGCGCATAGTGCGTGGTGGTAACGAAAACTTGTTGTCCGAGAAGAGCTTGAAGATGATTGCCGAATTCTCACCTTCATAGTTGCGATGCTCGACTTTCAGGCGCAGGTCGTCAGCGACTTTGGCCTTCATTTCTTCCAGGTCCGCGAAGTCCATGTCTTTGGCAAATTCATCGTCCAGGGCGGGAACGCTGTAGCGGCCGATCTGATTGACCTCGAGCTGGCAGGAATAGGACTCGTCGTCGCTCAGTTTGAGTTGGGCGTCGCTGCAGAGCAGTTTGAGTTGCCGGCCGGTGAGTTCGGCCTCCAGTTTGTCCCCGACGGATTTTCCGGTCAGTGCGGTCAGGGAACGCTGGGGGTATTCATCGCCGGCATACATGTTGACGGTTTCGGTATGCTGTTTGTTACCGATTGCGAAATTCAGTTCCAAACTCAATTGGTCGCCGTCAGCCGCTGTTTCGACATCGACCACGGTGGCGTGCTCCCTGGTCAGTTCCAGTATGAATTTGAGCGTTTCCTGCTCTAATTGGAGAGGCCTGTAGGGGACTTCCAGGCCCGAGACCTGGGCGATCTCAACCTGCGGCTCGTGCTCGATCTCAAATTTCAGGGTCATTTCTTCGCCGGGATTCCAGTTCAATTCCTTTACTTCCGGATACAACAGGAAATGGATGTCGTGTTCGCGGGCGACATCGTTGAATATATCGTCGACGAAGTTCTTCTCGAAATAATCGCGGATTCTATCGCTGTGCAGTTTCTGGACCATGCCCAGGGGCGCCTTGCCCTTGCGGAAACCGGGAACTTCGAGTTCTTTGGCGGCCTTGCCCAGATATTTCTGATAGGCGGCGTCAACCCTTTCGGGTTCTACGACGACGCCGATCTCTCTGGTCACACCGTTGATATCTTTGATGTCAACTTGCAATTTTACTCCTAATCAAATGGTGCGAAAGAGGGGATTTGAACCCCTACAGGATAAACCTACTGGATCCTAAGTCCAGCGCGTCTGCCAGTTCCGCCACTTTCGCATCTGAAACGCTTTTGTGGATTATTATAGCTGCGTTGATGGTCAGTTTTTCCAGAGGGGCCTGCTTGTCAAGCACTGCGTGCGCTGGAGTCGGACATTATTATAATCATGCCTGAAATAAGGTGTTTTATAGATTTTTGAGTGCTTTGATCAGCGCGCCTGTTTCTCTTTTTGCGCCACAATAATGATCCCGGTGCCTTGTTTATTGGATTTAGCCATATCCAGACGCATGAGAACCGCAGCTATTGGGTAGATCAGAATAAAATAGAATGGCAGAAATACAACGGCTGTCTTTGATTTGCCTAATACCGAGAGCGGAAATCTCAACAACATCCGCCAGGCCAGGCTGCCGTATTTTCCGTAACTGTATAGGCTTTCCAGGATTGTGAATCCAGTCTTGCGGAGTTTGCTTTCCAGGGCGGCTTTGGCATATCCGGGCCGGACATGCTCGGCAGTGAATTTTGCTGCCGGATCCGTATCGGAAGGAGTGGAAATGATCAGAACCCCGCCCTCAGCCAGGCAATGATAAAAATTCCGCAAAACTGCGTAGTCGTCGGGAATGTGTTCCAGGATATCCACAGCTGAGATCACGTGATACTTGTTTTGGGGGGTAAAAACCTGCAGATCCGCCTCCTGCCAGTAAAAACGCCCGGGGAAAGTCTCTGCGGCGTAATCGGCGAAATCCTCCAGATATTCCCTTTTCAGATCGGTGGCCAAAACCCGTGCTTGAGAAAAGCGCTTCAGTACGAACCAGGAGTATTGGCAAAATCCGGCCCCTGCGTCGTAATAGAGCCACTCTTTCCTATCAGGGGCATGGCGCAGCATACAGCGTTTCACATATCGCTGGCGCAGCAGGATCAGATCCAGCAGACGGTAAAACGCCACCCTGGCTGTGGGGAAGAGCCTGATCAGGTTGGCCGCGCGGTCTTTAAGGGGGTCGTATTGCATCGTTGACTCCTTGGATTATATACTCAACAAAGCGGAAAGCGGCTAAAACAGGGCCGCAAAAAAATCATTGACGATTTAACAGAGGTCAGAATTACGTCAATAGAAAAGAAAATATGATAGTAAAAGACATAAACCGCATCAAGCGCATCAATCTCCATCTGCATACCAACATATCCGACGGCTTCCTCAGTCCGGCGGAAGTGGTGCAGCGTTCCCGCGAGATCGGCCTGGACCTTATCTCCATCACTGATCACGACACCGGCGACGCTTACGGCCACCTGCCAAAAGACTATTCTCCGCTGCGGATCCTGCCGGGTTTGGAGATAAGCTCGCAACACGAGGGGAACGACGTTCATATCCTCGCCCTGGGTTGCGACCTTAGCTCGCAGTCTCTGGTGGAAATGACCGAAATGTACCTGCTCGGCCGACGGGAGCGGGCTATCAAGATGATCGCCAAACTAGCCGAACTGGGGATAAACATTACCCTGGACGAAGTTGTCAAAGTGGCTGGCAGCAGGGAATTGATCGTGCGCCCGCACATTGCCCAGATCCTTGTAAAACGGGGTTACTGCGCCACCAAGAACGAAGCATTCGACAAATACATCGGCAATAACAAACCCGCTTATGTTCCCAAACCGGAAGTGACAGTCCCCAACGCACTCGATGTTATCCATGCCGCCGGTGGCTGGGCCGTGATCGCTCATCCGGGAAAACTGGAAAAGGCCTCCTACATTGAGGAGTTCATTGCCATGGGCATCGACGGCCTGGAAGTCTGGCATCCCGATCATTACCAGTTCGAGGTCAACGATTACATCAACATCTGCCTCAAAAACGGCCTCTACATGACCGCGGGCAGCGACTTCCACGGCGAGCACGACCAACACAACATCTTCGATTCAGTCCCGGCCGGCGAGGCAGTTTTGGAAAGCGTCAGCCGGATGTGGAGGGAATACACTTGCCGCGAGAATTGAACATCCAATCCGTCCGCGACCGCATGCCGGCGCGTTACCGCGTGAATCCCTATCTGCGCTGGATTTCGGTCATTGCGCAATTGGTGGTGACGGTCCTGTGCCTGTATGTCCTCTTTTATAAACTGACCGCCGTATCTTCCTGGCTGATCAGGATCCTGCCCCTGGTGGTGCTTTTTGTTTCGTTGGATTCGCTGTTCCGGCACCTGACCTCGCTCAACGAGGTGCTCTTCACTCCCGAATGCCTGTGGTTCCGTTATATCCTCCGGCCTTCGGTGCCGATCGAGTATGACAGGATCACCAGCCTGGAATTGCGGAAGGTCCTCACCTACTACGTTTTTTTGGGTTTCACCGATAGAAGCGGAAAAGCCAGAGTCTTGAAAACACAGGCCTCCTTTCCCAGAATGCTGGAGATCATGTTCAACATAGCCGACCTGGCGCCGCATGTGGTGATGAACCAGGAACTGGACAAGATGGTCCACGTCATACGCGACCTGAAAGCTAAGTCGGACCAGCCTGCCGATGAAAACTGACTTCGACTGGGTGATCGACCGCCGGGGCAGCGGTTGCTTTCGCTATGATGCCCTGAAACTGCTCTATGGCAGGGACGATTTAATTTCGCTCTGGGTGGCGGACATGGATTTCGAGGTGGCTCCGGCCGTCCGGGAAGCCCTGCAAAAGCGCCTGGACCACGGCGTTTTCGGCTATAACTTCCGCCTGCCGGTATTTTACGAGGTATTGGCCAACTGGGTTCAGCGCCGCTACGGATACAAGATCCACACCGACTGGATCCTAACCAGTCCCGGAGTCATGCCAGCAGTCAATCTCGCGGTTACGCTCTTCACCCAACCTGGCGACGGCGTGCTCATCCAGACGCCCGTTTATAAGCCCTTTTTTGACGCCGTAAACACTCAAGGACGGCGCTTGCTTACCAATCCCTTGCGTGGCAACGATGGCTCTTACAGCATAGATTTTGAGGATTTCGAAGCCAAACTGCGGCAGTCCAAGTTATTCATTTTCTGCAATCCACATAATCCCATCGGCCAGCTCTGGCCGGAAGAGGATTTGCTCCAATTGGGCAGGCTTTGCCGCCGGTACCAAGTGCCCATCGTCAGCGACGAGATCCACGCCGATATCGTGTATGATGGCGCCAAAGCCATATCCATCGCCGCATTGGAGGACTTCGCCGATAATACAATAGCCTGCGTGTCGCCAGCCAAATCGTTCAATCTCGCCGGCCTGGCCAGCGCCGCCGTCATCGTTAAAAATCCAGTTCTACGCCAATCTCTGGGGGGCATCATCCAAAACCTGCATCTCCATATCGGCAACAGTTTCGGCATCGAGGCCATGATCGCTGCTTATCGAGATTCGGATGCATGGCTTTCTGACTTAGTGGAGTATTTGCAAGCCAACCGCGACTTCCTGACTGATTTTTTAGCGCGGGTACTGCCCCAACTGAAAATGCGCAAACCCGACAGCACCTATCTGGCCTGGATCGACTTTTCCGCGCTGGGTTTGGATGATGATGCGCTGATGTCCTGGCTGGTAAACGGACCCAGGCTGGCCCTGGATCCGGGTCCGAAATTCGGTACCGCTGGCTCGGGCTTCCAGAGATTGAATTTCGCCGTGCCGCGCTCTGTTCTCAAAGAAGCGTTGGAGCGCCTCAAACAAGCGATAGACAAGGATTTCTAATGGAAAAGGAAATAACCACTCTCTACCAATCCAAACCGCAAAGCTATACCAGAGACGACCGCACTCTGTTCGACCGCTTCCTCCAAGCCCTGGAATCCGGTCAGATCCGCGCTTGCGAGCCCAACGGCAGTGGTTGGAAAGTAAACAGCTGGGTCAAGATGGGCATCCTGGCCGGTTTTCGCATGGGCGCTGTCATCGAAATGCCCTGGAGCGAGCACAAGAGTTTTTTCGACAAGGACACCTTTCCGGAACGGACCTTTACCCTGCATCAAGGACTGCGGATCGTTCCCGGAGGCACTTCCGCACGCGGCGGCTGCCATCTCGAACCGGGCGTTACCGTCATGCCGCCCTCTTTCATCAACGTCGGCGCCTGGGTGGATAGCGGTACGCTGGTGGATTCGCATGCCCTCGTGGGTTCCTGCGCCCAGGTCGGCAAAAACGTCCATCTTTCGGCGGGAGCCATGCTGGGCGGTGTTTTGGAGCCCATCGGCTCGCGTCCGGTAGTCATCGAGGACGATGTTTTCGTGGGCGGCAATTCCGGCATTTACGAGGGCGTGATCGTCCAACAGGGTGCTGTGATCGCCTCAGGCACCATCATCACCGGCTCCACACCAATTTTCGACGCGACACGCGGAGAGTTCCTCCAGCGCGATCTGGGCGGCTCTTTCACCGTTCCCGCCAAGGCGGTCGTCGTTCCGGGCAGCCGCAGTTTACCCCGACATCAGGGTTTTCAGGTCTATTGCCCGATCATCATCAAGTACCGCGATGCCAAAACCGACGTCAGCGTCCAACTGGAGCGGGATCTGCGTGCCATTACCCAGTGAAGCCCAGCGTCTGCGGGGCATCGAACTTTCCCTGATCCGCAAAGTGACCCAGGCCGCTCCGCCTGGCGCCATCAACCTGGCTTTGGGCGAATTGGGTTTTCCGCTGCCGCAGATATTGCGTGAAGAGGCTTTGCGCCTGCTGCAGACAGCGACGCCGGTCTATACTCCGAACGCAGGGCTCAGCGAGTTGCGCTCTGCCATCGCCGCACTATATCCGGGATCTGATCCGGAGGACATCTGCGTCTGCAACGGAGCTGAGGAAGCCCTCTTCGTTTCGTTGTTATCGATATTGGATACGGGCGACGCTGTGGCCATCCCCGATCCGGATTACCCGGCCTATGCCGCGATCTGTGCCCTGCTGGAAGCCAAAGTAGTTCGCCTGCCCTATCTGGAGAGCCTTCAGGCCGCGGACTTGGACGAATGGGAGCGCCTTATCGCAGGCGGCGTCGAGGTTTTGGTCCTCAGTCATCCCTCCAATCCGGCCGGTCACGTTTTCAGCGAAGCGGATGCGCGGCGCCTGGCCTGTCTCTGCGAGGAATACGAAGTCACGCTGGTCGTGGACGAGATATATCGCGAGTTGTTTTTTTGCGATCCGCTTCCCTCGTTCCACGGTCATCTGGAAAACCTGATCCTGTTGGGCGGAGTCTCCAAATCACATTGCATGAGCGGCTGGCGCTTGGGTTGGGCGCTTGTCCCTCCAACGCTCAGCGCTGCGGTCGTCAAAGCGCGCCAATACGTTTCCACGTGCAGCAACTGGCTTTCGCAGCAGCTGGCGATTTATGCCCTTTCCCCCCTAGGTGGGGCGGCGGCAGAGGAAGTGCTGGACCAATTGAAAACTTGCCGTGCCCAGGCTTTGGAGCGCCTTGGCCATTTTGGCGGGAGGCTTCTTGCTCCTCCAGCGACACCTTATCTGATGTTAAAAGTGGATGCCGATGACCTCGATATCTGCGCCAGATTAGCAAAAAAAGGCGTGGTCTGTGTGCCCGGCTCAGCTTTTGGCAAAGTCTCCCGCGGCTGGCTGCGCCTGAATTACGCCGTTCCCAATACAAAACTTGCGACCGGTTTGGACATCATCTGCGATGAATTACATTTTCACTAATGCCCTGATTTTTACCATGGACGCTCCTGGGGCCAGCGTTTACGGCTCTCTGCTGGTCACCGGAGAGAAGATCGCCATGCTGGGGACCTTGCAGGATTGCCAGGCCCAAGCCCGCTCCAAGGCTGAAATCATCGATCTGGGCGGCCGTGTCCTGCTACCCGCTTTCACAGACTGCCACACCCATTTCACGGATTACGCCAAAAAACGCTTTTCGATTGATCTGGCGGGCTGCGTGACCATCGACGACATAATCGCCAGGATCGAAGCCTTCCGTGCGACCCATCCGGTTTTACCGGATTGGATCCTGGGCTGTGGATGGGACAAAAACAGCCTCAACCAGCCCCAGCTGCTCACTGCCGGTTTTCTGGACATGTATTTTCCGGAGACGCCCGTCGCCCTCTTCAGCAAGGATTACCATAGCCGTTGGTGCAACGGTGCCGCGCTGCGCCTGGCCGGGATCAATTCTGCCAGCGCAGATCCCCCGGACGGCAAGATCTGGCGCGGCAAGGATAGCGCGCCCACCGGCATCGTCAGCGAAAGCGCTTCGGATCTCATCTCCAGATTTATCACTCAACCTTCGTCAGACCAGCTGAAAAACGCTGTCCAAGCCAGCCTGCCGATGTTGCATTCCCATGGCCTGGCCGCTTTGAACAGCATGGAAAACCAAACGGATGCGGATTTATTGGACGCATTTGTCCATGCGGAAAAAGCCCTGCGCATTTGCCGGCATTTTCCCCTTGCAGAACTTGACTCCAAGATAGCCGAAGGCCAGTTTTCCTACACCGGCGACGAATGGTTTAAAACAGGAGGAGTCAAGATCTTCGCGGACGGTTCGCTGGGCTCCCAAACAGCTGCCACTTTCCACGATTATCCAGGTTCCAAAGGCAACCGCGGCATCCTGCGCCACGACGAAGAGGAACTTTTTGCCCTGGCTGCCAAAGCCGGAAAGGCTGGTATATCCTGCGTTGTCCACGCCATCGGTGACCGCGCCGTACATACAGTTGTATCAGCTCTGCTCCGGCAGCGCCGGGAAAACGGCCGGGAGCCTCTTCTGCAGCGGATCGAACATGTGCAGGCCATCGTTCCGGAGGACATCCCCCTCCTGAAAAAAAGCGGTGCCTACTGCTCACTGCAGCCGGTGCATCTGGCCAACGACGTTCCCCTGATCGAAAAATATTGGCGTCCGATCCGCGACCACGCCTATTGCTTCCGCAGCCTTAGGGAGCAGAACATTCCCTTTGGCTTCGGTTCCGACGCTCCCATCGAGAGCATCAATCCCTTCCTTGGGATCTACAGCGCGGCCGAACGCAAACCCAGCCTGGATCCCCATCAACCAACCTGGCTGCCCTTCCAGCGCCTCACGCTCTGGGATGCCCTCTATGCCTACACTTTGGGCGCGGCGGCGGGCTCGGATTCGCAGCATCTGACCGGATCGCTCACACCGGGAAAACTGGCCGACCTGATCGTGTTGGAAAACTTCACCAATTTGCCTCCGGACTACTGGCTTTCAGCCCGCTCGCTCTTGACCGTGGTTGGCGGAAAGATCGTTTACCGGGACGGCATCTAGCAAAAAAAAGGATTATCATATACACAAGGAGTCACATATGTCCCACTTAGGTTTCCCCCTGCCCGCGGCGCCGCGCCGGACCTTCCTCTATGACCTGGAGGAAAACTGGTACCTGCCCCTGCTGGCGCAAAAGAAGGGCATAAAGCTTGAGCCGGTCAAGCGCAGCAACTTCGGCCAATACGACATGGCCGTCAATTACCTCACTTCTGTATTGGATGAAGCCGCGGCCATCAACACCCTGGCTATTTACAACATCGACCACATGGCTCAACTTCGTTTCCGGGGCAAGGATGCCCCCACCTTGCTGGACCGCGCTTTGGCGGGCCGCATGAGCGAGATGAAGGTCGGTTCCTGCAAATACACCCTGCTGCTCAATGACCGCGGCGGAGTCCAGGACGACATGATCCTGATGCGCATCACCGAGGACGAATACATCGCCGTCATCAACGCCGGCCACGACATCACCGCCAACGTCGACGGCGAAGAACTCGTCGCGGATATCGACCGCATCATGGGCCAGCTGCAACCCGGCGAAGAGGTTTTTGCCGAGGACATTTCCGCCTCTCTGGTCAAGGTGGACATCCAGGGCCCGCTTTCCTACAAACTGATCAAGGCCATTTTCGGCGAAGCAGTGCTCAAGAACCGCCAGCAGCCGGAAAAGAACATGAATTACTTCACCTTCAACGAATTCGAACGTGGCGGAGCCCGCTACCTCATCAGCCGCACCGGATACACCAACCGTTGGGGTTGGGAGCTGTATCTTCCCGTGGCCAACGCCGACGCAGACTTCAAACAGATCGTCAGCCTGGCGCTGGATTTGGGCGGCTTGCTGGTCGGCTTGGGCGGCAGGGATGAAAACCGCATTTCCGCCGGTCCTTTCGGACTTCCGTTGATGGGCAGCGAATACGATCCGCGCCACACCCCGATTAACGCGCCCCTCTACGAAGCGGCTGTGGACATGGCCAAACCGGATTTCCTCGGCAAAACTGCGCTGGAAACGGTCCTTTCCGTCCATCCCCGCAAAGCGCTGGCCCTGTTCGTCGCCGAAGGGATCGCTTCGCATCGTGGAGTTTATCAAGACGGGGAGCGTCTGGGAACGGTTACCTCCAGCATCAATTCCCCCAATCTGTCTCTGGAAATGCGGCTGGCTTTGGGTTCTTCGCGCAAAAACGTGAATGCCGCAGACGGCAGCGCCGCCATCGGTCTGGCCTGGCTTTACAACGATCATTTCGCACGCGACGCGGAAGGCAAACACATCGCTGAAACAGACGGCGTCCCGGTCCGCATCCCAGTCCAGTTCTATCGCGAAGACGCTCAGCACCAACCCACGGGCAGCCCCCTGCTGGGCTATCTGACTTTGGAAGGCGTTTCCCCCGTGACAGCTGCCAAGCCGCTCAAGAACATAGAGAATCTCTGAACTGGGTAACCCCCATTAATATCTAACCGGTTGCCGGACAAGGAGTTTGATCCTCTGACTGGCGGCCGGTTTCATTTAAAGTGCAGGATTCGCCCCGGCGGCGGTATTATCTGTAGAATCATTCATTCATCACAAGGAGGATGACATGAAACTGAAGATAACGGCTCTACTCGGATTGGCCTTATTGGCCGGAACTCTCAGCGCCCAAAGCATGTTTGGGGCGTTCAAGATAGTCACCTCTCCCAAGGGAGCGGCCATCAGCCTGTATGGCACCAACCAAAGCTTGGGAACGACACCCAGCCAGATCTTTCCCATATTCCAGGACGAATACGCGGAATACAACAACGGGATCGCTGGCCGGACCTTCGACATTCTGATCACCAGGGACGGCTACAAGACCCTCCGCAGGCAGATCTTCGTTCCTTATAACCAATGGTATCAGGAAGACGCGATCGACAATCCTACCGTGTTTAGATTCGACCTCAGACGTCAATACGGCTCTTCCTACAATTACAGTTACGTCGTTCCACCGCCCCGGCCGCCCAGCCCCTGGCTTTTCTGGGGAAATTTATTCGACGGTCCGCGGCATCATTGGAACGGACACCACAACCACATCCTTCCTCCTCCGCCTCCTCCCGGCGGCGGCCATGGCGGACAAAACCCGCCTCCTCCACCTCCCGGCGGCGGTGATGGCCACGGCAGCCACGGTGGCCAGGGACATGGCAGTGGCAGCGGCGGCGGCAATGACAATGGAGGCCAAAATCCGCCACTCCCGCCTCCCGGCGGTAGCGGACACGGTGGTTCCGGACACTGACACCCCGTCCTGACGTAATATCCCTTTAACTCCGAGAGCACAAACGACAACCAGCCTCGCGCAAGCGGGGCTGGCTCCTTTTTTTCTATCAGCTTAGTCTCGGAAACTTTCAGATTTCTCTGGATGCGCCATCAGTTGGAGGACATCGGCTCCGGCTTTGTTTACGGCATTCCCTGCCCTTTCTGCCCAATCATCAGCCTGTAGTTTACTTCCGCTTGACTTCCCGTACAAGCTACGGGATGTGTACGGGAAGCTTACGTGAAGTGAACCAGATGGATCTGAGGGCGGAGAAATGTTGAAAATGATTGTAAAACACGGTCAAAATGGCCACATGAGGAGGCGAGCGTAGGGTAAGGAGATTCAATCACTAACTGAATTAATAAATAGACTGGTTTCGAGGCCCTCCTGCCAATGGGAGGTATGATCAGATTTCTTTGGCTTGATCGTGTCTGCTGGCTTAGTTCTTTTCCCGTTATTCCTTTGTAGCTGCCACTGGCTTGGCCAGAGCTTCACGTAATAGCTCCTCGGCCTGTGCGAATCCGTCTTTTCCGGCTACGCTGATGGGTGCCTTGTATTCGACCCTGATCCGAGCGAAGGGTTTGGGAAGACGGAGGCGGTCCCAGGTCCTGAATGTCCAGGTTTTGTCGCAATCCGGGACGGTGGGGATGATGGGAATGCCAGCCAGCCAGGCGATCTGGAATATACCCGGATGGATGGTGCCGGGCGGTCCTTTCGGTCCGTCGGGTGTGACGGCCAAGCTGTTTTCCCGGCCGAGGCGGACCATTTCCCGG
Organism: Candidatus Cloacimonadota bacterium; assembly: GCA_029565595.1. Classification (GTDB taxonomy): domain Bacteria; phylum Cloacimonadota; class Cloacimonadia; order Cloacimonadales; family Cloacimonadaceae; genus Syntrophosphaera. The sequence continues at coordinate 12,981 of JAKQNV010000015.1, forward strand.
ATGGCTTCAGAGCCGCCGCGCGAGCTGGAACCACGAACAAGTTTGTAGCCCAACTCGCCGATCGGACCGGCGATCAATTCGCCGTCCTGGGAACGCGAGACTAAAACCGCGGCGCCGGAATTTATACGCTGGATGGTCATGAGCAGCAGGTCGCGGTGCCAAAAGGCGTAAATGCAGGGGAAACCGTCCTCTGGCTGACCCGTTACGGTGAATCTGAGGGACTTGCGCAGCAACCGGAAAAAAAACGCCGCCAGCTTCCGCTCCAGGAAAAGGGTCGTTTTAGTCATTGATCTGGAGCAGTTCGCGCACCAATTTGAGCATTTCCGCGCTGGTCTGTTTGCCGCCGAGGATGTCCTTCAGCCGGCCCAATTCCTCCCGCGTGGAACGCATTTTGGCAGGATCGTCCAGAAAGGACAGGGCTTGGCGCTGGATGTTTTCGGGGTTGAGGTCGTTTTGAATGAGTTCAGGCAGCAGATCCCGGTCGAGGACGATGTTGGGCAATCCGATGCGTTTGACGCGCACCAGGCGGCGTCCGATGGCGTAGGAAAGCAGAGAGGCCTTGTAACCGATGACGAGCGGGGTTCCGATGTAGGCGGCTTCCAAAGTGGCGGTTCCGCTGGTGCTGACCAGAAGTTCCGAGTATTTCATCATTTCGTAGCGATAGCCGTCTATGACGTGCAGGTTTTTCAAGCCGGCGGACTCCACAATTTCCATGAAAAGCTGGTGCGAGACCGTCTGGGCCTTGGAAACGAGGATCTCAAAGACATTGGGGTCGAATCTGGCGGCGGCTTCCAGAAAAACGGGCAGCATGCGCCGGACCTCGTTGTCCCGGCTACCGGGCAAAAAGCCCAGCCACCGTTTGCTTTCGTCAAGATTGTAAAAACTGGCGAACCCTGATCTATCCAGTTCATAGGCCACTTCCTCCGCGATGGGGTGGCCGACGTAGGTGGCGCTGACGTTGTGGATGGAAAGCAATTCCTCTTCGAAGGGCAAAATGCAGGCCACATGGCGCACGCTGGCGCGGAGTTTGTAAACCCGTTCGTGTTTCCAGGCCCAAAATTGCGGGCAGATGAAATACAGCACCGGGATGCGCTGGTTGTCCGCGATATTGGCCACGCGCAGGTTAAGGCCCGGATAATCGACGAGAATGGCGAGATCGGGTTTTTCCCTGGCGAAGAAACGCCTCAGGCTGTTTTCGACTTTCAGAAAGAAACCCAGCTGGCCCACGACCTCGGTGAAGCCCATCACATTGAAACGCTGGAAGGGAAATAGCGGACGCAAGCCCTCGGCCTGCATCCTGGCCCCGCCAATGCCCACGTGGCGCAATCCGGGGATGCCGGCGTTGAGGCTCTTCATCACCAGGCTGGCATGCAGGTCGCCGGAATTTTCGCCCACCAGCCAAAAGACCGTGAATTCAGGCTGCGGCATGATCTATCCCGCCAGTGAAGTTCCCAGATAGGTAACCGCGGTAACGGCCGTTGCGGCCAGAAGCACTCCGACGAAGATCCAGAACAGCGATTTCCAAAAATTGAGTCCAAAAACTTTGGCGATCAGCGCTCCGGTCCAGGCACCCGTTCCCGGCAGCGGAATGCCCACAAAAACGGCGAGACCGAGTTCTTCGTAGCGTTCGATCGATTTGCCCTTGTTGCGTGTGCGTTTGAACAGCCATTCGGTCAATCTGCGACCCCAACGGAATTTGCCGATCAGGTTCAAAAACCAGTCCAGGAAAAGCAAGATCAGGGGTATGGGCAGCATGTTCCCGACGACGGAGATCAACGCCGCTTCCTGCCAGGACATGCCAAAAACGGCCATGGCGACGGGGATCGCGCCGCGCAACTCGATGATCGGGACCATGGAGATCACAAGCACGATCAGCCTGGGATCGACGCCCCGGGCCCGCAACGATGCGGCGGTGCGTTCACCCAGCGAAGCGGCGCCCAGAAGGGCCACGGCGCCAAGCAAAATCAGGATCAGAAACAGGGCTTTGGTCCGGGAACTCAAGCAAACTCCTCTTGCATCGACTTTAAAAATCCATTTTGGCAGCGCTGATATTTTTGACAAGGGAAATCGGGAGAGAAGAGATCTCGAAACATCTATGGGATCCTCAGCGGACTTAGATGCCCAGTCTCTGTAGATGTCCGCCCTTATACTCTTCTCCCGATGCCAAGAAAAAAAACGATGCGTGGCAGGCTCCGGCAGTTATACTGTTAACAGAAGAAAATATACCTCCCAAGGAAGAAACAATGGCACAGAAAGAAGAACTGCTGGTTCAGATCAAGAAGGCGATGCAGGGCGAAATGGACAGTGTCACTCTTTACGCCAACGCCGCAGAGCACTCCGACGACCCCGAGGTCAAAGAATTTTTCGCCGGACGCCGCGAAGAAGAGCTACGTCATTACTATTACCTTTTGCGGTACCACCAGGAGATCGCGCAGGATAAAACGCTCTCGGAAGAGGCGCTGGAAGTACTGGCCCTGCCGGAGCTGCATCCCATTTTCTCCGAGGATTTCGTCAAACGCATCGGGGCCGACCAATATCTATTTTCGGCCATCTCCACCGCGCTGCTCCTGGAAAAGGACGCCTTCGAACACTACGGAAAACTGGCCCAAATGGCCGGCAACCTGACCTTGCAAGGATTCTTCGCGCTGTTGGAAAAATGGGAGATGCGCCACTATGACGAACTTCTGGAGATCCAAAAGCAGGCGGAGCGGCATTATTGGGAGGCCAACAGCTTCGAGCCATTCTAAAAAGAGGCATGCGGGGAAGCTGCCTACCCCAGGGCGACTGAGCCTTCAGCAGTAGAATTGTTCCAACACCCCGAGACTGCGCAGCTTGAGCAGGCGGTTGAAATGCGTTTGGTAGTAGGCGGCGAAAAAACTGTTCAGTTCGCGGACAGCCCGGCCTGAGGGCTTGAGCGAATCCAGGTAATTTCCGATTTCCGGCAGCAGGCCCAGAATTCTTGACGCGGCTGGACTGAACAACTCAAACCGGCTCGGGTTGGCTGACGCGGCCAGGCAATCTCCGCAGAGGAGTCCGGAGTTGCCTTGATCCCAAGCCGCCGCGGCCTTTCCGGACTTCCGGCATTCGGAACAGGTTTCCACATCGAGAGCGACGCCCAGCATTTTAAAAACCCGCAGTAGAAAACGCCACCAGACCAGGATCGCGCTTCCCGCGAGCGTTGTCAGGAAATCCAGCCAGGTCTGCAACAGCCGGTAATATTCTGCGGTCTCCTCAGCCGGGATGATGAGAGCGGAATACAGTTCCAGAGCGCATTCGGCCGCCGCCCACTTTTCCGGATCAGCTGCAAAGTCCAGTTCCGCCAGAGGCGCGAATTCGCTCAGCAGATACAGTCCCCCTTCCTGCGGCTCGTAGAGGCAAAAATCGTACTCGCAGAGGGGAGCCGGCAGTACCGCATCCTGTTTTTTGCGAATGCCTTTGGCCAGGATCCCGATCATGCCATGCCCTTGGGTGTAAACCCGCATCACTAGGCTGCTTTCGCTGTAGTTACTGGTTTTGACCAGGATGCCCCGGTCGCGCACGCGTCCCTTCACAGCTTGAGTTCCGAGCGTACCGTGCGCAGATCTTTGGGCTCGGCGAAAACGGTGTGGTGGCTGGTGTAGGTCACGAAGCCGGGCGCGGACTTACGTGGTTTACGCACGTAACGGACTTGGGTATAATCTACCGGCACATTTATCGAAAAGCGGGCCTTGCTGTACCACGCGGCCAGGCTGCAACAGAGATTTAGTAGTTCCGGGCTGGGATCCGTCTTGCGGAAGCAGCGCAGCAGGATGTGCGAGCCGCGGTAGATCCGCGTGTGGAACCACCAATCGTGCGGCTGGGCGAGCTGCGTGGTCACGAAATCGTTTTCCCTGGCCTTGCGTCCGACCACTATCTCGAAATCCTCATTGATCCTCAGCCGGAGAAGTTTGTCCAGGATGTCCAGTTTGCGGCCGAGTCCGGAAAGACCCGTCGGACCGGGCATTTCCACGAATTCCCCGGAGTCCAGCCGGTCCAGGACATTTTCCAGGTTCTTCACTTCCTGCCTGGTTTTTTCGAGGTTCTGGCGGATGGTTTCCAGGCCGCGTTTGGCCTTGTGGTATTTCTTGAGGTAGGCTTGCAGGTTTTGTTGGGGTGATTTGTCAGCCTGCAAGGGGATTTCGATCTCTTTCAATTCGGGATCGAAGTAATTGGTGGCGGATAGGGAGGTTTGGCCTTTGGCGATGTTTTGCAGATTGTGCTTCAAGGTCTCGGCGCAGATCTGCCAGCGCTCAGCCTGGTCGGCCTCAGCCAGTTCGGTTTCCTGCTTGGTCAGTTTCTGCTTAGTTTTACGCAATTCGCGTTCCCAGCGCTGGCGGGAGGACCGCAAACGCTCTTCCCGCTCCGAGGCCAGGATGATCAGTTGATAGTGGTTTTGCAGATAGGAGTTGCAGCTGTCGCAAGTGATGTTCACTTCCAGTTTGGCGTCGGCAAGAACAAGCGGTAAGCCCAGCTCTGATTTATCGGCTGTGAAAGAAGTCCGCGGAGCCTGGTAGGGCAGGTGGGGCAGGATCTGGCGCTGGGGGTTGTCTGCGTAGGAATATTTACGCAAGGCATCGACGACAGTTAGCCCCTGATCCTCAGAGACCAGGATGAGATTGGGCTTGGACGGAGAAAACTCCGCGATGAGCGTCAGTTTCCGTGTCTGCTGGTAGATGTCGGTCAGTTCGAAATGAAAGAAAACCACGCGGTCATCCTCAGCGATCCGAATATCCAGCAATTGCGCGTGGCGGAGTTGGGGCCAGATTGACTGGTCCGATGCTCCACAACCGCGATCGTCGGTCCAGAAACAATAGGCATCGCGCTGCCCGGCATAGAGCAGCAAAGCCTTGCCGCCTTTGAAGTTGAGGCAGATCCTGTCATCACGGATAGTGACGTTTTCCACCTGACCCCGCGCGGAGGAGGACTCTCGGACCCAGCCTGCCAATACTTGATATTTCATCTTTTATCGCTTTTGTGCTTGACAGCATCTCCCATGGCAGAAATAAGGAACCATGATAATTTCAGACACAAAGGAGTCAAGCATGAAAGCAACATCGTGGATCTTACCGGTCGTTCTCGCCGCTGCCGCCATCGTTCTCGGCGTGCTGTGGATGAACGCCTCCAATAAAACCCAGGACCTGGTAAAAAGCAAGGCTGAACTGCAAAAGCTCTATGACGATTCGTCGACGACGCTGAGCGAGATTCAGAGCAGCCTGGACGCCATCGACCGCGAACTGCTGGGCACCATCGGCGCGGATAGCGAGCTGCCTGCCGGCACTCCCGAAGAGCGCCGTGCCAGCATCATCAATTCGCTGGCCAACGCCCGCCTGAAGATTGAAGACTACAAAAA
>JAKQNV010000026.1 GCA_029565595.1 Candidatus Cloacimonadota bacterium
AGATAGTCTCGAGGAACTTCCCTGGGCGCTGTGTGCCCTTTTTCCTGCTCAGTTTTTTTGAAACATGACCGCTGAGACCAGGATTTTCACGTAGCTAGGGCAGGATCACGGCTGGTTGGGAAAAACCGGAATGGCAGCGCAAAGAAAAGAATTGACAATATTGCCGATAACAGGTAAAGAAATCCGATTAGAATGGATCCCGGACAAGTTGCCGCAATTAAGGGTGTCCGGCCTGATTATTCCTTTGTGGCGGGAGAATCACAAAAATGATGAAAAAAAAGGCTGTCTCTGAACTCATCGGCTCCGTCATCAGCGTCGGAGCTTTGATCCTGGCCTTTTTCATCATCCACAACAAACTCAAATCCTACCACTACCACGAGATCCTGCGGGATTTCCAGAGCATTCCGCTCAGGAGCGTCGCGCTGGCGGTCGCCTTAACCCTGGCCAGCTACTACCTGATGACCTTTTATGACTGGCTGGCGCTGGCTTACATCGGCCGCAAAACCAGGCACGGCAAGATCTGGTTCCTGTCCTTTATCAGCTATTCCTTCAGCAACAATATGGGCCATCCGCTGGTGACCGGCGCGATACGTTACAGGCTATATTCGGCGATGGAACTGGGAGCTTTCGAGATCGCCAAGGTCGTGGCTTTTTGCTCCCTCTCGCTGTGGCTGGGCTTCGTTTTCCTGTTCGGCCTGATGTTCACAGCCAGCCCCCTGCCGCTGCCGCCGGAGTTCCACTTTCCCCTGTTGCCGCAAAGGATCCTCGGCGCGCTGTTCATCCTGCTCACGCTGGCCTATCTTTTCACGGTCAGTTGGAAAAAAAACGAGCTTCGTATCCGCAAACTGACGCTCGCTATTCCCGCGCCCGACCTGCGTTTCCGCCAATTGCTCATTTCCTCCCTGGATTGGATCTGCGCGGCCAGCGTGCTATTTGTGCTGCTCCCCTCCGGGCACGACATCCATTACCTGAGTCTGGTCAGTTATTTCCTCATGGCACAGATCCTGGGTATGGCCAGCCAGGTCCCGGGCGGTTTGGGTGTTTTCGAATCGGTGATGTTGATCCTGCTGGGCAATTCCGTGCCGGGCAACCAGGCGGTCGGAGTGCTGCTCGCTTTTCGCATCATCTACTATTTTGTGCCCCTTGGTATCGCGACCGGGCTGTTCGCGCTTTTAGAGGCCATCAAACAAAAAAAACACCTCTTCGCCGTTTTCAAGATCTACGACAGATTGGTCGGGCCTTTGGCGCCCAATATCTTTGCCGTCGTGGCTTTCCTGGGCGGGATGGTCCTGCTGTTTTCGGGAGCGACGCCCGCCCTGAGCGCGAGAATGGCTGTATTAGAGGATTTCATACCCACGCCCTTGATCGAAGTATCCCATTTCTTCGGCAGCCTCGTCGGGATCATGTTGCTATTTCTGGCTGGCGGATTGTCGCGCCGCTTGAGGTCATCGTTTTTCATCACCATCGGTTTGCTGGCGGTTGGCATTTTGGTCTCGCTGCTCAAAGGTTTTGACTATGAGGAGGCCATCATTTTGGGACTGATGGTGTTGGCCATGCTGCCTAGCTATCGCCAGTTTTACCGTAAAGCCAGCCTCCTGGACCGCCCCCTTTCCTTCAATTGGATCCTGTCCATCGCCGCGGCGGTCGCCAGCACTGTCTGGCTGGGTTTCTTCTCCTTCAAGCATGTGCAATATTCCAATGAGTTGTGGTGGCAGTTCAGCCTGCACGGCGACGCTTCCCGTTTTTTACGCGCGACCGTGGGGATCGGAGTGGTCATATTTATTTTCAGCCTGGCGCGGCTTTTTCGGCACAAAACCGCCCAACCGGTTCTAGCAGCCGGGCTTGGCGACATCAAAGACATCCTGCCCTACGCGGAACATGTCACGGCCAATCTGGCGCTGTTGGGCGATAAAAGCTTCTTTATCAACGAGCAGAGGACCGCGTTCATCATGTACGCCGTGAGTGGCAAAAAATGGATCGTGATGGGGGATCCGGTCGGCAAGTTTGAGGACATCCGCGAACTGGCCTGGCAATTTTACGAACACTGCGACAGGCACGGCGGCAAAGCGATTTTTTACGAAGTCACGACCAGGCATCTGGAACTGTATCTGGACATGGGTCTGTCCCTGTATAAGATCGGCGAATCCGCCCGGGTCGATCTGTCTGCCTTCGATCTGGACAGCCACGCCAACAAACGCCGGCGGCGGACCATCCGCACCGTCGAAGCCGATGGCTGCGATTTCCGTATCATCCCTCCCGAAGATATCGGCGACGTTTTGCCGGAGCTGCGCACCGTTTCAGATGCCTGGCTGAAGGAAAAACACGCCAGGGAGAAGGGCTTCTCGCTGGGCTACTTTTCGGAGGAATATATGAACCAGTTTCCCATC
>JAKQNV010000035.1 GCA_029565595.1 Candidatus Cloacimonadota bacterium
ACGGCCTTGACCATCTCGAATTTGGACCGGACTACATCGTTCCCAAGCCGCTGGACAAGCGCGTGTGCCTGTACGAAGCCCCCGCGGTCGCCAAAGCGGCAATGGAGACTGGCGTCGCAAGAATCCCCATCGACCTGGAAACGTACAAAGCGCAGCTCGAAGAGCGCATCGTTAACAAAGCCAGATAAGGCGGAAGCATGCCTGATATCACCAATGAATTAGTGGAATTGGTAAGGCTGACTTCCACAGACCTGCCAAAATCTGTACAGGACGCACTCATAGAAGCCCGGGAAGCTGAAGCCGAAGGTTCAGCAGCCAAAGCGGCTATGGTTTCCATTCTGGAGAACGTCGAAATGAGCCGCCGAAATATGACTCCCATTTGTCAGGATACGGGCACGCCGCTCTTCTTCGTGAAATACGGGCGGGGATGGGAACCAGGCGCGCTCAAAGCCCAAATCCGGGCAGCGATTGCCGAGGCCACCAAACGTTCCTACCTGCGCCCCAACGCGGTGGATTCCCTGCATGGAAAAAACACTGGCAACAACCTTGGAGATGACAATTTCCCAACAATTCATTTTCAGGAAGTCGATGGCGAGACGCTGACGGTAGACCTGATGCTGAAAGGCGGAGGTTGCGAGAATGTCGGCCGGCAGTATTCCCTGCCGGATGTTCAGCTCGGCGCGGACCGCGACCTGGAAGGCGTGCGAAAAGTTGTCCTGGACGCGGTTTACCAGGCGCAGGGTCAGGGCTGCGCGCCAGGTTTCCTGGGTGTCGCTATCGGCGGAGACCGAGGCAGCGGTTATCTGGTATCCAAAGAAGCTTTGCTGGCTGGCTTGCACGAAGAGAACCCGGAGCCGGAGCTGGCGGCCTTGGAGCAGCGCATCACCGCCGAAGCCAACACATTGGAAATCGGTCCGATGGGTTTTGGCGGAAAATCCACGGTGCTTGGCACCAAAATCCGGTCTTCACACCGCCTGCCAGCCTCGTACTTCGTGACAGTCTCCTATATGTGCTGGGCTTACCGCCACCGCACCATGATTATTGAAGGGAATCAGGTGAGCTACGTATGAGCAGCGACAAATTCAAACGCATCTCTGTGCCCATCTCCGATGAAGCGATTCGCAGCCTGAAAATTGGCGATTCTGTGCTTCTCAGCGGTGTCATTGTTACCGGACGCGATGCGGTGCACAAATGGTTCATGGATTGTTTCATCGCCAAAACCGTCCCGGTTTCCGCGGAAGACGCTCAGGTGTATGAAGAATTAAAACAGCTGCTGCGGGACGGCGTTATTTATCATTGCGGTCCGGTTGTCAGTGGGCTGCAGGATAAAAACTACCGCTTCGTGGCTGCCGGGCCGACCACCAGCATCCGGGAGGAGGCATATCAAGGTGCCGTGATGGAACACTTCCATATGAAAGGCGTCATTGGCAAAGGCGGCATGGGCGCCAAGACATTGGCTGCCTGCGCCAAAATCCCGGCGGTGTATTTCCACGCCATTGGCGGGGCTGCTTCGCTCATTGCGGAATCGGTCAAACAGGTACGTGGCGTATACAAGCTGGAATTTGGCGTTCCGGAAGCGCTGTGGGTCATTAGAGTGGAAGACTTCCCGGTGGTAGTCACGATGGACTCCCAT
>JAKQNV010000018.1 GCA_029565595.1 Candidatus Cloacimonadota bacterium
AGGCCTTCGAACCACAGCACCTGATCCGGAAACAGCGATAGCTTGAGACAGGCGATCACCCTGCCCTGATATTCACAGACCAGAAACCAAGGCTCAGAGATCCAGCGGTCCATCACCCGGGGCAGATAATCCGTGCCACCCCAGATCCCCCGCGAGACGCGGATCAGATCATCCCGGTCCGAGGGCTTGGCCGGACGGATATGACAAGCGTTGAGATCGAAATTCATAACTCATCCCATATAATATATTCACCGGCGCCATCCCTTCAGGCGTGGGCGGCTTGGGCAGGGCTAATGCAGGCAATTTGAAAGTTCAGCGGAGACCACTGTTCTGTCAAGCAAAAGTTGAGAGGGACCGCTCAAGAAAGTAATTGACAAAATAAGGGCCTTCAAATTCAAGGATTAAACTTACTTGTGGAGGATTAGTCCTAATTGGTAAGGCAGCGGTCTTGAAAACCGCCGGGTTCTGCCCATGGGGGTTCGAATCCCTCATCCTCCGCCAGAATATAGCGTGAATCCCTTTTGGGGAGAGGTGACCGAGCTGGCTGAAGGTGCACGCCTGCTAAGCGTGTGTGGGTCAAAAGCCCACCGAGGGTTCGAATCCCTCCCTCTCCGCCAGATACACAATTTGGGCAGTCGCCAAGCGGTAAGGCAGCGGGTTTTGGTCCCGCCATCCGGGGGTTCGAATCCTCCCTGCCCAGCCAAGTTTTTTTGGGATGTCGTCTAATGGTAGGACAGCGGACTCTGGATCCGTACGTGAGGGTTCAAATCCTTCCATCCCAGCCACTTCAAACCCCGGTTCCAGGCCGGGGTTTGGTGTTTTTGGCTCAGTTATTACCAATCCTTGCGGCGGTACTTTTCGATCTTGCGGAAATGTTCCTCGCCGGTTATAGAGAAGACGTTCCTGCCATTGCGGTCGGCGACGAAGAAGAGATAGTCCGTTTGGGCCGGATGCAGTGCGGCTTCGATCGAGGACAGCGATGGGTTGCAGATCGGTCCGGGAGGGAGTTTGTCATTTATATAGGTATTGTAGGGCGAGGGAATTTCGGTGTCCTGTAAAGTCAGGACCCGGCGGTGGACACCCTGTTTTTCCAGGATGTAATCGACCGTAGCGCAGGATTCGAGCGGCATTTGCTTTTGTAGGCGGTTGTAGAGCACTCCGGCCACGAGTTTGCGCTCGTCAACCGGGCCGCTTTCCCTTTCCACAATTGAGGCCAGGATCAGTTTGGGGTAAAAATCCGGTAGGTGGCGGATGTCGATCCCCGCTTTTTGCAGTCTGGAGCCGAACTGGACGACCATCGTCCGCAAAATTTCCAGCGGGCTGAGGCTGATATCGAAAGCGTAGGTTTCAGGATAGAGGAATCCTTCCAGGGTGGGGGCTTTTATCCCCGTCAGTTCATACACGACGGCGGGATCGGAAGCCAGGCTGTCCAACGCCGCGTAGGAAGCCAGGCCGCTTTTGTCGATCCGCTCCAGCGTGGCCTGCAGGGACAATCCCTCCGGAAAAGTGATGCGCACGGCGCTGGTGTGGCCTTCCTCCAGCATTTTCAAAGTCTGCAAGAGGTTGTGACGACCGCCGAGGGTGTAGGTTCCGGCGATCAGGTTGCGGTCTGTGTTGCGCAGTTTGGCCAGTACGGTGAACATTCCGGCGCTGCGGATGATGCCTTTCTCGCGCAGTTGGGAGGCGATCGTGGTGGCGGTAATCCCAGGCTTCACTCGCAGGGCGATCTGGTCGGATTTGACAGGGATGAGGATGTTGACGCCGAAAACGATGAGCAAGATCAGAATGACCGACATCAGCAGGTAGAAAGCGTATTTTAAGGTTTTTTCTGTGATCATTGGTGTTCCAGGTAGCTTTTCAGGATCATGGTGGCCGCCATCGCGTCCTGTATGGCGCGGCGCTGTCTCCAGTCGTAGCCGAGTTTGATCAGTTCCGCAATGGCTTCGTCGGTGGTGTATCTTTCATCCCAGCCGAGCACTGGGATCTCCAGTTTCTTCTTCAGTTTGTCCAGAAAGGCCTGCGTCTCATCGGTTTTGGGAGTGTTGCCGCCTTCGATGGCATAGGGCAGGCCGACGATCAGGAGTTGGATCTCTTGTTCATTGATAATGGAAAGCAGTTCTTCCAGGATGTTGGCAAAGCCGCCATTGGCCAGCACTTTGAAGGGCCGGGCAAAGATCCGCAGGGGATCGCTGAGCGCCAGTCCGATGCGTTTTTCGCCATAATCGAGGGCGAGAATGCGCCCCATGGGTTCTATAGATTCGATTCGTCTCTCCAGATGGCGATGTACCAGCGGTTGTTGGCCGGTTTGAGGTAAAATCTGGCCACGCCGTTGGCCGTGATCAGTGAATTGCTGGCGTAGTAGGAAAGTTTGAGGTCAAAAACGCAGGGAACCACGACCCAGTCTTCGTGTCCCAGTTCGGGATCGGTTTCCCAATTTTCCTGGGGAGGGATCTGCAGGCGTAAATGCAGGTCGTCGGGCGGCAGCTGCGTGCCGTCGGAAGAGCCGTTGGTAAAGAGGTTTCCGGTGAAAGTGACCTCCTCGTCGTAGCCCCACCAGGAATCGCGGATGCCGTCGTCGTTGACGTCGACGCCGATCTGGTTGACCTCCGAGGAGATGAGTTCGAAGCGGAAATCCTGCGCCAGCAAGGTCTTGTAGATGTTGATGTTGCGTTCGCTGTAGGCGCGTTCGAGATTTTGCAGCACTTCCAGCGGCGTGCGGTTTTGGATCGTGTCGTTGGAAATGTCGGCCAGACGCGGATGGAAAGGATTCCAGCAACTTGCCAGCGCCAGAAACGCGGCCAGCACGGGGAAGAAGGGCAGTTTACTGCGAAAAGTCATATTTCATCTTCCCCCAGGTGGGTTGGTCGTAAGCGCGGTAATCGTACCATTTGCTGATGTACCAGTAGCCGCTGGTCTTGCGGAAATGCAGTTCCAGTTCGCCGCTGTAATTCTCAGTTTCCGAGCCGTTCGCGGGATAACGGCGCAACTCATACTGGCGATAGATCTTGACCTCGGTGGCGGCGATGTCGTCGGGATGCCCGCTCAAAGGAGAAAGTTCGACCGTGACGCTGTCGCTCTGGCTGTGCAGGTTCAGCAGCATATCCTGTTCCTGCGTGCCGTTCCAGGAAGCGGCGATGCTGTAATCATTCACGTCCTGCGCGGAAAACCAAAAGCGATAGTCGGAAGTGAATATCGTTCCGTATTTTACGGCGTTGCGTCCGTCGGCGTAGCAATACTCCAGATTCTGAAGGCAGAGCTCCCAACTCGTGGAATAATTGTTCCACGGCGCCGGTTTGGTGGGCGGTTCGGACTCCCTCAAACTGAAGAGGTCGCAGCCGCCAAGAGCCGCCAGCAGGATCAGAAGCATGGCGAAATTTCTCATAATCTCATATTCGAAGAGCGCTGTTTAGTGTCAACTGATTTTTTCAGCGGCACCTGGCTGTCCCGGGATGTGGACTCATTCCGCTCAAACCCGCATCCCGAGCAGATTCAAGCACTTATCAAAACAAGCAAAAAAAGCTGCACAAAAGCCAAAATATCGGTTGACAAAAACCCCGCCCTGGAGGATTTGAACTGGGTAGAATCTACGGTTGAGCATCGCCGTTGTTAATGGTAACGGAGAGCCGGAAGCATCCACACAGAGTGAACAAGGAGGTATTATGTCCGGGAAAGACCAACGTAAATTGCACCAGATTTTGGACGACATCGTCGCCCCCGAAATGTCCGCGCAGCGCCATCTGTTGCTGACCGAATTCATCACCTGTCCCCAGGTTGCGCAATACAGCCTTCAGCCGCTGGACGCGCTGGTGGTGGCTTACGCCTGGCAAGTACAGCGTAACGAAAAGGACTGTCCCCTGACCGCGGACGCGCTGCAGATCATCGTCGAACGGCCAAATTGGAGCCTGGCCGAGTTGCTCCGCTACACTGCCACTTTGATCGACCGCTGCATCCTGAATACCGTCGATCCACTCGAGGCCGATTACCGCAAGTTTCCGGTACAGTTGCTCAAGGAAAGTTTCCGTCTCAGCAGCAGTTTCAGCTATTTGATCATGGAACTCAAGCCCGGCGAGTTGATCCGCGACCTTTTGGACTACAGCCCGCACAGTGAAAAACAGCTCGCGGAGATGACCAATTACGCCTTTGACCTGATCAAAAGGTATTATTGGGAGGCGGAACACAAACTGCTGGAACAGATCGATTTTACTTATCCGGATTACTATCTGGACTGCATCGAACCGCTGATCAACCTGCTGCGCTTCGGGTTGGACAACCCGCTTTCCCGCGGGATGCGCAAGGCGCAGCTGTCCAAAAAGGAAGCAGGCATTATCGTTTACCTGCTGCACCGCTTTTTCAACGACCTGGACGGCATGGACGGCGATGACCTCGTCCGCCTGGTCAGCCGCTCAACGGCGGAAGAAAATCGCAACAGCGCTTTGCTGGACGAGGATTCCAAACTCCTGCGCAGCGGCTTGGTGCGCGTGGAGAACGGGGATTTCTGGCTGGGGCGAGGCTTGGTGTCCTATCAGAATCCGCTGGACGGGATCTTTTGCGATATGCACAGGGAACCCGAAGGCAGCGATGAAAGCTCCGAACGCGAACAAAACCCCGCCCTGCGTAATATGCCCTGTCCGCGTGATCTGGACAGCCTGATCCTGCCGGATAAGGACATGGCTTTGCTACGCGGTGCTTTGCGGCGCTTCCAGAACGGCGATTTCCAGGAGCTGAAAAACTGGGGGCTCAATCCGACAACGCAAGGCCAGGTAAGCAAAAACAACGGCCTGACCGTCCTCTTCTACGGAGAGCCGGGCACGGGGAAGACCTTTGCCGCGGGAGCTGTGGCGGCAGAATTGGAAAAAGAACTGCTGGGCATCGACGCCACGCAGCTGCGCAACCATTGGTACGGAGATTCGGAAAAGATCGTCCGCCGCATTTTTGAGGACATGTCTCGCATCGTCGGCGAATCAGGCAATCCACCGGTTTTTCTGCTCAACGAGTGCGATCAGATCATCCATCGCCGGGACGCCAGCCCCATTGGCTCGGAAAATACCGAAAACGCCATCCAGAACGTGTTTCTGGAACAACTGGAAACGTTTCCCGGCATCCTGATCCTGACCACGAACCTGATCGACAACATCGACGACGCCTATTTTCGGCGTTTCAACATCAAGATCCAGTTCACCCGCCCGGACGAGGCCTGCCGTTTGCGGCTCTGGAAGGCGCATCTGCTGCCGACGATCCCCGGCGCGCAGGAAATTCCGGTGGAGGATTTGGCCCGGGATTACGGCTTCACCGGCGGCCAGATCAGCCTGGTCGTCCAAAATGCCTGCTTTGAAGCGGTTTCCCGCGAGGGAGCGGAACGCTGCCTTAAACTCGAAGACATCCTCAAATACGCCAATATCGAACAGCCCTGGAACGGCAAAGGCCAAAAGAGGCCGGTGGGATTCTAAGGCAAAAAAACCTTTACAAGCCGGGCGGCCAGTCCTTGGACCGCCCGGCCTTTTTTGTGTCCACGCTTTTTGTCTCGAACTGGCTCATTCTACCACTGGTGCTCATCCCGTGGCGTTTATCACTTCTTAGTCAAGCCTTAATCAAGCGTTAATAATTAAGACTTGATTAAGGCTTGATCATCGCTTGATTGAGGCCTGCAACCGAGGGCGGAACGAGAGCGGGATAGTTCCGGCAGCTGCAGCTGTGAAAAAAGCTATTGACAGTTTGGGCGGCTAAAAAAAGTCTGGTCCACACTTGTTCTTAATACCATGTACGTATAGCACAAGTCCCAAATTTTGCAGGGACTTATAGTTCTTTAGGAGGAACGATGTCAACCAGTTTACTGGATACTCTGCGGAGTATCTCAGCGGTAAAAGCATCAGATTTTTGCCCTACAAACAACGAAGCCAACACAGCGGAAAGGAATCACGCGCGGCGCGGATGCTCGATGGAGCAGGCTTTGCGTCCGATGTCCCTTTTTTGCCTAAAAAGTGGAGGAATCAGTGAGTAAATCCGAAAACCTCATCCGGATCAAGCTTAAAGCCTATGATCACCGGCTGCTGGACCAGTCTGTGGCGGAAATAGTGAAGAGCACGCGCAATACCGGCGCCAAAGTGATCGGACCCATTCCGCTGCCTACAGACAAAACCCTGTACACGATCCTGCGCTCGCCCCACGCGGACAAAAAATCGCAGGACCAGTTCCAGATGCTGGTGCATAAAAGATTGATCGACATTATGAACCCCACCCAGCAGACCACCAACGCCCTGAAAAAGTTGAACCTGCCTGCCGGGGTGCATGTCGAGATCAAAGCCAATACGAGGAGCTGAGCATGTTGGGACTTATTGGAAAAAAAATCGGCATGACCCAGGTTTTCGACGAAAACGGCAAAGTCATCCCGGTCACGGTGATCCAGGCCGGTCCCTGCCGCGTCGTCAGCAAACGCACCAAGGATCTGCACGGCTATGAAGCCTTGCAACTGGGTTACGAAGAATTGCCCGAAAAAAGGTGCAAGCGTCCGCAGCTCGGCCATTTCAAGAAAAACGGCACTCCCATGTACAGATATCTGCGGGAATTCCGTCCCTCCTTCGGCCAGCTGATCGACGGCTACGAGATCGGCAGCGAGATCAAAGCCGACCTCTTCGGCATCAGCGATACCGTCTGCGTGTCCGCCAAATCCCGCGGACGCG
>JAKQNV010000134.1 GCA_029565595.1 Candidatus Cloacimonadota bacterium
AGGGCATCAGATATCCGTCGTTCCAGTCGCCGTCGGTAGTGAAATCCAACTGGTCGGTGTCGGTGTAATTGTATTTGACGCCAAGGTCAAATGTGGTGTTCCATTTCGTCAACATGGATATACCCGCCGCGGCATGCGGCAGGACTGCCATGTAGGCTTCGTCGTCGTTGGGAATTCCATCGCCGTTCACGTCGCCTTTGCCGTCATAATGGGCGTAACCGGCTCCCAGAGCGATGAACGGAGAAATGCGGTTGATGATGGCTTTGTCGTTGAAATTGAGTGCCAGGATCTTCGTGGGACGGAGTTTCAGATAAACGTCCACTCCCTCGATGTCGGATTTGTAATTGCTCAATCCGTCCATGCTTTTCAGCTTGGTGAAGTAAGGATTGATCCCCAGGGCCAGGTTGTGTTTCAGCCAGGCATCCCAGGCTACGCCCCAGGTACCGAAATATTCGGTATCCTGCTGATCAAAGTCGTCGATGGCATAACCGACTCCGCCCTGTAGCGTAACGGTGCTTTCGAACGCATGGGCGGCCGGAATGAAAGCCAGCAATACCAATGCGAACAGAAGGTGTTTGGAAATTCTTTTCACTTTAGACCTCGTTAATGTTTTTTTCAACATATAGTCAAAATATTGGCTAATCTGGCATTTGTCAAGCAAAATCTTGTTTTTCGCACTTTGGAGACCTATAATGTGAATCGGCGGAACGGTCTTGTGCCACTTGGGCATGCTGACCGTCCGGATCAAAGGCTCTGTCGATTGAAAGAGAGCGACTTGGCGGATTTGGCCTTGACAGATTTTCAGACTGCGCTAGCAGGGCATCGGGCAATAAAGAAATTGCATATAATAGATAAGGCCAGGAGTGATTTGTAATGTTTAAGAAAACGTTGCTTGGCGTGGCAGTCCTGATCTCGGTTTCGCTGGGATTCGGCCAGTATGTCGTCAACTTTGAAGGCGCGAGCGAGATAAAAACAGCCTATGCCAGCGGAACGGTCAATCTGAGCGGCTTGGACTGGGATATGACCGAAGCCCTGATCGGGACTTCATCCTCAGATTTCCACAACGGTGAACGCTCCGCCCGCCTGCGCGGTTACGCCTCTTCGGCCATGACCATGCTTGCCGACAAATCCAGTGGCCTGGGCACCCTAACTTTCCAATACCGGCGTTATGGCACTGATTCCCAGGCGGACTGGCTGGTGCAATACAGCACCGACCAGGGAGCCACCTGGATACAGATCGGAGCGTCATTCACAGCTCCGGCTTCCAATGTCGTGCAGACCTTTTCCGAACCGGTGAACGTCGCCGGAGACATACGCATCAGGATCAAGCGCGCAACTGCCAGCGGCACTACCAACAAACGTATGAATATCGACGACATCATGCTCACCGATTTCGTTTCCCTGACTGAGATCAATGTGACCGGCGGTCTCATGGCCTTCGCCACCGAGGAAGGAACTCCTTCCACCGCCCAATCCTATTATCTTTCGGGTACGGCGCTGACGGCCAATATCGACATTTCCGCCCCCAGCGGATTCGAGATTTCCACCGACGGCGGGGCCACGTATTCCGCCACAGCCAGCGTCCCGCCTTCTTTTGCAGATAGTGTCCATGTCCGGATGACCGGCGTGATGGCCGGCACTTTTGGCGGATACTTAGTACATTCCAGCGCTGGAGCTGAAAACGTCCTACTGCCGGCTGCCGGAGTCGTCAGCGGGCAATCCTGCAACGCTGCCGATCTGTTTTTCAGCGAATACCTCGAGGGCAGCAGTTTCAACAAGGCTTTGGAAATCTTCAACGGCACCGGCGCTCCGGTTGACCTCTCTGATTACAAGGTCGAACTGTATTCAAACGGCTCTGCGACGCCGTCTTCGTCTGTGATCCTGAGCGGCACTTTGACCGACGGAGATGTGTTTGTGATCGCCTATTCCCAAGCCAATGCGGCGATCCTGGCCGTTGCAGACCTGACCAGCGGAGTGGCAAATTTCAACGGCGATGACGCCCTGGCACTGAGAAAAATCAGCACTGGCGCCTATTTGGACATTTTCGGACGCATTGGCGACGACCCCGGTAACGCCTGGACCGGCGACGGCGGTTATTCCACCTTGGACAAGACCCTGGTCCGCAAAGCTGCCGTCAGCGCCGGAGTCTCGATAAATCCCGCGGGCACGGGCCCCACCGCTTTTACCACGCTCACCACGGAATGGGATGTGTACGCGATCGACACAGTTTCCTTTCTCGGCAGCCATACCTTCGAAGGCGGCGGCATAGCTGTAGATCCGCCGACCTTGCAGGCTTCCGGGATCGTCAGTTATCCCACCAGCACCACCGTTACTTTGGAATGGACGCCCGGCGACGGCGCCCGGCGCGTCGTCAAGATGAATACCGTCAACAGTTTCACAACTCCCGCCGATGGCAGCAATCCAACCGCGAATCCTATCTGGGCCGGCTCCGGCGAGCAAGTTATCTTCAATGGCTCCACCCTGATCGTGGAAGAAATGCCCTTTAACGGCTGCGAGGTCTCAGGGCTCAGCTCCAACACCGCATACTGGTTCAGGATCTACGAATACAACGGTTCGGGTGTCTTCACCCGGTTTTTGAGCTCGACTGCTATTGGAAATCCCGCTCAGGCAACGACCCTGACCTCCCAGGGCACTGGCTATTATGCCGATATTTCCGGTTACGGCGCCGCGCTGAAAGCCGCCCTCCACACTCTGATCAAAAGCACCCACACCACCCAATATTCCTATTCGTCTCTGATCACGCAAATTCCCTACACCGACGAAGATCCGGCCAATCCTGACAACCTCATCGAGATTTACACCGGCTGGAGCGTCGATAAAGACGATTTTGGCGACCTGACGACCGATTGGAACAGGGAACATACCTGGAGCAAAAGCCATGGCAACTTCGGTGACGTAGCTCCGGCCGGAACGGATCTGCATCATTTGCGGCCTTGCGACAGTACCGTCAATTCCCGCAAAAGCAACAAGGATTTCGATAATGGCGGAAATGCTTACACTGACAATTCCCCGCCTTACGGCTACACCGGCGAAACTGGATGTTACGACACCGCAAACACCTGGGAACCCCGCGCCGCAGACAAAGGCGACGTAGCCCGCATGCTCATGTACATGGCTGTCCGCTACGAAGGCGACGATTCCAACTTCAGCGGCAATCTGGAATTAGTGGATTACGTTTACAGCGACGGCGGAACCGGAGAGCCCTATTATGGAAAACTGGCCACATTGCTCAACTGGCATGTCCAGGATCCACCCGACTCGCGTGAAATGCGGCGCAACGATCGGATTTACGAGCGCCAGGGCAACCGCAACCCCTTTATCGACAATCCGCGTTACGCGCAATATATCTGGACTCCGGTGCCTATCTCCAATTCCAACATTACGACCACGGGTTTCACCGGAACTTGGACCGCGCCGATCTCCGCGACCGATTATTTCCTGCAACTGGCCACCGACAGCCTGTTTGTAAATATTGTACCGGGTTATGACAACCTGGATGTCAATCTCTCCACAAGCCGCAGTTTCAGCAGTCTCAGCGAGGGCGGCACCTACTATTATCGCCTGCGCTCTTTCTTCGTAACTGGCTACAGCATGTACTCTCCGTTTCTGGCCGTAACCCTTGCCCAGCCTGTGATCCCGGCTGTTATTCTGACGCCCGCACAGCCTCTCGAAGAGATTAACCTCAACGGCGCGGTGATAACCCTGACGCTGCTAAACACTACATTCACCGATACATCGTTGCTCGCGGCCAACTTCACCCTCAACGGCGCACCCGCTGGCTTGAGCGTCCAGAATGTCATCTATGTTGACTCCGCCACGGCATTGGTCATTTTGGCCTTTACAGGAGAGGATTTTGATGTCAATTACAACTCTTTCAGCGTCACGGTCGCTGATGCTGAGATCGCCTATGCCGGCAATCTGATCAGCGCGGCAATCGCGATCCTGGCCCATGTTGAGGGAACCGCTATCATAGCTTTGGATGGAAACCTGATCAAACTTACGGTCACTCCCGTCCCTGGCGCAGCGTGCTACAGGATCTTCGCGTCCGGAGATCCATACGGGACATACTCTGAAATCACCCCTGAAGGCGATTTTGATCCCATAAATCTGAATGTCTGGAGGATCGAAGCCTCTCTGGCGGAACGGCGCTTCTTCCGTGTATCGGCGATTGTAAACTAGCGTACATAAAGGAAAATCGCGGGACTAAGACCTTGCCGCCCTGCATTCCGGACATGAAAAATATGGAGGGACTCGAGTCGCGTTGTGTCTGTAATAAAGAGCGCTGGCTGGCGCTCGCAGATATAATGATTGACAAACTGAACCGTTTTCGTAGGTTGAGATCGTTGTTGATTAATACTGGAGAATGCTGATGCAAGCACTTTTTGGCGGTATCCTGGCCTTTGAATACCAGCAGGTGGTCATGATCCTGATCGGCCTGGTCCTCATCTATCTGGCCATCGCCCGCAAATACGAACCGACGCTGTTGCTGCCCATAGGATTTGGAACGATTTTAACCAACATTCCTCTCTCAGCTGCCATCGGCGAACACGGTCCGCTGCAGGTGCTGTTCAACGCGGGAATTGCCACCGAACTCTTTCCGCTGCTGATTTTCATCGGCATCGGCGCCATGATCGATTTCACACCGCTGTTAAAAAATCCTTACATGCTGCTCTTCGGAGCTGCCGCGCAATTGGGAATTTTCGTAACTTTGGCCGGTGCCACTTTATTAGGTTTCGATCTCAAACAGGCCGGCGCCATCGGGATCATCGGCGCTGCTGACGGCCCGACATCGATCTACGTAGCCAACCGTTTCGCGTTGGAACTTTTGCCTGCCGTCTCCGTCGCCGCCTATTCATACATGGCTCTCGTGCCGATCATCCAGCCTCCCGTGATCAGACTTCTGACTTCCAAAGAAGAGCGCAGAATCCACATGGATTACCACGCCGGCGACGTTCCCAAGGTCGTCAAGATCATCTTCCCCATCGCGATAACCCTGATCGCGGGGATCTTCGTCCCGGCATCCGTCGCCCTGATCGGCTTTTTGATGTTCGGCAACCTGATCCGGGAATGCGGAGTGCTCGAAGGCCTATCCAAATCGGCACAAAACGAACTCGCCAACGTCGTGACCATCTTTCTCGGGATCAGCATCGCCTCTACAATGAAAGGAGCCGCGTTTTTGCGCCCGCAAACGCTTTTGATCTTCTGCCTGGGCCTGCTGGCCTTTGTCTTCGACACCGCTGGCGGAGTGCTCTTCGCCAAATTCCTGAACCTATTCCGCAAGCATAAATTGAATCCCATGATCGGCGCCTGTGGGATCTCAGCCTTTCCGATGTCTGCGCGGGTAGTCCATCAAATGGGACAAAAAGAAGATCCTTTCAACTTTTTACTGATGCCTGCCGTGTCGGTCAATGTCGGAGGCCAGATCGGCTCGGTGATCGCCGGGGGCCTGATCCTGGCGCTTTTGGGATGAGCTATGAACTCCAACATTGATTTTGACGCCCTGCTCGAACAGGCCAAAGCCGCGTCCGAAAAGGCTTACGTTCCCTATTCAGGATACCGCGTGGGAGCCGCTCTGCTCTGTTCCGACGGCAGTTTTTTTACCGGTTGCAATGTGGAAAATGCCTCCTATTCGCTCACACTCTGCGCGGAACGCGTTGCCGTGGTAAAAGCTGTCAGTGCCGGCTGGAAGGATTTTTCCGCCATCGCCATCTATGTCGAGGACGATGAGCTGTTTCCACCTTGCGGAGCCTGCCGCCAGGTGCTGGCAGAATTCAATCCGGAACTGCCGGTCCTCTACGCGAACCGCAATGAAAGCGTCCTGACCGACCTCGGCGTCCTTTTGCCCCAGGCTTTTTCCCTGTCCGACAGATGATCCGCCCCTATCCCGAGTTGGAGAATTGCACGGTTTGCCCGCAGGCTTGCGGAATCGACAGATACGAAGGCCCCGGCTCCTGCGGTGCTGATCACCGTCTGCAGATCAACCTGGCCCACCTGCATCACGGCGAGGAACCCGTTCTAAGCGGCACCCGCGGCAGCGGCACAGTCTTTTTCTCCCATTGTAATCTGCATTGCCGCTTTTGCCAGAATTACCAGATCTCCCAACTTGGCTGGGGCGATTATATCACCGAAGAAAAGTGCGCGGAATTGCTGATCGATCTGCAGTCCCACGGCGCGCACAACGTCAACCTGGTCTCACCGACTCATTACACCCCACAGTTGATCAATGTCCTGAAAATGGCGCGGGACCGTGGTTTGAAGATCCCGGTAGTTTGGAACAGCAACGGATACGAAAACCTCTCCACACTCCAAAAACTCAGCGGCCTGGTGGACATTTACCTGCCCGACTTTAAATACGCCCATGCCGCATATGGCCTGAAATATTCCTCGGCCCGCGATTATCCCTCTATCGCTCTTGCAGCCCTGCGCGAAATGCATTCTCAGGTGGGAAACCTGCAACTCGATTCCGAAGGTATCGCCGTCAGTGGCCTTCTGGTCCGGCATCTGGTTTTGCCTCACCGTCTTTCCGGGACGAAAGAGATCTTATATCTTCTGCGGGAAAATTTCGGGCCCGATGTGGCGCTCAGCCTGATGGCGCAGTATTATCCCGCCGGCCGGGCCAGGGAATATCCCGAACTCAGCCGTGGTCTGGAACAACGCGAATACGAGGAAGTGCTGGAAACCGCAGGCAGCCTCGGTTTCACACAAATTTTCACTCAAGAACTGTCCAGCCAGCCAGATTGGACACCAGATTTCCGCGAGGCGGGAGATCCAGTAGACAGGGACAATCTGCATTTCCGGGGAAAGGAAAACCATGCCTAAATCCAAATACATTATCATAGTTTTGCTTCTGGCCTGCGCAGCTTGCCTGGACGCGGACATCAGCGTGCTACTGAAAAACGAGACAAAGACCAGGCAACTCGAAACTGTCCAACTCGAGGGACGCGCTTACGTCCGGGTGGACAACCTGAATCCTCTGCTGGGTTCGATCGCCAAATGCGAATACCAGGACAACCGGATGTACCTTTACGCCTTTGGCGAGCAATTCATTTTCCTGCCAGATTCCGCCTACTATTCATTCAATAACGAAGTCTTCAACATGCATTATCCCTTGCTGGAGCTAGATTCGACCTTTTACCTGCCGGAAGCTTTCGTTCTGGAGCAACTGCCCCTGCATTTCCCGGACAGTGTAGCGATCAAGGCCAATGTCCTGCAAATAACCAAGCCCAAGGACAGATCCGTGCAGAGGATCATCCTCGATCCCGGCCACGGCGGCAAGGATCCCGGTGCGGTGGGAAAATGCGGCTTCCGGGAAAAGGACATCAACCTCGCCGTAGCGCTTAAACTCAAGCAGTTCCTGGAAAAAGAGCTGGGCGTAACCGTTTTAATGACCCGCAGCGACGATCGCTTCGTCTCACTCAGCGACCGTACCAAATTTGCCAACGACAATCGCGCCGACATCTTCGTCTCCATCCATACCAATGCCTCCAACTCCAGGTCGGCAAAGGGTTTGGAGACCTATTACCTTTCCACGGCCATGACCTCGGAAGCCCGCGCGGCGGAAGCCCTGGAAAACGGCGTGGTCGAAATCTACGAGGGCAAGGGCGAAAAGCAGAAATACGACGATCTGGCCTTCATCCTGAGCGACCTCAGCCAGACCGAGCACCTGGAAAACAGCAACATACTCGCCACAAGCGTCCATCAAAACCTGGTGGCCGGGACCCGGGGCAGCGACCGCGGGATCAAACAGGCCAATTTTTACGTCCTGCGCGGAGCCTTCATGCCCTCCATACTCATAGAAATGGGCTTCATTTCCAACGCGGACGAAGAAGTCCTCCTCACCAACAAGGATTACCAGGATCGTCTGGCCCGGACGATGTTTGAAGGCATCAAACGCTTCAAATACCGTTTTGACCGCATCCGCAGCGTTTGACGTTCACATGCCGCTCAAGGTCATCGAGATCCATAGCCGCAGCCTGGCCGCCAAGTCGGGGATCCTGGCCGGCGATACGATCCTCAGCATCAACGACATGCCGGTCAACGATTTCTTCGACCTGGAGTACTATTCCAACGATTACCAACTGGATTTCGACCTGATTACTGGGGAGTCGGAAGCCAAGTCGGTCACCATTTTCCGCCAGCCCAACAAAGCCCTGGGCATCGAGCCCGAGCCTTACCGGCACGGCGTTTGCCGCAATAAATGCGTCTTTTGCTTCATCGACCAGCTGCCTCCGAAACTGAGACCCAGCCTTTATAACAAGGACGATGACTATCTCTACTCCTATGTTTTCGGCAACTACATCACTCTCACGAACTTCAGCCCGACCCAATTAAAACGGGTCATCAGCCAGCACATCAGCCCGCTCTACATTTCAGTCCACAGCACCGATCCGGCTTTGCGCGGCCAAATGATGAACCATCCCCAGAGCTTCGATATTCTGAAAGTCCTGCGCCAGCTCGCCCGGGGCGGCATTTCCTGCCATTTCCAGATAGTCTGCGTTCCCGGATACAACTGCGGGGAACAACTGCGTAAGACGCTGTCGGATTTGCTGGACGGTTCACTGTCCGCACTTTCAGTCGGAGTGGTACCGGTGGGACTCACCAAATACAGACAGGGCCTGGCGTTGCTCAAACCACTTGGAAAGCGGCTGGCTACTGAAAGCATCAAGATCATCGACGAATTCAGGCTCGACCGCGACATCGTCTATGCCGCCGACGAACTTTATATCATGGCCGGACTGCCGATCCCCGAAGACGATTACTACGGCGATTTCCCGCAGTTGGAGAACGGAATCGGCATGCTGCGCCTGACTCAGTCCAACTTCCTGAGGAAAAGACGGGGATTCATCAAGGAACTGGAAAAACAGGCTTCGGACTACCTGATTTTGACTTCCCGCCTGGCTTGCTCGACCCTGGAAGATATCGCTGCTTATCTGAATTCCAAACTGAGCGGATCCCGTGTCCGCGTCCAGGCGATCCGCAACGACTTTTTGGGAGAGCAGATCGGCGTGAGCGGGCTGTTGACGGCCAGCGACGTTATCGGCCAGCACACAGCGCGCAGGAACGAAATAGTGATTTTGCCCTCCAATATGTTCAACCACGAAGGCCTGACGCTGGATGACCTTACGCCTCTGGATCTGAAAGCCGGCCTGGGGCGCCCCCTGCTCGTGGTAGATCAGTTCTTTGAAGATTGGGACTGGATCTGATGCGGAAAAATCTATTGACCGAATCGCCTAAACCTGAGAGGGTGGCATAAAATCACGCGGGAGAGATAAAGTATTATGTTTAGAAGATTTATATTTCTAGTTGCCACCCTGTCACTCCTCGGCGGCTGCATGAGCGAAGCCAACAGGCTGGAAAAGGCCAACCGGGATCTCGGCTCCAAGAAAAACCCGGTCAAGATGTATTTTGTGCCGTCGATGGAAGCCTCTTCCGTAGTCACCAGCGGCGAGGCCATCGGCAGGTATCTCGAAAAAGAAACCGGTTACCATTTCAAAGTCGCCGTGCCCACCAGCTACGCCGCCGTGATCGAAGCGATCGGAACTTATCAGGCTGACGTTGCCTGGCTGCCGACATTTGCCTATATCCTGGCCAAAGAGAAATACGACGCCCAGGTGAAATTCATGACCGTCCGCAACGGCCTGAACAAATATTGCGGACAATTCGTGGCACGCACGGACAGCGGGATCGACAGCCTCTCCCAGATCGCCGGAAAGGTCGTTGCCTACACCGACGCAGCCTCGACTTCCGGCTACATTTATCCCTCCGCGATCCTGCAACAGAAACACATCGTTCCCGGCAAATACACTTTCGCGGGCGGTCATCCGCAGGCGATCAGCGCAGTTTATAACAAAACGGCCGACGTCGGCTGCACCTATTGGTCCCCGCCGGACGAGACGGGTAAACCCAAGGACGCACGCGAAAAACTGCTGGAGACCTATCCCGATGTCTTCCAAAAGATCAAGATCGTCGCCCTCACCGATTCCATTCCCAATGACACAGTCACTTTCCGAAGAAAACTGCCTGCGGATCTGGAAGCGAAGATCGTGGCGGCTTTGGTCAAGTTCGCCGCAGATCCGGCCGGACAGAAAATCCTGCGCGACCTCTACGACATCGACGGACTCACTCCGGCCACGGACAAGGATTACGACATCGTCCGCCAGACCCTGAAAACCCTGGGCAAAGATCCGCAGGAATTCCTCAAATAAGCCGCTGGACCATGCCCCAACTGCAAATCCGGGATCTGCGCAAAAGCTACGACAACAAGACTTTCGCTTTGGAAGGCATTTCCTTTGGCGTCGAAAAGGGCGATTTCATCATCCTTTTGGGCCTTTCCGGCAGCGGCAAATCCACGCTGCTGCGCTGCCTCAACCGGCTGATCGAACCGACCTCGGGAGAAATCCTTTTTGAAGGCACGTCCGTCCAGGATTTCAACCGCACCCAGCTGCGCCGTTACAGACTACACATCGCGATGGTTTTCCAGCAATTCAACCTGATAAAAAATCTGACGGTCCTCACGAATGTCCTCACCGGGCGCTTGGGTTCGCACGGACCCTTTTCGCCTTTCACGGAGCGGGAAAGGGAGCTGGCGGAAAAATGTTTGAGCCGCGTCGGGCTTTCCGAATTCGCGCGCAAACAGGTCAAACAACTTTCCGGAGGACAGCAGCAGCGGGTTGCCATAGCGCGAGCCCTGATGCAGGAACCGAGCGTCATCCTGGCCGACGAACCGGTGGCCAGCCTCGATCCGGCGACCGCGGATTCCATCATGCAATATTTGGGCGAGATCAACCGGGACGGCATCAGCGTCATCTGTTCGCTGCATTTTCTTTCGCTGGCCCGTCGTTACGGAAATCGCGTCATCGCCCTCAAGGACGGTCTGAAAGTCTTCGAGGGCCTGCCCGGCGAAATCGACAACGCACGCTTCAAACAAATCTACGGCCAGGACTCCGAAGAGATCTGACCCAGGTTTTTTTTCTTCCTTCAAAGCATCCCAAAATCGTTAAGGCTCCTTATTTCCAGAGATCTTGTTCTGAAGAACTGACCAGCTGAAACCTTGTTCCAACCCCTTTCGGCTCTGCCTATCAATACGGGATCAATACGGGATCAATACGGATGAAACCCGTAATGATCCCGTATTGATCCCGTAATGATAATGAGGGCCCTCTCGCTTCCGAACGCCTAAGCCGCGCTCCCGAAACAGTTAGCAGAGCTTGGCTTTTATCCGGAAACGAATGCTTGACAAATATCGGCTTCTGAAATAGGAAGTTTTATTTCTGTTAATGGAGCAGAATATGCTTACTTGGGAAATCATCGCCCGCGGCCGGGTGCAGGGAGTCGGGTTCCGACATTTTGCGTCCCTGTGCGCCCGGCAATACGCGATTACGGGTTACGTGCGCAACCAAGTTGACGGTTCCGTACGCATCGTGGCGCAAGGCGAAGCTGGCGACCTGGATGATTTCTGCGCCCTGCTGAAAACGGGGCGGCACTTTATTCTGGTTCAGGAATTGAATATAACCGAATTGGACAACGCTGTAGAATATAATGATTTTGAGATCAGATAAAAAAGCAGGCAAAGTAACGCCCGGCGGAAAGTTGTTCCGGCCTCTCGACCGGCGTTTGCTGCTCGTGGTCCTGTTGCTCGTGCTGCCGCTGTTTCTGGCGGCTGAGTTCCAGACCCACACTGTGAAAAAAGGCGACACCCTTTTTTCCCTGAGCAAGCGTTATGGCGTCAGCGTGAACGACATCAAAAAACTGAACAACCTGAGCTCGAACAATTTATCCATCAACCAGGTCCTCAAGATCAAGGAAATCAAAGCGCCGGTAGTGACGCCCGCCCCTAAGCCACCAGCCGAAAAACCCGCCGAAGAGGAGGCTCCGCAGCCCGCTCCGCCCGCAATTTCCAATCTGCCTGAAGATTATTATTACACCGTGCAGGCCAAGGACAATCTCTACCGCATCTCGGTAAACAACAAACTGTCCCTCAACGACCTTCTCAAATGGAACAAATTCGCCGACGAGACGCATGTCATCCATCCCGGCGACAAACTGGTGATCAAGGATCCCGGCACTTACCAGGGTGGCGAAACTATTACCGAAACGCCCCCGGCGGAGATCGAGCCGGAGAATCCTGCGCCGGCGGACACTTCAACCGTGGTGATCCAGAAAGTCTATGTGGTGCAGAAAAAGGACACCCTCTTCCGCATCGCAAAAAACAACGGAATGACGGTTGACGAGCTGAAGCGCCTGAACAATCTTACGTCCAACTCGATCTCCGTCGGCCAAAAACTGTACCTGGCCGGCACACCTTCCGCCGAAACACCTGTCAAGCCTTTAACCCAGGAAGATGTGGAAAAAAGCACTTCGCTCCGCGGCGACCTGATCATGCCGACGAACGGGATCATCAGTTCGGAATTCGGTCTGCGTAACGGCCGTCCCCACAAAGGGATCGATATCGCAAACAAGGCCGGAACGCCGATCTACGCCGTCCTGGACGGTGTGGTCGTGTTTTCGGGCGTGCAAAGCGGCTACGGCAACGTGGTGGTCATCGAACATCCCGATTTCGTGATGACCGTTTACGCGCACAACGAAAGAAACGTGGTCAAAGTGGACGACCGCGTCACGCAGGGTCAGTTGATCGCCTACATGGGCTCCACCGGCCAATCCACGGGCAACCACTGCCATTTTGAATATCGCATCAAGGGTAAGGCGATCAATCCGCGCAAGGTATTGCCGCTGAAGTAATTGGCGCGAAGGATCCAATGAATAAGGAAAGCGTGTTTGCAGACAAAGCGCTGCAGAACTACCTGAAAGAGATCTCCAAATTCAAGACCCTGAGCCGCGAAGAGGAGCACGAACTCGGCCTCCGGGCGCGTGCCGGCGATATCGACGCGATCAACAAACTTGTGCAGGCCAACCTGAAATTCGTGGTCAAGATCGCCTCGCGTTACCAAAACCGCGGGCTCTCGCTTTCCGAGTTGATCAGCGAGGGCAACATCGGGCTGATCAAAGCCATCGAAAAATTCGATCCCGAAAAGGACATCAAACTCATTTCCTACGCCATCTGGTGGATCCGGCAGCGCATCATGCTGGCGGTCTCCGAAAAAAGTTCGCTCATCCGTGTCCCGCTGGGCAAATCCAGCTCTGCGCGCCGCATGAAGTCCGCCCAGGAACGCATCTATACCGAGACCGGCGAATCCGCTTCCCCGGAGGAATTGGGCGAGATGATGAACCTGCCGGAGCGATCAATCGAGCAATTGCAGGGCCAGATGGTGGAAACCACTTCCTACGACGACCTCGTCCAGGGCGGCGACCATCAGGAGTTTTCCGTGCGCGACTTGCTCAAGGACGATGACGCCTCCGATCCGCAGAAACTCTATTACCGCGACCGCATGAGCGAAAAACTGAACAAAGCGATCGAAAAACTGGACAAGCGCGAAGCCGATATCATCCGTACCTATTACGGGCTCAACCAGGAACAGGAATCCCAAAATTTCGCCCAGATCGCCGAAACCCTGGGGCTTTCCCGCGAGCGGGTGCGGCAGATCCAGAAAGAAGCCCTGAAAAAGATATTGGCCGAATTGAAGCCCGAAGAAGAAAGCTTCGTGGAAGATTTCATAGACAAATACAGCAATTGAGGGGTTGGCACCCCACACTCAGATTCCGGGAGACCTTATGTACAAAAACTTCGATGAAATGGTGGCCAGCGTAAAGGCCAGCCGCAAAGGCACCGTGATTATCGCCGCGGCGCAGACCGAATCGGTCCTCGACGCCGCCATCCTGGCCAAACAGGAAGATCTCGCCAAATGCGTCCTCGTCGGCGACCAAGCCCAAATCAAGGCCTTGCTGGAAAAAATGGCGCCTGAGCAGGCCGGCGGTTTTGAGATAGTGGACACCGGATCCGATCTGGTCAAGGCCACTAAAGTCAGCGTGCAATTGGCCCGCGAAGGCAGCGGCGACATCATCCTCAAAGGTAAGGCCGATTCCGGCCAGATGCTCCGCGCCGCTCTGGACAAAGAAAACGGGCTGCGCGTGAGTGAAGTGATCTCGGACGTCCTGGCTTACGAACATCCGGAAGGATTAAAACTACTCAGCGACGGCG
The DNA here is from genome assembly GCA_029565595.1 of Candidatus Cloacimonadota bacterium. GTDB lineage: Bacteria > Cloacimonadota > Cloacimonadia > Cloacimonadales > Cloacimonadaceae > Syntrophosphaera. The sequence continues at coordinate 14,117 of JAKQNV010000134.1, forward strand.
GCGTAAACCTCGCGCCCGATTTGAACGAAAAAGTCGCCATCGTGAAAAACGCTGTCCAGGTGGCGCACTCTCTGGGCAGTCCGCTGCCGAAAGTGGCGCTGATAACCGCGGTTGAGACTGTGAATCCCAAAATGCAGGCCACGCTTGACGCGGCGATCATCTCCCGGATGAACGCGCGCAACCAGATACCCGGCTGTTTGGTGGAAGGTCCGCTAGCCTTCGACAACGCCGTGGACATCGAAGCAGCCAGGCTGAAAGGCGTGGAATCCCCCGTCGCCGGACAGGCGGAAGTCTTTATCGTTCCCAATATCGAAGCCGGAAACATTTTTGGCAAGATGCTCACCTACTATTGCGGCTACCGCGTCGCGCACGTGGTCGTGGGCACCAGCGCCCCGATATTGATCCCTTCGCGCGCCGACCGGGGCGAGCTGAAAATGCTCTGCATGGCGATGGCCCTGGCCTGCATGCCCAAGTGAAAATGCGGCTGCTCCTGGTCGGCAAGACCAAGGATGACTGGCTTAAAAAGGGAATCGACGAATATCTGAAGCGCTTGCGGCCCCTAGTAAAGCTGGAAGTATTGGAATTACCGGATTCCAGCCTGCGCACGGCCGGAGACACAGAAACCGTCAAAGCCCGCGAAGCCGAATGCTGCCTGAAGCATATCGCCCCGGATGATTTTTTCATTCTGCTGGACGAACGGGGCGAAACGAAAACTTCCCTTGAGTTTTCCTCCTTTCTGGCTAGATTATCTGCTGAAAAGTCTGTCGTTTTCCTGATCGGCGGCGTGTATGGAACCGCCTCCAGCCTCAGGGAACGGGCTAACGCGGTCCTCAGCCTTTCGCCTATGACATTTACCCACCAAATGGCGCGGTTGATCCTGGTGGAACAAATCTACCGCGCGCTGATGATCCAGGCCAACCGGGCTTATCACTACTAAAGATTTGAGGTTGCGATGACACCGATAATAATGGCAAGCGTGGCGCAGAATTTTACGCAGTCGCTGCTCATCCTGGTCGAGGGCATGGGCGGGATTTTCCTGTTCATGGGCCTTTTTTACGCTCTGATCTTGGTGCTGGAAAAGCTGTTCCAAGGGAAGAAAGAGGCATGAAAACTTTATTGGGGGCGATCCTGCTATTGCTGATTACTCTGGCGCCTTTGACGGCCTCAATGAACGTGTTGGAACGCTCTGAAAACCAGATCCTGCTGGAATACCGTCTGGACAGATATTCGCTGTCCCGGGAGCAGAACTACATTCGCATCGATGCCTCCGACATGGCTTATGAAAGCAGGATCGGCGCACCCCTTCTGCCTTACAGCGAAACCAAAGTGGGCATCCCGCCGCAGGGCTCCGTATCCGTCACGGTACTCAGCTCTTCCAGCCGCAGCGAAAATCTGGCCGAGCAGTTGCTTCCTGTCCCGGAGGTCAGGCAGGGCAAAAAAGTCTCCGAATACCGGTACAAGATGGATGAGACGCTTTACCGGGAGGATCCCCGACCGCTCGTAGTTGCCTTGGAACCCGCTTCCTTCCGCGGTTTCGGCTTCGTGACGCTGCAAATAAATCCTTTTGCCTACGACGGCGCCCGGACCCTGCGCGTCACGGACCAGCTGCTCATCAGGGTCGATCTCTCCGGCAACACCGGCTACCGGGCCGCTCCTGCAGATGATGAATTGGCTGAAATGCTGATGAGCCAGTTGCTCAATCCGGAGCAAGCTCGCTTCTGGCAGAATGACCTACGCGATCCCGTTTATTACGCAGATTTTTCCAGGTCGGACTACTGGTTGCGCCTGGAAACGAACCACGAGGGCATGTATAAGATCACGCCTTCGCAAATGAGCGGCTTTCCCCTGGAGGACATTGATCCCCGCAGTTTCCGCCTTTTTTCCAATGGCGGGACGCTGCTCCCCTACACTATCCTCAATGCCGGCAACGAGTTCAAAGAGATCCCCATCCGCGTGGAAGGCGAAAGCGACGGCAGTTTCGACTCCGGCGATTTCATTGTCTTCTATGGGACTAACCGCGACGGGATCGGCAAGAACCAGGCTTTGCAAACCAATCCCACTTACTACAACCCTTATTCCGGAAACACAGTTTACTGGCTGACTTTTGGTGGTGAATATGCCGCCCCACCGCTGCGCATGGCGACCACGCCCGAACTGCAATCCTGGACGCAGGAAACGTCCACTTTCAAGGACCAGGTCCGTTTGGAAACTGAAGCCCAACGCCGCGAGATCATTGGTTTCGATTGGTACTTGGCCCGCCTTTTTGGCTATACGACCGCCGATTACCAATTCGAAATGAAACTTTCCGACCTCGCCCCTGGTGCAGACCAGTACCTGAGTTTCCAAATCCGTGAAGAAGACATCGGAGGCAGCCATCCACACAGCATTTCAATCTACATCAATGGCAGCGCCGTGCCGGCCGATACTACCGGAGCCATAGTTTTCCGCTGGAGCGGTGACTATTATTACAACTTCTACAAAAAGGTCAGCGGCTTCACCAACGGCACCAACACCATCCGGCTACGCGTGCTGCGCGACGAAACCGACAACCTTTTCCTCAATTGGATCGCGCTCGACCACTCCCGCCTGATCAACAAAATTTCCGGCCAACTGCTGGTGAACCAACTGGCTTTGAACTACGGCGTGCCGGTGCGCTACGGCGTTTCCGGAAACACGGAGGGGCAGGTATATCAGATCGACAACTTTTACTCCGCGCAGATCGTTCCCCTGCAAAACCCAGGCGGCAACGCCTTTTTCGTAGCCAACGGAACCGCCGCCACCCGCTACGTTCTGAGTTCCGATTCCGAGCTCCTGTCGCCTGTGAACATCACTGCCATTGAGCCCCGGAACCTGGTCTCCAATCCCAACCAATACGATAATATCATCATCGCGGCCGACGAGTATTACAACCAGGCGCAAAGCCTGGCCGAGCTCTATTGGCAGGACTTGGGAAAACACAGCCTGGCAGTTAAGCAAAGCGATATTTTAAACCAGTTCAACGGCGGCCATCCCGATCCCGCCGCCCTGCGCCAGTATTTGCGATACGTATATTATAACTATCCTTCCCCGCGGCTGACCTCAGTCACTTTGCTCGGACTGGGAAGCATCGACTGGCGCAACAACTCCGGCCAAGCTGCCGCCAAAAACAAGGTGCTGGTCTACCAGCGCAACGACACTGCCTCCGACGACTATTTTGCCATGATGACCCAACCCGCTTATCCGGAACTGCTGATCGGCCGCTACCCCGTAAGAAACACCAACGAACTGAACAACATGCTCTCCAATTTCCAGAACTACACGGAAAACGCCCCAGGCGGCTGGTGGCGCGATTCCATGGTCTTTTTGGGTGACGATCTCTTCAACGGCGACCAGGAAGTCAGCGAAAACACCCACACCCGCCAAACCCAGGAAGCTGCGTCGATCATCCATCCCAGCATACTCACGGACAAGATCTTCGCCTGGGAATACGAATACGACGAATACCAAAACAAGCCCCGCGCCCGCGACGACATGATGGCCGCGATCAACGAAGGCCGCCTCGTCTGGTGCTACATCGGGCACGGTGGTTTCGACAGCCTTGGCGCGGAGGACTATTTCGAAGGCGCTTCGGATCTGGGGCGCTTCCACAATCCGGACAAATTGCCCGTTTTCATGGCCGCTTCCTGCAGCGTATCCCAATTCGATTACTGGGGCTTCGATAGCCTCGGCCAGAAGGTCGTGCTGCTGGACAACCTTGGCGCCATCGCCTCTTTCGCGGCCACCCGGCTCAGCAATCCATTCGACAACGTGCCCATGTTTAAACTGGTGCTGAACCATCTGGCCAACCTGCGCGAGCCGCTCGGCTACTCCATCATGGCCGGCAAGATGCAGTATTCCAGCAACGACAACGATTCCTACTACATCCTGCTCGGAGATCCCCTGCTGAGAGTGATCCCGCCGCTGCGGGACAGTTTGATGACAATAATTGACAATGGCGCCGCCAAGGATCCTATCCTCAATGCACGCCAGTTGGCCATTTTAGAAGGAGGGTTCTCCCCCAGCGTCAGCGACGGGACCGGCGAAACCCGGGTCTTCAATCCCGAGATTCCTTATTATCTCGACCCGGAGACGCTTGTCAGCCATCGCGGGTCGCAGATCTTCCGGGGCAGTTCCAGCGTCACCGGCGGCGAGTATCAAAGCAGTTTCATCGTTCCCGACGACGTGGTCACCGGCGAAACCGGCCTCATCGTCTCCTATATGTGGGATCCCGCGTTGAAGCAGGACTACGTCAATTTCTACCATCCCCTTTCGCTCAGCGATGAAGCCATTACCGCGAACAATCCGGACGCGCCGGAGATCAAGCTCTTTTTGGGCAGCATGGATTTCCGCCCCGGCGACACAGTCGGGACAAATCCCACCCTTTACGCGCGCATTTCGGACAGCAACGGGATCAACGTGACCGGCAGTTCCGGCCACAACATCCTGCTGGTGTTGGACGGCTCGTTGCAACCGATCGCGGCCACCGGATATTTCAGTTACGACCTCGATTCCCATACCCAGGGCCTGCTCACCTATCCCTTCGCAGATTTGGCCGAGGGACCCCACACCTTGCAGGTGATCGCGTTCGACAATTTCAACCAACCCGCCGTGGCCGCCACCGATTTCATCGTCAGGAAAAGCGGCGACCTCGCTATCGAGCGCTTTCTCATCTATCCCAATCCCATGGGCAAAGAGACTTCCTTCACCTTCATGCTTTCCCTGGATTGTGACCTGACAGTGGACATTTTTACGGTTTCCGGAAAGAGGGTGCACAGCTTCAAAGTCCAGGGCAGGCAGGGTTTCAATTCCATCGCCTGGAACGGGAAAGACGACCGCGGAGACCGCTTCGCAAACAACACTTATTTCGTGCGGATCAGGGCTGCGGCCAACGGCAAAAAAGCCGAAAAAACCGAGCGCCTGGTCATTTACAACTGAGGACGACATGCAGATCTACAACCAATTGAAACGCCGCAAAGAGGAATTCAAGCCCATCAAGCCGGGCCAGGTGAAACTCTACGCCTGCGGTCCCACCGTTTATAGCTATTTCCACATCGGCAACGCCCGCGCCTTCGTCACTTTCGACGTCCTGCGCCGCTATCTGGAATTCCGCGGCTACAAAGTGGATTACGTGCAAAATATCACCGATATCGACGACAAGATAATCGCCCAATCCATCGACGAAGGCATACCCTTCAGCGAAATCGCCGCCAAATACTCCCGCGCCTTCGTGGAAGACAGCACCGCGCTCGGAATCAAAACTCCCACTCATCAGCCCAAGGCCACGGATGTCATCGAGGACATCATAGCCGCCATCGCCGCCCAGATCGAAAAAGGCTATGCCTACGAAGCCCAGGGCGACGTTTATTTCGACACTTCCGCCCTGCCCGAATACGGAACGCTCTCCGGTAAAAAGGTGGAGGACCAGATGGCCGGAGCCCGCGTCGAGGAAAATCTGCGCAAGCGCAATCCGGCGGATTTCACTCTCTGGAAAGCAAGCAAGCCCGGTGAGCCCGTCTGGCCAAGCCCCTGGGGCGAAGGCCGCCCCGGCTGGCACACCGAATGCGTGGTGATGAGCCGCAAATACCTCGGCGAGACATTCGACATCCACGGCGGCGGGATCGACCTCATTTTCCCCCATCACGAGAACGAACTGGCCCAGGCCTTGGCCCTTTCCGGCAAGCCCCTCGCCAATTATTGGATGCACAACGGCTTCCTCAACATCGATGGCGAAAAGATGAGCAAGAGCCTGAAAAACTTCTTCACCGCGCGTGACATCCTCAAGGAATACAGCGCCGAGGCCATCCGCTTCTTTTTCCTCTCCAAGCATTATCGCTCCCCCATCGATTTCAGCCGCGAGATCATCGAAGAGTCCGAGCGCGCCGTCGCCAATTTCTACTCCGCGCTCAAATGCGTGGATTACAAAGGGATCACGGCCATCCCGGACGACAGCTGCAACCAGCACAAGGAAGCTTTTATCCAGGCCATGGACGACGACCTTAACACTGCCAAGGCCCTGGCCGTCCTCTTCGAACTCGCGCACCAGGCCAAAAATACCCAGTTGCCCCAACCCCAGCGGGAACAGGCGGCATTGCTGCTCGTCCAATTGGGACAGGTTTTGGGTTTTTTCCAGGACCTCGCGTCCAAACTCTGTGACAGCCTGCCCAACCTGTCGCGCCAGTTGATCGAACTGCTGGTCCATTATCGCGATCAGGCCCGCGCCAACAAGGATTGGGCCCTCTCGGACCGGATCCGTGACGACCTGGCTGCACTCGGAATCGAACTTAAGGACACGCCGGAAGGCTGCGCCTGGAATCTAAAGGAATAGGAGGCCCCATGCCCCGCTCCCATAAACGCGTCATCATCCTGCTCGCCGCCATCGTTCTGATCCTCGCGGCGCTCTTCGTCCTGCTCCGGCTGCTGCTGCCGCCCGCGCTCAACAATCCGGAAAGCGTGGCCTACGACGCCACCGGAAAGCGTTTCCTCATTTCCAACAACGGCAACGGGACCATCCTCAGCTTGGACGGCGCTGGACGCTACAAACGCTTTCTCACCGGTCTGGACAGCCCCCGAGGCCTCAAGGTGGTGGGATCCAAACTCTATGTGGCCGACGGAACCCAGATCCGCGCCATCGACCTCAAAGCGCCGAAACTCAATCCGGGGATCGCGCTTCCCGGAGCCAAACGCCTGAACGACATCGAAAGCGACGAAAAAGGCCTGCTCTACGTCACGGACACCGAGGCCAACAAACTCTTTATCCTCGATCCGGCCACGAAGAAATCGGAAGCGCTGGAATCCCCTCTGCTCCAGGCTCCCAACGGTCTGGTTTACGATTACCCCCGCCATCAGATGTTGATCGTTTGTTACCGCGCCGCTTCCCCTGTTTTGGCTTTCAACGTGGACAAACACGAGTTTGGAGTCTTCCGGGAAACTCTTTACGACAACCTGGACGGCATCGCCATCGACGACCTCGGCCGTATCTATTTCTCATCCTGGGGCGAAAAAAGCGTCCTCCGCATCCCCCAGGAACAGAATCGCACCGAGATCTGGCAAAGCGCGATCGATTCCCCGGCGGATATTTATTACCACCAACTGACCAACGAAATCATCGTTCCAGTTTTTGATAAGAACGAGATCCGCCGCTTTCGCGTGGAGCCTTGAGCAGAAACTATACATCTATTCTCAAGAGGCCGGTCCTGAACTAATGTCCGATCCCGGCTTATCCAAAAGGAGTATCGAAGTCCGCGCCAAGAGCGTGATCAAGCGGTTTTCCGATCCTGAGGATTTCGAGCGGGAATATGCGGTCTACAAACTCGAACTGAGCATGACACCCCGCCTCTTGGGTTGGCAAGAACCCCTCTGGCTTGAATTGGAGAGGATCGACGGACAGCCTTACCTGGATCTGCCTCTGGACGCTAAAGCTGTTACGAGCCTGGCTCAAACCCTTGCACGTTTTCACCGCGCCACTTGGAAAAACGGCGAATGCCTCTGCCATTGGGACAACCAGCCGCGCAACATCCTCAAGTGTGAAGATACTTTGTTCTTCATTGATTTCTCGGAATCACGCCGCGCCCGCCCCGAAGACGATATTACACATCTGCTCCTGTTTTGGGCCTCCGAATTTGCCAGCAGTCAACTGGAAAGACTCGCCCGCGCGTTCAGCGAAGAATATCGCCGCCACATCAGCCTCGACCGGATTACCTGGCTGGACGCCAGCAAAGAAAGTATCACCCGCTTCGATGAACGCCGTGCTCAATACGGCCATCCCGAGCCTCACGCCAGCGAAAAAGTCTGCCTGGGCAACCGCCTCTTCCTTAGGACCCTGCTGGACTGAACAGCTTTATCAATATCGTTATTCCCTTCCTTCCTCATACACCGATGTGACACGGAAAAACTTCTTCGGTCCGGTGGCAGGAGCGGTCCAGTCCGATGTCCCGAAGGATCCGCTGCTGTCTTCTGCAAACCCCCCTTCCGGCAACGGAGCTGAATACACTTTGTAGGTGTCGATCGCGTAGAGATCTTCCCAGGAGAGGATGACATTACCGGCGTCGATCGTGATGGTCAGCTGCGCTGGGATGCCGTCGGAGAACTGGCAAGAGACCGGAAAGCCCCAACTGCCCTGGGTATTTTGGCCGCGGACGAAGAGGGTGTGGTTGCCGTGCTCGATGGGTCCGATAAAGAGGGGCAGGCTGACGCCCATGGAGATACCATTGGCCACATCCACCAAGGTTCCGTTGCCAAAGCCAGGATCACTATCGATGAAATATTCAAGCCGCGTGATCTCAGCTCCTGGCAACTCCGCAGGATGAGGAATAAAGAAAACCAGGTTCCGCGGCAAGCTCCAGCGGCCAGCGCTGTCCAGGGCGCGGACAAAGATGCGGTGAATGCCGGCGGGAAGCGTGGCGGTGCTGATCAATTGGTCCAGTTCCACAGCGTTGCGTCCGTAGATCTGGATGCCGTTGCCGGGACCGGGATCGGCGTCGAAGTAGTATTCTACCGCGGCCACTGTCCTTTCCTCAAAGAGAGAAGTGTTATAGGGGATGAAGAAAACCTGGCTGCGGGGCAGGCTCCAAACTCCCTCGTCATCCCTGGTGCGAACGTAAAGGCGGTGGATGCCGGCGGGAAGCGCGGAAGTGACGATCACTTCATCCAGTAGCACCGTGTTGCGGGCAAAGATCTGGATCCCATTGCCAGGGCCGGGATCGGCGTCAAAGAAATATTCCAGCGCCGCCACGGTCCTTGTTTCCAAAGGCGGAGCGTCATAGGGGATGAAGAAAACCAAGTTGCGGGGCAAACTCCAAACTCCCCCATCGTTTCTGGAGCGCACAAAAAGGCGGTGGATGCCAGGCGAAAGCGCGGCGGTGCTGATCGCTTCGTCGATGTCCACGGCGCTGCGTTCAAAGATCTGGACGCCATTACCGGGGCCGGGATCCGCATCGAAGAAATATTCGATCTGGTCCACCACGGCAAAGCAAAGCGCCGTCCTCACAAGACAGAGAGCGAGCGCGGCAAAAAGCGGCAGTCTCATGGTCATTCCTTTGCCAGGGGCTCAGTTGCCGCTTTGGGCTTCGATATGCACGTTCAGATTGCCGTCTTCGTCCACCACCGGGGGACAGGTAAATTCGGTGATGCTGGGCAGACTGGTCAGGTACCAGAGATCGTTGAAAGGCGTGTTGCCGCCATAAATCCCGATGTCCTCGCCATTGAAGCCCGTCCCGCTGGCGGGGGATCCGGCGACCAAATGATAATCCCCGCCGTTCACATCAACCATAACGGTGGAAAGATCCACGTTCTGCTGGTTGCCGGTGCCGTTGATGTTGGCGGAACTGCCTTCGAAGATACAGTATTGGAAATCGTAATAGGAGGCGTTGATCGCGATGATCTCCATGATGCAATTCACGAAGTGCAGGTCGACGGGGCCGCCATAACCGCCATGCAGCGTTTGGTTGCCCTCGCCGCTATTGACAAAGAGGCAATTTGTAAAATAGCAGCTGAGATTGTTGTTACCGCCCGTGTCGATGTGGGTTACATTGCCGATGAACACGCAGTTGGAGCAGGTGGCATCGGTCCGGGAGGCAGGTTGGATAAAATACTGTAAGGTGCAGCCCTGGATCAAAAAACCGTTGGTGGTGGTGGTTCCTCCGGTTCCCACATACACGGCGCTGTTGCAGAGGCAATTTATCAATTCGGAATTGGAGGCCTGCAAAGTAATAAAGCTGTCGAAACGGCAATTGACGTATTTTGCCTGATAGGAATTGGTGACTGCTCCGTACAAATGTAAGCCGCTGAAAACGCTGCCCACGCCTGACGCCTGGTTCACATAAAGATTGATCCGGGAGGTGGGTAGAGAGGGATTGTCGGGATTGAAACCGCCTCCGATGACGGTTAGCCGTTTACCCAGCCCGCCTTCGTTCCAGCCGGGGCCGTAATCGTAAGGCGAGGGATACAGATAGATCGTGTCGCCGTCCGCGGCGGCGTTGTAGGCGGAAATCCAGGTGCTGTACTGCCCGATAGGGCGAATGTTGTTATCGACGGTGAAGTGCGCGGCAACGAGTGGGAAAACCGCGAGGATGGCGAGGGCTGTAAAGGCAAGAACTTTCATTTTCTTCTCCTTTGGGGATGAGGGCTCAGGCACCCATCACAGGATTTTGAAACTTATATCTTCTATTCTGAATAACTTCATAATTGTGTCAAGCAAATTGAAAGCGCCATTCGATAAACGTGATCGTCAGAGGGTCTTTAGACAGGTTTGAAACGGCATTCCCAAAGCAGGAACGGAATATGAGTCAGCGATTATGTTTCCTGGAGTCGAGCGACACGTAAGTATCTACTTCAAGATCTGATGCGACCCCCGTCCACGTGTATCAATAACAAAGGACTAACATAAAAGGAACTATCCGTTTTCGCCAGGTTTTATCAAAACCCACTTCCCACGAATATATATATCAGTAGGCTCAAAAAAGCGCAACCACACTAACATGATATCACACAAAGAGATGACTGTGCCCCTCCCGACTATGTCTGGAGGTACTCTGCTTATACTCCCGAGGAGCTATTGAGAATGGTGTTGGTTCAAAATGAACCGGCCGACATCAACTTCACAAATGGCTATTGCAGATGAAAAAACAAACGCAGCCAGGCAGGAAACCCAGAAAAGAAGAAATATTCCCTTGACCAAAAACCGGCTCCGGAAAAGCGTCGGTAATCCTTGGCAAGGAAGATAGTTTGGAATGACTTTCATCGACGTTTTGAATC
>JAKQNV010000136.1 GCA_029565595.1 Candidatus Cloacimonadota bacterium
GCGAATGGCGGTAATATTCCATCTCCAGTTCCCCGGTGACCAACAGGGTGGCGACTCTGTCCCGGTAATCTTGGAGCAACTGCCTTTCGGCATATATAACACCGATATAGACGCTCAACACCAGAACCACGATCACCACCACCAGCACCAGGGATTCGATCAGAGTGAATCCGCTCTGGCGCCGCAGCAGACCGAAAGGCTCCACCGCCGTCGATGACTCTTGTACTTTCATCAAGAGAATCCTGCGCCTGAGGCAAACTGCTTGGGATTGTCGGCAAATTCCTCGGCTATGGTCCTTTCCACAAGGTTGTTCATCACCAAGTTGTAGAGTGACTGGTCGCGGGTTTGCATACCTTCTTTGGTGCTGGCCTGGATGATGGAGGGGATCTGGTAGGTCTTTTCCTCGCGGATCAGGTTGCGCACAGCGGCGTTGGCCACCATGATCTCCAGCGCGGGAACGCGGCCCTTGCCGTCCTTGGTGGGCAGAAGGGTTTGCGAAAGCACAGCTTCCAGCGATTCGGAGAGCATGGATCGCACCTGTTGCTGTTGTTCTTTGGGAAACATGTCAATGATGCGGTCGATGGATTTTGTGCAACTGCCGGTGTGCAGCGTGGCAAAGACAAGGTGGCCTGTTTCGGCCGCTGTCAACGCCAATGACACCGTCTCCAGGTCACGCATTTCGCCGACCAGGATGACGTCCGGATCTTCACGCAGCGCGCTTCTCAGGGCCGCGGTGAAACTCCAGGTGTCGTGTCCCAGCTCGCGCTGGTTGATCAGGCTGTTTTTGCTGCGGTGCACAAATTCGATCGGGTCCTCGATCGTAATGATGTGGCAATAACGCACATCGTTGATCGAGTCGATCATCGTGGCCAGGGTGGTGGATTTGCCGCTGCCGGTGGGCCCGGTCACGAGGATCAGGCCTTTTTCCTTGCCGGTCAGGCGCTTGAGGATCTCCGGCAGATGCAGCTCTTCATAACTTTTAATCTCATTGGGAATGACGCGGAAAGCCGCTGATATTCCATTGATCTGATGGAAGGCGTTCACGCGGAAACGCACGTCATTGCTGAGTTTGGTGGAAAAGTCGATCTCCAGGTGTTCTTTGAACATTTCCTGCTGGACTTCGTTCATCACGCCGTAGACAAGGTTTTCCACCTCTTCGACAGACAGGATTGGCAGGTTCAGCCGCTTCATCTTGCCGTTCACTCGCACCATGGGGTGCGCTCCGGCCGCGATGTGCAAGTCGGATGCACCCGCTTCAGCTGTGAAGCGTAACAGTTCGTGGATAGTCAAGTTTCAGCCTCCAGGCTATTGGGTTTCGGTCTCCACTCCTTCCGTTTCGGGATTGGTAAAGCTGTCCACTCCGTATCCATGGAATTTTGCGTCGTTAACGTCGTACCACACTTGCTTGTCGGCTCCGCCGGCAAAATCTTCAGTGGAAGTGGCGATGAATTTCTTGGGCGGGTTGCCGGTGACTTCAAACTTCCAGTTCTTGACAGTGCTTTCACCCAGATTGGTCTCTTTCAAGGCCCGTTCGATGGTGTAATCTTGGGTGGAGCCGTTGGTCTGGCGGTAAACGTCATAGGTCTTGCGGATGGCGGCGATGGCGGTCTGCGCTTCGCTGGAACGTGATTTTTCCACGTAACGCATGTAAATGGGGACGGCCAGGGCGGCCAGGATGGCGACGATGATCACCACCACAAGGACTTCGATAAGGGTGAAACCCTTTTGGTTTGTCAGTTTCCTGAGCATTTGTATTTCCTCCTTAGGAACTTTTTTCTTTGGTAGCAACTAGATTTGCACGATACGTGCCAAAACTCAAACTAAATGAGTTGAGCCTGTATTTTCAATAAAATCTCTTGACGCAATCTTGTCCATTCTTTTTTTGGCTCACATCTTAAGAAGCACCTTTTTAAGGAGTTAAATATGTTTCGAGCTCACAGGATCTGTATCGCCCTGATGTTCGCATGGGGCTTGGCTTGCCTGTCCGCCGTGGAACCCGCCGCAGTTAACGTATCAAACCAGAACAAGTTAAACGATTCGGACGTTTTGGCCGAATTTGACGGCGGCGTGATCACCCGTAAGGATCTGGACAACAAGATCTCCAAACTCCCGCCCAACTCACAGGGCAGATACCGCACCGTGGACGGCCAGACCCAGGTTTTGGACATCATGGCCGTCGAAGAGGCCTTCATGGCCAAGGCCAAGCAACTCAAAATCGATACTGACCCCGAGATCCTGGACAAGATCGAAGCCGGTACGAAACAATTTTACATCCAGGAATATTACAAACGCAACATCAGCGATTCCCTGGTCGTCACCGATGCCGACAAACAGCGCTACTACGACGAAAACAAACAAGCCTTCTACATGTATCCTTATATAAGCATCAGTTACATCCAGGCCGAAAATGAAGCCGCGGCCAACAAAGCCGCCAAGGAACTGAAAGCCGGCAAGCCGTTCGCGACGGTTTCGGACACCTACAATATCAATAGCTACGCCAAAGGCCTCAAGGGCCTGATCAAGAACATCCGGCTCAACGGCAACATCCCCGGAGTCGGAAACGACCTTGATCTGGAAAACTACATCAAAAACTCCAAGGCGGACAGCACAGTCATCCTCGGGCCCTTTAAAACAACCACCGGATGGCATGTGTTCCGCACCAATGAATACGTCCCCGGACGCCAGAAAGAATTTCAGGAAGTCCTGCCAGAACTGGATCAGCGCACCCGTCCCGGGGTCGAATCCCGCATGCTGGACAAGCTGACAGCCAGATTGAAGGATAAATACGCGGTCGTGGTGGACACCGCGCTCGTCGCCAAGGTTGATCTCTACAACCGCGAAAAAGACGCCGACATCCTCGACAAGAAACTCGTCTCCTCCAATAATCCGGACCTGAACATCACGGTCAGCAAACTTCTGGACAACTTTAACAAACTCTCCCAGCAGGAGCAGCTCTTCCTTAGCAAGGGAGAAGGCGCCAAACAGCTTTTGGATGAGGAAATTGTGCGCAGCATTCTTTACGCGGACGCCAAAAAACAAAACTACGGCCAGTTTATGACGGACAACGCCGATTACCAGCAGATGAAGCGCTATTACATCCTCAACAAAGCCTTCAAGCAATTGGTGGTGGATTCTGTCGTGGTGGACAGCACCGAAACCCAGAAATACTATGACGAGCATCTTTCGGATTTCACCACCCCGGCCTATCGCTCCCTGCAGGTTCTTTGGTTCGACAAGGAAAAGGCGGCCGCACGCGCGCTAAAAAAATACAAGCGCTACGTCTCGCTCAACGACGAAAAGCGGATCAACGAACTGATCGCGGAAGAATCCACCAAACCCAAACTGGCCATCTTGGACAACATTTACAACAACGGCATCATCACCGGCATCGGCCCGGACGAAAACTTCTCCAAGCTGGTCTGGGACAATCCCGTTGGCTACATCAGCAACGTCTTCAAATCCACCCGTGGCGACATCCTCTTTTTCCGCACCACCAAGGAAACGCCCACCGCGGTGCAAAGCTTCATCGACGTGGAACCCCGCATATACGGCATCCTCAAGAACGAGCGCCAGAAAGCGCAGCAGGACAAGGTCACCCAGGATCTGTTCGCCGAATTCCATTTGGTGAAACACCCTGAGCGGCTGACCCTCCAACTTTCCGCGGAAGAGCTTTTCAACATGGCGGACAATTCTTCCAAACAGCGCAATTTCAACGACGCCATCACCTTCTACGATCAGATCATCAAGAACTATGCCAATGGCTCGGACGACTACCGCGCCTCATTTATGAAGGCTTTTATCGTAGCCGAGGAATTGAAGGACGAACAGCGCGCCCTGCAACTTTTCCGCGAATTCCTGGCCAAATACCCCACCGGTGACCTCAACGAATCGGCCCAGTTCATGATCGATTCCCTGGAAGGAAAAGACGTCCTCAAATTGGACGAATAACCTGATAAAACCTTAAACACCTTTACATGGGATCCCGCATGAGAGTGCGGGATTCTTTTTTCTTTGGATAAGCTGATCGCTAATGTACTTGGCAAAACAAGAGGAAAAGCCTTTCCCAACCGCATTCGCAGCGGGCTGACCGCATAGCTCCCAGCTCTTATCCTGAATGTTTTGCGATCAGACCTCCCTTTTCCCGCGCCTGATAACTTCCCCAGAGTATCTCCCCGAGTTCCCGCCCAAGTGGCGGAAAGTCGGCGGGAAGTTGGCAGAAAGCTGGACTGCAGCGAAAATGGAAGTTACAACCCGGTGTAAACTTCATTGACGCCCTCCATTACCGGCCGGTCAGCAGCAAAAATACTTTACAAAAAACGCGGCCTGTTAATTAAGGAAAGCACCTCAACGCTCTGCTTCGCAGGGAACAGATCCGGAAGCGGAACCAAGGAGAAAGCCATGCATCGCATTTTGTTGACCATGTTGCTGCTGATCGCAGCCGGAGCCGCTGGCGCGGGAATTTCCGATTACTACAGTTTCCAACCCGCCTTTGGAACCTACACCGTGATCACCGGTACGTCGATCCCCTCCCTGCAGGCTGATGACTACTTATCTTCCGCTTTGCCGTTGGGCTTTATGTTTCCCTACGGACCTTATTCCTACAACGCGATCAAGATCTGCAGCAACGGTTGGATCGGATTGGGCATTTCGCAAACCGAGCACACTTTCATGAATAATCTGGCTTCGCCCGCTTTATGTCCCATTGTGGCGCCGCTTTGGGACGACCTCAGCATGGTTGGCGGAAACGTGCAATACCTGCTTTCAGGAACCGCTCCGGACCGGGTGTTCACAGTCCAATTCAGCGATGCCTACTGGCCTTACAGTTTTGGCATGACGGTCGATTTCCAGGTTATTTTGCATGAAAGCGGCTTGATAGAATTCGTCTATGGGCCTTCCGAGGGAGAAGGGCAAAATTGTTCCGCCTCGATCGGCATCAACATGCTCCCTGGCGGCAGCGGCAATTTTTACAGTGTGACTCCGGGCTATCCGTCCACGGCCTCGACGACCGTAGAGGATGACGGCGTATCGGTTTTTCCGTTTTCCGGAGACATTTTCCGCTTTGTGCCTGTGCCGATATTTTCCAATGACCTGGCGGCTCTGGCCGTCGCCTGCGATCCCAACCTCTATCCTGTGGTTGGCACCCCGATCAACTATTCCGTGACGGTGCGCAACTCCGGGCTTTCGGCCCAGACAAACTTTCAGGTATCGCTGTATCACGGAAACGGAGATCTGATCGGCAACACAATGGCTGTGAACACTTTGGCGCCCGGAGCCAGCTGGGATTACCTATTTTCCTGGACACCTCTCGTGGCTGGCAGCGACACGCTTTACGGACAGGTCTTCCTGGAAGGCGACCAAAATCCTGAAAACAACCGCACACCTGATCTGCCGGTCGTCGTTCAGCCCGCGGGGCAACACACCGTTTCCATCGGCGCCGGAGATCAGACCGCCCGTATTCCGATGGATTTTTATTGGAAGAACTCGCTTTTTCAATGCCTTTATTACCCCAGCGAACTGAATTTCAACGGAACTATAACAGCTCTTGAATTCTACAACGATTTTAACTCCCTGGTACCGGCGAAACAAACATACATCTGGTTGGGAACCACATTGTTGCCTGATCTGGGCGGAGGAATGATTTCCTCCCTGGAGCTGACATCGGTTTTTAGCGGTCTGGTGGAGTATCCCCTGGGGGAAAATACGATACATATCGACCTGCAAACGCCGTTTGAATACGAGTCTGGGAATCTGGTCCTGTTGGTCCACCGTCCCATGGACAGCGAATATTACTCCACCGCGGATGTTTTTGTTGCCCAAACCGTCGGCAACAATCGCGCCCGCAAGGCTTACAGCGACAACACTGTTTACAATCCGGCCGCACCTCCGACGAATGCCACACTTTCCGGCCAATTTCCCAAAACGACGATCTATTATTTGGAAGATACGGCGGTTGGCGATCCCGTGACGCCGGAGCTGTCTTACGGGATCGTTTCCGTGTCCCCCAATCCTTTCCACGCCTCGGTGTCAGTCACCTGTAAAGTAGAACGGACCGGCTCCGCGAAACTGGAAGTGTATAATCTGCGGGGACAGAAAATCCGGACTTTTGATCAGGCCGGAACTGGCGCCGGAACCTGGACAGCGGCTTGGGATGGCAAGGATAGCCGCGGGAATCAAGTCGGCCCGGGAATCTATTTCATCAGGCTGTCCAACGGAAAAAACCAAGCCGTGGCCAAACTGCTCAGATTATGATCCCCTGAGGGCTGCCCTCACTTAATCAATTAAAAATAAGATCTACCGGAGATTGAAATGTATGATTCCGACCTGTTAAAAGAACTGGGCTTGTCTGCCCAGACGATCGATGATTTGGCCAAACCCTTGATGGACAAGATCACGGCATTTATGTACGCGTCAATAATCATTTCGATTTTGATGCTGGCCGTCGCGATCTGGTACTTCGGATTTTACCAGCCGCGGAAAAGAAAACAGGAAATGGCGCAGCTGATCGGCGAACAACTGACCAACATGTCTAAAAGGATCGAATCGATCTATGCCCTCCGGCTGGAAGAGCTGGGCAAGACGATGGCCCGGCAGACCGAGGCTTTGGAGGAAGCGCTGCGGCTCTTAAAGCCAGGATCTTGAGTTACCTGGCGGGCTGGCCAAATTCCTTATAATAGATACGGAATTTTTTGTAGACGACGCCGCCGGCGCGCTCACTGACGGCACGCATTTTGGTGTTGAGTTCCATTTCGTGGTGGGTGTCGATGAATTCAAAGCCCAAAGCATTGGCTGTGCGCAACTGCGCGTAGCCGATCAGGGAATCCGCACCCAAGCCGCGCAGATCTTTTTTCACAGCTCCCAGGTAATTATCCAGTTGCTTTGAGTGTTTGGCGGCGCGCAGGATGTGGATGAATCCAAAGGGGAAAAGGCGTCCCCGGGCTTTCACGAAGCCGGGTGACATGTTCGGTATGGAAATGATGAAGGCCATCACTTCGTTTTCGGGAGTGATCGCGATCTTGATGAAGCGCGGATCCAAAAGCGGCATGTAGCGTTTGGCCATGGAAACGACGTCGCTTTCCTCGAGGGGCGAATAGCCGTAGATCTGGTCGAAGGATTCGTTCATCAATTTGAAAATGGGCTGGATGTAGGGCTTTAGCTCGCTCTTCCTGGTAAACTCTACCAGGCGGAAAGCCGGATTGCGGCTGGCCCGCTCGAAAAACTTGCGGTAGATATCCGTCATCGCACCCTTGATGTCGATCTTGTAAACGAAATAGTCCAGTTCTTTGGCATAGCCGAGTTTATTCATGTGTTCGATGATATAGGGCTCGTTCTGGATGCAGCCGATGGTGGGATTTTCGTCGTAACCCTCGAAGATGAAGCCTTCGGAATCTTCCTCGGTGAAACCCATCGGGCCTACAATGCGGGTCATGCCTTTCTTTTTTGCCCAGCTTTCCACATATTCCAGCATGGCGCGGGTGACCTCGAGACGGTCCGGAGTCTCCAGAAAACCGAAGCGCGCGGTCTTCGTCTTCGCGTAATCGTTGTAGCGATGGTTGATGATCCCCGCGATGCGCCCCACCGGCTGTCCGTTTTCCATTGCCAGCAGCAACACGCTCTCGCAATATTCATGGGCGGGATTCTTTTTGGGAGTGATGACCCGCAGGTCGTCCGAATACAGCGGCGGCACCCAATTGGGGCGATGGGCGTTCATTTTTTCAGCCAGATAGACGAAACGTTTCCTATCCTTGTTAGTAAGTACTTCCTGAAGTTCGATCGGCATGCTCAAGTCCTTATCATTTGTAAGATTACGGCTAGCCACATAGTCTGGTCGGCCGTTGGATAAAAAAACCTATCACGGCAATTGGTGATAGTTGTCAAGTGGAAAGGCTGGGCACAGAAATTCCTTGCCAAAATAACCGGGACCAAAAACGTGGCTTAACTGAGTTAAATCTAACCAAGGAATATAGATATGGCCACCATGGCAGACATCCGCAACGGGATGATAATCGAATTCAAAGACGACCTTTTTGAAGTGGTCGAATTTCTGCACGTCAAACCCGGCAAAGGTCCGGCTTTCATGCGGACCAAACTGAAGAACGTGCGCACAGGAAAGGTATTGGAAAACACCTTCCGGGACAGTGACGTTTTCAACGAAGTGCGCGTCGAACGCAGAAAGATGGAATTTTTATATCGCGACGGCGAGTTTTTCGTCATGATGGACAGCGAAAACTATGAACAGATGCACCTGGACGCCCACGTGATCGGCGATCTGGACAAACTGATGCTGGAAAACATGGAAGTGACGATCCTTTTCGCCCCCAACGGCGAGATCCTGGGCATCGAACTGCCGGTGACCGTGGTGCAGACCATCGCAGAATGTGAACCCAATGTCAAAGGCAACACTGCCTCCGGCAGCGGCAAGACAGCTTATACGGAAACCGGTCTGAGGCTGACCGTCCCGTTCTTTGTGGAAAGCGGCGACAAGGTCAAGATCGACACCCGCACCGGTGACTACATTGAAAGAGCAAATTAACCATAACATATAACCCCTAAGCAGGGAAAGAGGAAACAATGGGAAAAGTCAAATCCTTCGCCGCCAAACTGGCGCACGACACCGTAACCGAGGGAAAGGTGATCTGCCCCGTGTGCAACACCGAGGTCAAAAAGGTCAAAATCATAGGCAATAAGAAAAAGGGAGCCGCCGGTTGGTCCCCCCGCTACGAGATGAAAACCATCTGCAAATGCAATGAGGCCGATTTCTGGGCCGGAAAGGCGATCTGAGCAAGCCGGAGTAACCTTTAACCCAATAAATGACACACCTGCCGTGTTCCATTTAAATAGTCCGCGGCAGGTTTTTTGTTGACACAAAATACACCTCCAAATAGTGGCTTCTCTGTATGTAATGTTGGCTGCGCCCTGAGAGCCGCCGGGTTTATTTCTTTGCTAAAATAATCAGTTGGGAAGTGCAGGAATGTCCTCACGATTTAGATTAAGTTGGTGCCTGGCCGTGCTGCTGGGAATGACCGGCCTGTTGGGCGCGCTGGTGCCGCCCCATCCGCTGTATAGGCAAGTCCCGCGAGGTTTCGAAACTACACGGATCGAGATGCCGGAAGTGGGATCACCCGCCTGGAAAAACTCTCCCAAACCTGTACCCAACGACATTCTGGTCCTCAGGGTTCAGTTCAGTGACCAGCCCTTTCAATCCACTGCCGTCTATCCCGACCACCTCGTCCACGATGCCGCCTTCTTCGACCGCTGGATGCTGCATCTGAGCGATTTTTTCGCTGACGCCTCCCACTACAGCTACGATCTGGGCTACACTCTGCATCCGACTGTATTCACGCTTCCGCGGGCCATGACCTGGTACGGGACCGACACCACGGATTCCATCGATGTCAATCTGGACGATTTCCTCACCGATCTCATCGCCCAGGCCGATCCCCAGATCAATTTCAGCCACTACGGCGGCGTGATTATTTTCCATTCCGGAGCCGGCCAGGAATCCGATATCAGCGGCATCAACGGCGGCGAGATCTGGTCCACCTTCCTCACCCGCAAACGGCTGCAGGCCTGGTTCGATCCGGAAAACGACGCCTATGCCGGCTATCCGGCTGACGGAGTGAAGCTCACCAATATCGTGATCGTGCCCGAAAACGAGTATCAGGACTACTTTCCCGGCGAAGGCGACGAAAACGCAGATACGTATCTTTTCAGCATGTATGGCGTACTGGCGCACCAATATGGGCATCTGCTCGGCTTGCCGACTTTGTTTGACAATGACTCTTCAAATGGAGCCTCCCAGGGTATCGGCAACTGGGGCCTGATGGGCACCGGAGTCTGGAATGCCAGCGGCTATGTGCCGGCGCAGCTGGATCCCTGGTGCAGGCTGTATTTGGGCTGGGAACCCGTGATCACTGTCACCGAGAACAGCGAAAATCTCCCTGTCGACTATTTCCTCGATCCCTGGCCGGAAGTGCACCGGCTCTACAAGATCCCGATCTCGGACACCGAATATTTCCTGGTGGAAAACCGGCTGCAGAATCCCGACGGCAGCCTCGATCCCTATTCCAACCAGCCAAGCTACACTTTCAAACTGCTGCCCGAGGGCGAACAGGATTATTATGAAAACTATCCCCTGCTGCCCTATTTCAATTTCATGGAAAACCGCTACATTGGCTGCGAGTGGGATTTCATGCTCCCCGGCTTGGGTGGACCCCTCCCCTCGGGAATGGCGATCCCGGTTGACGGTTCCGGCCTGCTCATCTGGCATATCGACGAAAACGTGATCGCCGAGAATTTTACGGCCAACTTTGACCTCAACTACATCAATGCCTACGCTCCGCACAAGGGAGTGGACCTCGAAGAGGCGGACGGCATCCAGAACCTGGACGTAGCCGCGCCCGACCAATACAAGTACGGTGGGCCCTACGACTCCTTCCGCGCTGACAACAACGACTATTTCGGAAGCCAGACCCACAACGGCGTCCTTTCCCTGCCCACTTCGGATAGTTACTATGGCGGCACGCCGCTCGAGATTTACGACATCAGCGCCAGCGGCAAACAGATGACCTTTTCGGTCAGTTTCGGCTGGAACCTTTCCACCGGTTATTCCGGGCCGAATCCTATCAACGCCTGCGCTGTCGATTTCGACGGGGACGCTGACACAGATTTGTTCTATCCCATGCCCAACGGAGCGATCTACGCTTGGGAAAATGAAATCCCCCGGCCGGGATTCCCGATCACCCGGCAATCGATGCCCTGCACCTATGTCTGGAACGGAACCGATTTCTATCTGCCGATGCAGGTGGAAAACCTGGCCAGGCTTTATCGCCTGGGTCCCGACGGTGGCGAATATGTTTTCAGTTACACTGATAAAACCTGGGCGACGCACCCATTGAGCGATGGAGAATCCCTTTATCTGGCCTTGAACGAGACGGAAAACTCTCACAGCTGGCTGTACAGATATGATTCCAGCGCCAAGGGAGTCGACGCTCTCAAGGAATTTGAATATCCCATTTTATCGAATATGGCCCTATTCAGGGATCGTTTGTATGTCCCGTCCCGCCAGGAAAGCCAGTTCTGCGTCTGGGAGATCGATCCCGACAACCTGACCCTGGCCCGTTGCCGCATAGTTGACGTTCCGTCGGACTCGACGCTGGTGGGGATATTCATGGCTTCCCTTTTGCCTTCCACACCGGCCAGCCAGGGCGAATTGATCGTCCAATGCGCTAATTCCATCTATGCTTTTGACGCCGGAAACCAGATCCTGCCGGGATTTCCCTACATTCACGATATGCAGACGACCGCTCCACTCACTATAGCGGACTGGGACGGCAACGGCAGTTTGGATCTGATCCTCACATCTGATCAGGGTGTGGCGGTCGTAGATTATTCCGGAGCTTGCATGAGCCCGCCAGATCTGAACAAACCGGCAGCGGACAGCCTCTCGTTCAATTCCGGCGCCCTGGCCTGGGATATGGATCATGATGGCAGCAAGGAATTGATGGGGAATTTCGGATACAACCGCCTCAATTGCTGGGATCGTGACTGGCACGCCCAGAGTGGCTTTCCCGTCTCGTTCGCGGGACGTAGCCGCAACCTGCCGGTCATTGGCAAAGGCTCGGACGGACAAATCTACGCCTGGATCGCTTCCGACAACGGGAAGATCTTCCGCAAAGCCCTGCCCGGAGCCGATCTCGCTGACCGCGATCCTTTCTGGTATTGCGAATACGGCACCCTGGAACGCCACGCCAGCCGCGATACGGTCTCGCTGTCCAATTCTTATTCAAGCGACGGGCTCTTTGTTCCCGGCGAAGTATACATCTATCCCAACCCCCTCAAATCCATCTATGGGGACCGGTTGACGCTGAATGTAATGACCGCCCGCGACACTGATTTTACGGTGAAGATCTTCGATATCAACGGCTCCCTGGTTTTCAAGCAAAAAGGCCACGCCCGGGCTTATCTGCGCAACCGGGATCTGATCAGCATCCCCGGGGAAAAATTCCATACAGGTGTTTACATCGCGGTGGTTTCCGCAGACACGGCATCCCGCCGTCTTAAATTCGCGGTGGAAAAGTGAAGGAGATTATCATGATAAAGAGATTTGGCCTGATCCTGACGGCCTTCCTGCTGGCCCTGGCCCCACTTGCGGCCCAGATACACGATAACGCCGGAGAATACGGTTACCAGTTTCTGGACATCAGCACCAATCCGGTTGCCATGGCCCTGGCTGGACGCGGTATCGGTAGCGGTTCAACTATAGCCTCATTTATCCGCCAACCTGCCTCCGCCGTTCGGGAAAGCCACCGCAGTCTGGGAGCCAGCCACACCTTCTGGCTGGCCGATACCAAATTCACGAACTTGAATTACTCCTTTTCCAATCGCCGCAGCCATTTCGGACTGGCCTTGCGCAACCTCGATTACGGCGAACTTGAGATCCGCGACGACAATGGCTACCTGATAGGCCAGTACCGTCCCCTGAACGTAGATCTGACCGGCAACTTCGCCCTGCGCCTCACTCCCTCTTTCTACGCCGGGGCGAACTTGGGCATTGCTTACGAAAAATTGGATACTGACTCCAGCGTGGGAGCCCATGGCGATCTTGGCCTCAGTTGGCTGCCTCCGCTGGAAAATTCGATGTTCTCGCTGGCGTTGCGCAATCTTGGCCTTTCCTCCGCCATGGATGAAGAAAGCACGCTCTTCGCTCCCAGCGTCGAACTGGACCTGAGCAAGCAATTTGACTTCAATACCACCAAACTCAATCTGGAACTCAGTGGCATCAAGGCCGTGGACGAAAACTGGAAAGGCGCCCTCAGCGGCGAACTGTCACTCTATGATCTGATCCTGGTGCGCCTGGGTTACAAAGTCGGTTACGACGCCGAGGACCTCACTGCCGGACTGGGTGTCCGCTGGAATCGCTTCGCGATAGACTACGGCTGGGCCGCTTACTCCAGCCGGCTGAACGATGTCCATTCGTTTGGCCTGTCCTACAACTTTTAACGGTACAGATACCTATGCTCAAAAGACTCGCAGCCTGCCTCCTCTTCCTAATTGGGTGCACCCTTGCCTTTGGCTCCAATCCGGTTACTCCACATCAACTGATCTTCAAAACCAAAGCCCCGCTGGAGATCAAGTCCGGCCGCACCGGCCTGGCCGCCTTCGATTCTTACCTGAATCAGCTCGGCGCTTCAAATGTGCGCCAGTTGCGGGGAATGCACATCCCAAACTACTTTCTGGCCGATGTTGCCGCTGATCCGGATTGGGAAGCGCTGAAAACGGGCAACCTGTCTTTCCCCGGCATCGAATATGTTCAACCGAACCGCCTTTCCAAACTCCACATCGAGCCCAACGACCCGCTCTTTCCGCAACAGTTCCATTATGTGGTCTCCAATCCCCAGGCCTGGAACTACTCCACCGGCAGTCCGCTCGTTATTGTGGGCATAGTCGATTCCGGCGTCCTGATCGACCATCCCGACCTCCAGGCCAATATTTGGGTGAACGCGGACGAGATCCCCGACGACGGCATCGATAACGACGGTAACGGCTACATCGACGACTGCAACGGATGGGACTTTTCCGATGCGCCGGAGCTGTCAGACATAGCCGTGGGCGACTACCTCCAGCAAGACAATGAGCCTATTGACGAAAACTTTCACGGCACCCACGTGGCTGGGATCATCGGAGCGGTGGGCAACAACAACATCGGCGTCTGCGGCGTGGCCTGGAATATCAAGATCATGCCCATCCGCGCGGGATTCCGCACCACGACCGGTACTGGTTTCCTGCAAGACGACGATGCCGCCGCGGCCATCATCTACGCCGCCGACAACGGCTGCCACGTGGTCAACATGAGCTGGGGCGATCCCGATTATTCTCCGATCATCGGTGACGCCTGCGAATATGCCTACTCGCGTGGAGTGACTTTGGTCGCGTCGGCCGGAAACGATCCCGGCCCCTATCTCAGTTATCCGGCCAAACTTTCCAACGTTATCTCCGTCGGCGCGGTCAACCGCAGCGGCAATATAGCGGGTTTCTCCAGCTACGGCATGGACATGGATCTCGTAGCGCCGGGCGAACTTGTGCTCAGCACCTATAAAACGGATCCCGGCGAACTCTATT
Source organism: Candidatus Cloacimonadota bacterium (assembly GCA_029565595.1). Lineage (GTDB taxonomy): Bacteria > Cloacimonadota > Cloacimonadia > Cloacimonadales > Cloacimonadaceae > Syntrophosphaera. Next base: position 14,119 of record JAKQNV010000136.1, read on the forward strand.
ACGAGCAAAGCGGGACCTCGATGTCGTCGCCTTTCGTGGCCGGGGCCGCCGCGCTCCTGTTATCGCTCCATCCCGGCTTGAGTCCAGACGACGTGCGGGCCCGTTTGCTCACGGCAACTGACGACCGCGGCGCGCCGGGCTTTGACATGTATTACGGCCACGGCCTGCTTAATACGAAAAAGTTGCTGGAAAACACCGCCCCGCCCTTGCTCGAGATAGACACTCCCATCGAACAATGCGGCATCATGGGCAGCGTGGACATTACCGGCACGGTCATCGGCGAGGATTTTTTCCGTTATTCTGTGATGTACACTTCGGCCGAAGTCCCGACCATCCTTGACTGGTACGACGTCACCACACACCAGAATTATCCCTCCTACTACAGTCAGCAGATCTCCAACGGAATTCTGGCGCACTTCGATATTCCCGAGGCCTTTCCCGAATCCAGTTATACCATCCGCCTGCAATATGAGGACCGCCAGGGCGGCAAGTTCAACGTTTTCCGCACCGTCCATTACGACCGCACGCCGCCCACCCTGGTGCAGGAATCATTACAGGGATTCAAGCGCTATGACGGGCAAAACCTGCGCTACTACATCTCCGCCGTGTTCGACGAAAAAGTGCGGACCCAGTTGCTGATCACCGCCTCCACCGGTTTGCTGGAAAAGTGTTACGGCACGCTCCTGGACTCGCTGCACGTCTGGGCGCTGCCCCAATACCTGCCGCAGGGAGATATCGACATCCAGATCCTGGCCACCAATACCAGCAACCTGACCCTGACCACAGACGTTTATGAAAATTTCATGGATGTCGAATACGAGATCGTGCCCAGCTACGGCTACACCTGGCAAAGGCTTGGCCAGGCGCGCGTCCCGCTAAACGAGACCTACGACTACAACGGCGACGGCTATCAGGAATATATGGCCATGGATCTTCCCAGCTCGGGATACGGCAAGGTTTACGTTTACCAGCCGACTGCGGCGGGACACATTGTGACGCATGATTTTGACGATTCCTTCTGGCTGCTCAGCGCGGGCAACACAAATACTACCGACCAGGAGATCCTGCTCTTAAAATCCGACACTGCGACTCTGATGGAGTGCCAGAACAGCGATTATCCTAATTTCCCGCTTTGGAATGCCTCGTCCATCACAGGAGGTGTTTTGGCAGATTACTCCAACGACGGCACGGACGATGTGCTCTTGGTCAAGAACCTGCCCACGGAACGTGTCATCCAGGCCTACAAACGCTCCGGCACCACGTTCACCGCCAAAAACACGCTCCACAACACCAGCCAAACCAACCTCCGCAACACTTTCGTCCCCACCATCACTGTCAAAAACTTTGACAATGACAACTACCGCGACATCCTCACTGCCGATACAGACGGCGATGTCATGATCTACGAGATCCACAACGACAATCTGGCAGAACTTTCCTGGTCCTACCGGATGTCGATCGGAAACACTTACAGCATCGCCAGCGGCGACTTCGACGGCAACGGCTCCCAGGATTTCTTCATCGGCGGCTACTATCGCGACGAACTCGACGTCAACCTCAACTTCTGGTACTTTGAAGGGTTCAAGAACCTTTCCAACAACAACTACGGAAGCATGGGATCGATCATGTTCAATGAGGTGGCGTCGCAAAACTCCATCCAGGCGGCTGATCTCGATTCCGACGGCAAGGCGGAGATCATCCTCGCCATTTCACCCAACCTCTACATCCTAAAATACATCAACGGCCAGTTCAAACCGCAGTTCTACGGCAACAGTTACCGCACTTATTCCATCCTGGCTTATAAGGACGCGAACAACCGGCCCTATTTCCTGACCAACTATTCCGAAGTGGCGGATTCCGTCTTTGCCGTGGAATGGACATCTGACGATCCCTACACAGGCCCGCCCACTCCAGTAAATTTCCTGGCTCTGCCCCAGAACGAGGATTCCGTCAATCTGACCTGGATCCCCAACGGAAGCCAATCTTACAAGATCTATCGCCGCGATCCGGAGGGAGAGGTGCAAATCCTGGACAACGTCACCGGGGGCTCTTTCCTGGACACAGGCCTCACCGAAGGAACCACCTACTCATACGCGATTACGGCTTATAACTCTGCATTCACGCCCTCGGAAAGCACGCCGACGATCTGGCAAAGCGCCACGCCCTACCATAAACCAAACATCGTCAGCGTGACCATGATCAGCCGCAACGTGCTGCGCGTCATGTTTGACCAGCCGATGTCCGGCACCATTGTCAATCCCACCCTGTACTCGGTCAGCCAGGGCATGGGCCGGCCCACCTCGGTAAATAGCGTCGCCAGCCACCATGGCGTCCAGTTGCTCTTCGGACAGCAATTTCCGGTCACCGAAGAGCTTTTTATCCTCTCACTGAACAACATCCTCAGCGCCAGCGGGATCGCCCTCCAGGACGAAAATGTGGCGTTTGTCTATCTTGAAGACACCGAACCCCCGCATATTGAGGATGTGGAGGTTTTGCCCGACAAGAAAACGCTGAACATTGTTTTCAACGAATCCATCTCCCCCACCCCCAATCCTGAAAACCCGCTCAACTACAAGCTTTACTGCCCCTCCAACGATCCCGATAATTACATCGTTTCAGTGGAACACCTCGACAACAAGATCAGATTCTACCTCGCGCAGGCCCTGAAACACAGCTCAGCGGCTTACCTGCTGACGGTCAACAACATCCGCGACCTCGCCGGCAATTCGGTTTCCTTGCAAAACAACACGGCCCGCTTTATGCTCAGCGACATCACCGACCTGAAAAATGTGACCGTGTTTCCCAATCCCGTCCGCATGAGCAAGCACCAGTCCTACTGCAAACTGATCAACTTTCCGCCCTACAAGAAAGGCCAGATCAAGATCTTCGACAGTTCCGGAAACCTGGTTTACAGTTCCTCAATCGGCCCCTTCAATCCTGAGATCAACAAGAATTCCTGGAGCTGGGAACTCAAGAACAACAACGGCAACCGGATCTCTTCCGGCATCTATTACTACTCGGTGGAGATGGGCGACGACCACGCCCGCGGCAAGATCGCCGTCATCAACTGAGCAGGGATAGTTTATTTCAACCCCCAAGGGACCGGTTTCCAGCCGGTCCTTTTTGTTTGTGGCTACCTCCAATAGATGCCGGACTGGCCAGGTGCGGGGGATTTGACGGCATTTTTCGGCTTGCAAGGGCAAACTTTCATTCCTATTGTCCTCCTTTAGCCCAACCTGTCCGCTTCATTCCCACTTGCCGTAGACTTCCCGTCCATTGTACGGGTTGTCTGGGGGATGTCATAGAGAGGCGATCGACCGGGCTGAAAGGACGGACTGTCCTGTAGAAAAGAAAAAATCCCGGGATTTCAGTCCCGGGATTTGTGGTTAGTAAAAGCTGTGTCAGGCCAATGCCAGGGCTCAGCTGAAGCGGGACGTGATGTCCTCCTGGCCGGGAAGCAGCAAAACCTTGAATTGGTCGGCCCGCATGTCCGCGGCGGTTTCGATGTCCACCTGTCCCTTGTAGGCGCTGAAATAACTTTCGTGCGTGTGGATGTGGGCGGCGAGTTCCGGATTGACCACTATCCGCATGCGGCGGTTGCCGACAAAGTAGTCCGAGCGGTTGAGCCAGCGATGGATGCGCATGAGCATCGTGTCTTTGGAGACAACGCGGCCGCTGCCGTTGCAAAGCGGGCAGGGATCGGAAAAATTGGCGATCAGCGTGGAACGCATGCGTTTCCGCGTAACTTCCACGAGTCCAAGCTCGGTGTAGCCATAGACCTTATTTTTAGCGCGGTCGCGCTTGAGGCCCTTGCGGAGGGTGTCCAGGACTTCCTGTTTGTTCTGTTCGTTGACCATGTCGATGAAGTCGATGATGATGACGCCGGAAAGGTCACGCAGCCTGATCTGGCGTGCCGCCTCGGCCGCGGCTTCGACATTGGTCTTCTTGATCGTTTCCTCGTAATGCGTCTTACCGGTGAAGGATCCCGTGTTGATGTCAATGGCGACCAGCGCCTCAGTCTGTTCGATGCGGATGTTGCCGCCGCTGGGCAAATAAATGCGGGAATGGAAAACTGTTTCGATCTTCTTTTCGATGCCCCAGGCATCGAAGATGGGCGAATCCTCTTTGTAGATCTCCACGTTGGGCAGCAATTCCGGGGAAAAATCCTCCAGATGCGAGATAATGCGGTGGGCAAAGGCTTTGTCGTCGATCACCAGGCGGTCCACATTCTCGCCGAAGAGGTCGCGGATGAGGTAGTTTTCCAGGGCGTTTTCCTCAAAGACGCAGACCGGCCCTTTGGCGTGCCTGATCTGCTTTTCCGTGAGTTTCCAGGTTTTGGCCAGGGCGTTGTACTCGTTGCGGAAATCGTCTTCGTCACAGCCTTCGGCCTCGGTGCGGACGATAAGCCCGAAATCCGGATCTTTCAAAGAAGTGAGGATGTTGCGGATGCGGGAGCGCTCGTTCTGGCTGTAGATCTTGCGCGAGATGGCGATCTTGTGTTTGTTGGGAAAAAGGACCAGGTACTTGCCCGGAATGCTGATCTGGCCGGTCAACCGGGCACCCTTGCTGCCAATCGGGCCTTTGTGGACCTGCACGACGATCTCCTGGCCCGATTTGAGCAGACTGCCGATCTGTGAAGTATCCTTGGGATTGAGGCGGGGACGCTGTTTTTCGTCCTCGAAGATGTCCAGGAAATCTGTGACGATATCTGAATAATGCAGAAAAGCCGTACGCTCGAGCCCGATCTCGATGAAGGCCGCGCCCATGCCGGGAAGGACATCTTTGACAAAGCCTTTGTAGATGTTGCCGACGATGTTCTGTTTGTCCTTGCGCTCGACGAAGAGCTCGACCAGGCGGTTGTCTTCCAGCACGGCGACCCGCTTCTCCAGCGGATGGACGTTGACGATGATCTCGGTGTTGAACTTGTCCTTACGCTGTCGCGGAGCTTCCTGTTTGGGTTGCTGTTTCTTTTCCTTCACGCTGTCAATCCAACTTAAAGGGGCAGAAAAAGAGCCACTGCCGCGTAACGAATGTGCGCTCCAGATACTCGCGTAAACGCTCTTCGGGTGAGAGTTTGCGTGCCGTCAGCAGATTGCTCGCCATACGGAAGAATCCACCTTCACGCATGAGCTCGAAGAAAGATATCTTTTTCGGATATTGCTGCGTGGAATACTTGGTGACCCCGGCCAGGGCGGCGGCTTTCTTCACGGCTGCGTCCAAGCCTCCGACCTCGTCGATGAGACCGTTGGTTTTGGCATCCGCGGCGCTGAAAACACGGCCTTCCGTGACCTGTGCCAGCTGCTCTGGTTTAAATTTACGGGCGTCCGCCACCCGCTGTTTGAATTCTGTGTAAACCGCTTCGGAATTGCGTTTGAGGGAGTTCAGCAATTCCGGATCGTAGGGCTCGAGGATGCTGCCGAAACTGGCGTACTTGCCATAGGAAAGGGTCTGGGAATCCAGGCCCAGCTTGTTGCCCAGTCCCACTGCCTCGGGCAGCGCCATCAGCACCCCGATCGAGCCGGTTATGCACTGCGGATCGGCAAAGATGTAATCCCCGGCACAGCTGATGTAATATCCGCCGGACGCCGCCATGCCGCCCATCGAGACGACAACCGGAACTTTCAGTTCCTGCAACCTTTGGTAGATTAGTTCCGACTCCGTGGCCGAGCCGCCGGGGCTGTTCAC
>JAKQNV010000112.1 GCA_029565595.1 Candidatus Cloacimonadota bacterium
AAAAGAAAGCCAAGGAAGCCAAAAAAAGGCAGCATGAAATCGAGGTCAAGGAGATCAAATTCGGTCCCAACACCGATGTGCACGATTACAATTTCAAGAAGACCAACGCCATTAAGTTCTTCCGCCAGCACAACAAGGTGAAATTCACCGTCCGCTTCCGGGGACGCCAAATGGCGCACAAGGAATTGGGATTCACTGTCCTGGACAGATTGAAAGCCGATCTGGCTTATCTGGCCGATTGCGATAATGAGCCGGTGGCCGAACGGAACCTGCTTTCGATCGTGATGACTCCTAAAAAGGACATCGACCGCATCCTGGCCAAGTTGGACAAGGAAAAAGCGCCCGGGGCAGAAGTTGCCGAAAGCATGCCCGTGGAGCCTCAAACCGAAGTCGCAGCCGAAGTGAAGGACTCCAGCGAGCCAGCCGCCGAGGCCAAAAAACCAGCCCCCAAGGTCAAAGAGCCCACCGGCAAAGAATAAGCAGCTTCCTGCGCCCAAACAGATTTTATCAGTAAGGAGATAAAAATGCCCAAGATCAAGTCAAACCGTTCCGCCGCCAAGCGGTTCAAGGTCACAGGTTCAGGCAAGATCGTGCGCCACCACGCGAAAAGCGCGCACATCAAGACCAAAAAATCACCCAAACTGAAACGCAACCTGCGTACCAGCGCGATCGTGCGCAAATGCGACGAAAAGCGCGTCAGCAGGATGCTGGGGATGTAAGGAGGAACCATGCCAAGAGTAACCAACAACGTAGCCGCACACCGCAGAAGAAAGAAATACATGCTGGCCGCCCGGGGCTATTTCGGACGCCGGAGTAAAACCTACCGCATGGCCCGCCAGACTGTCGAACGCGCCATGGCTTTCGCCTTTGCCCACCGCAAACAGAAAAAACGCGAGTTCCGCAGCCTCTGGATCACCCGCATCAACGCCGCCTGCCGCATTAACGACATGTCCTACAGCAGATTCATCGACGGCCTGCACAAAGCAAATATCGAGATCAACCGCAAAACCCTTGCCCACCTGGCCTGGCACGACAGCGACGCTTTCGCCAAACTGGTGGAGATCGCCAAAGGCTGATCGCCGCTTAAATATCCAACATCAATAAATCCTGATCCCCGGACAGGGAAGGTAATGTGAAAGAAAAACTCAAGGAAGTCGCAGCCCAGGCGCAGACCGATATTGCCGCCTGCAGTTCCATCAACGACCTCCTGAACGCCAAAGCCAGGTATCTGGGTAAAAAAAGCCTAGTCAGCAACCTCTACGGCCAGCTGCGCGAACTTCCGGAAGCTGACAGGCCTGCCTTCGGCCAGTTGCTCAACGAACTAAAGGCCGATGTGGAAAAGATGCTCAAGCAGCGCGAGCTGGAACTGAAACAAGCCGGCCGCGAGCAGCAGGATCTTTCCGGTTTCCAGGATCTCAGCCTGCCGGGTATCTATCCCGCCCGCGGCGCGCTGCATCCCTTGACCCTGGTGCGCCGCCAGATCGAGGACGTCTTTATCGGCCTGGGTTTTGAGATCGCCGAAGGTCCGGACATCGACGACGAATTCCACAATTTCGACGCGCTGAACACGCCTGAGGACCATCCTTCCCGCAACCTGGCGGACACCTTTTACCTGGAAAACGGTTACCTGCTGCGCACCCAGACCTCCACGGTGCAGGTGCGCACCATGGAAAAATACGCTCCGCCGATCTATATCATTTCGCCGGGACGCTGTTACCGCAACGACAAACCGGATCCCTCGCACTCGCCTGTGTTCCATCAGGTGGAAGCACTCGTGGTGGACAAAGGGATCTCCATGGCCGACCTCAAGGACACGCTGCAGAATTTTGCGCAGATCATGTTCGGCCAGGAAGTCAGATCCCGCATCCGGCCGCATTTCTTCCCCTTCACAGAACCGAGCGCGGAAATAGACATCAGCTGCGTCAATTGCCAGGGCCAGGGCTGCCGTGTGTGCAAAAATTCCGGCTGGCTCGAGCTGGGTGGCGCGGGCATGGTCGACCCCAATGTGTTCAAAATCCTGGGCATCGATCCCGAGATCTATTCCGGATACGCGCTGGGAGTGGGAGTCGAACGCATCGCCATGCTCAAATACAACATCCCGGACATGCGCATCCTCTTTGAAAACGACGTGCGCATGCTGCGCCAGTTCAGCGGGGTGCTCCAATGAGGATCTCACTTAGCTGGCTGGGCAAGTACATAGACCTGCCCGCCGATACCGACAAACTGATCCAAACCCTTACCTTCAGCGGGATCGAAGTGGAAGCCGTGGAAAAACTGCCCGCGCTGCCGGAAAGCGTCGTGACGGCAAAAGTCATCAGCGCGTCACGGATCCCGGAAACCGACCATCTCATGGTGTGCCAGGTGGAATACGGCGGATCGCAGGCCACACAAGTCGTGTGCGGCGCTCCCAACTGCCACGCGGGGATGATTTCCGTTCTGGCTTTGCCGGGGACCGAGCTTCCGCAACTGACCATAAAAAGCGCCAGACTTAAGGGCGTCGAATCACACGGCATGCTGTGTTCTGAAAGGGAATTGGGCGTTTCTGACAATCACGCCGGGATCATCGAACTGGATCCTGACACCCCGGTCGGCGTTTCCGTGAATGGCATTTATGAACTTCCCGACGCGGTCCTCGAACTCGAGATCACGCCCAACCGCTCCGACCTGCTGGGATATCTGGGCATCGCCAGGGATCTTTCCGCTTCGCTGGGTCTGCCGCTGAAAATGCCGGAAATAAAACCGGTAGAGGGAGAACCCTGCGCTGACACCAAGCTCGAACTCATCCTGGAAGACTCGCAGAAATGCCCGCGTTACACAGCCCGCCTGCTGTCCGGCGTCACTTTGAAAGATTCCCCCCAATGGCTGAAAACGGCGCTGGTCAAATCCCGCCTGCGTCCGATCAACAACCTCGTGGACGTGACCAACTATGTAATGCTGGAAACCGGACATCCTCTGCATGCTTTTGATTACGACAAATTGCTGCCTTTGCAAGCTGAGGACGGACATCCGGCGATCGTTGTCCGCAAAGCCAGATCCGGCGAGGAATTCCTGGCTCTGGATGGCAAAAGCTACCAGTTGGATGAAAACGACCTCGTGATCGCCGATGGGCAGAGAGCCTCCGCACTCGCGGGTGTCATCGGGGGAAAAGACACCGCCATCAGCGATTCCACGCGGAAGATCGTTCTGGAAGCCGCGTCATTCGAGCCCATGACGATCCGATCGACCTCCTATAAACACAAAATTTCCACGGATTCGGCCTATCGCTTCGAGCGCCAGCTCAGCCCCTCCGTCACAGCTCAAGCCAGCGATCGCGCGGTGGAGCTGCTGTTGGAGACTGCAGGCGGTAAGGTCTGCCACGCCATTTACGACGCCTATCCGGAGCCGGAACGCCCTCGCTGTCTGGCCCTGCGTCCGCGCCGCTTTACGGAACTTATCGGCTATCCCCTGGAAAGCGAACAGATCATCACATATCTGGAAGCCTTGGGCTGCAAGTTCCTCCAATACGGAACCTGGCAAGAAAAACCGGTGTATGACCCCCAACAGATACATTGCCACCACTTGGAAGAGCAGAAAGCCGGAAAAACGGAATTTACTGAGATCGACTGCGACCACGCCCTCTACTTCCAGATCCCGCATTACAGGGTGGATCTGACCCGGGAAGCTGACTTGATCGAGGAACTGGCGCGCCTGGACGGATACGACAAGATCCCGCGGAAAAAGGCCGTCCAGCGGATCATGGACCGCCACGCACACCGCGTAAGACGGGAGATCGAAGATCACTTTGTCCAGGCCGGTTTTTACGAAATGCTCAACTACAGCTTCTCCGATCCGGAGCAACTCACCGCGATCAACTTCCCTCCGAATGAAGCAGAAAGCAAGCTCCTTCGGCTGGTCAATCCCCAAAGCAGCAACCAGTCGGCCATGCGCGTATCGCTGTTGCCGCAATTGCTGGCCAATCTCAATTACAACCTGAACCACGGCGAACGCGACCTGAAAGTCATGGAAATGGGCAAATTGTACTGGAAGGACGGCAACTCCTATCGCGAACCCCTGCACCTGACCGCGCTGCTGACGGGCAAGATCGGGCCCGGCCATTGGCAGGACAAGCCCGCAGACATCGGATTTTTCCACGTGAAAGGGATCGCGGAAAGCCTGCTGGACAAGCTGGGGCTTCAAATCGCCTCTTCCTGCGAAGATCAGCAACCCTGGCTGACAGCCGCCGACAACCTTGCTTTTTACTGCGCTGATACGCTTTGCGCCTGTCTGGGCAGGTTGAAATCGGAAATCGCGGAAAAGGCGGGAATCGACATCCACAACCTCAAACAGGACATTTGGGTGCTGGACGTCGAGGTGGAAAACCTGATCGGACTGACCCGTGACAGCCAGCCGAGATTTGTTCCCCTTCCCCGCTACCCGGCCGTCACACGGGACATTTCTTTCGTGATCGACCTGACCGTGCCTTATGCCAAGATCGCAGCAGCGATCGAAGCGGTCGATCCGCGCTTGATCAGCTCCGTCAGCGTTTTTGACGAATACCGCGGCAAACAGGTCCCCACGGGGCAGCGCAGCCTGTCCTTGCGCCTAATGTTGCAGGACAAAGAAAAAACATTGACAGATGAGCGAGTGGAGCAAGTAGTTGCATCAGTGCTTAAAATGCTGGAAAGCACCTGGCAGATACAAATGAGGTAATATAATGGACATCAATGCTGTAAGCTTGCAGGACAAGATCCAGAAACTGATAAACCAATACACAGAGGACAAAAAGAAACTGGACAGGCTGGAAGAGGAAAACGCCAATCTGCGGGAAGAGAACGGCCAACTTATGGCCCAGATCGAGAACATCAACAGTTCCAAAAACAGCTCCTCCTCCCGGATCAAGGAATTGGAAAACCAATTGAAGACCCTGGAATCGCAGTATCAGGAACTGCAGGAAACCATCTCCGGATTCGAGTCGATCGCCAATGACGCGATCAGCAAGATCGACAGCATCATTCCGGATACGGGCCACCACCAAAAATGATGAAATCGGTGGAAGTTGAGATCTTTGGACGCAGATTCCGCCTGCGCAGCGACAATCCGCGCGACACAGTCGCCGTGGCGGATACGATCAATGAAGAGCTGAACCAGCTGCGCGAACTCTACGAAAGCCTCGATTTCACCAAACTGCTTTTACTCCTTGCCCTGAAAAAGCAAGACGAGATCAACTCCCTCAACGATAAAACACGCGAACAGGAAAAAGAGCTCGACCGTCTGAATCAGATGGTGGAAAAGATCGTCGGGGAGATTTAAGCTATAGCCTGCGGAACTCGTGATATGGATTGCAGAAAAGCTACTAAAATTACGGGAACCGAGCCATGGGTGGCATGCATGCCGGCTTGTTCCGGATCCATAAAACCCACAAGGTAGGCGCCCACCTGATGCTTGGCTTTATCAGACAAGCATACACGGTTCACGCGGGCTTTATTATTTCTTAATGGCGGTTTTGCCGCCTGCATAGATCATAAGGACGAATCAATGCCAATGGATAAATTAATATGGTTGGGCGCGGGCCTGTTGGGCGGGTTGATCATCGCTTTCCTGATCTACCTCATCCGCCGCAGCACCACTTTCCGCTTTATCTCCCAAGCCAAGCAGATCGCCGAGGAGATCAAAGAATCCGGCCGCAGCGAGGTTGAAGGCATTAAAAAGGCCGCCATCCTCGAAGCCAAGGACGAATGGTTCAAGCAAAAACGCGTCCTGGAAGACGAGATCAAGGACCGGCAAAAAGAACTGCGCATTCAGGAAAAGAAATACGGCGACCGCCTGGCCAGCCTGGACAAGAGACTGGACGCCCTGGACAAGAAAGAGACCAACCTCGGAGAACAGGAACGCCGCCTGAAAAACCGCGAAGAAGACATCAGCCGCAAGAACCTCGAATGCGAACGCATCATCGGCGAACAGCGCGCGCGGCTGACCGAGATCGCCGGCCTTTCCCGCGAGGACGCAGTGCAGATCATGCGCAACGAACTGATCGGCCAGGCCAGGCAGGTGGCCGCAAATGACGCCCGCCTGACCATCGAACAGATCAAAATGGACACCAGCAAAAAGGCCGCCGAGATACTTTCCACAGCGATCCAACGCCTGGCGGTGGACCATGTGTCCGAATCCACGGTTTCCGTGGTCTCCCTGCCCTCGGATGAAATGAAGGGTCGCATCATCGGCCGCGAAGGACGCAACATCCGCACCTTTGAAAAGGCCTCCGGAGTTGACCTGATTATCGACGACACGCCCGAAGCGGTGGTCCTTTCCTGTTTTGATCCCGTGCGCCGGGAGATTGCCCGGCTTTCCCTGGAAAAACTCATCTCGGACGGACGCATCCATCCCGGCAGGATCGAGGAAGTCATTTCCAAAACCGGCAAGGAAATGGAGGAAACGCTGATGAAGATCGGCGAGAAAGCCGTGCTGGAAACCAACATCCACAACATCTCCTCCAACCTGATCAAGATCCTCGGCCGGTTGCAATACCGCACCTCCTACGGCCAGAACGTGCTTAAACACTCCATGGAAGCGGCCTGGATCTGCGGCATCCTCGCCGCCGAACTCGGCCTCGACCAGGAAATCGCCCGCCGCGCCGGACTTTTACATGACATCGGCAAGGCCGTGGACCAGGAATTCGAAGGCACGCACGCCATCATCGGCGCCAACATTGCCCGCAAGAACGGCGAGAGCAAGATCATCGTGAACGCGATCGAAGCACACCACGAAGAAGCGGAAGCAACCTCGGTCTATGCCGCGCTGGTGCAGGCTTCGGACGCCATATCGGGTGCCAGGCCCGGCGCCCGGCGCGAAATGCTGGAAACCTATATGCAACGGCTGGCCAAGCTGGAGGAGATCGCCAACTCCGTGGAAGGCGTGAACAAATCTTATGCCATCCAGGCCGGACGCGAACTGCGCATCATCGTGGAACCCACCATGGTGGAAGACGCCCAGACTCCGCTGCTGGCCACCGAGATCGCCGCCCAAATCGAAAAGGAAGTCCAATATCCCGGCCAGATCAAGGTCACAGTGATCCGGGAAACCCGCCAGATCGCCATGGCAAAATGATCAAAGCGCTCTTTTTTGGGGACATTTACGGCAAGCCCGGACGCCGGACCTTGCTGGAAAGCCTGCCGGGATTGAAACACGAGTTCGAACCGGATTTCGTGATCATCAACGGGGAAAACCTTGCCGATGGCAAAGGCCTGACGGAGAAGACGGCCAAAACGCTGTTCCATTACGGTGTGGACATCATCACGGGCGGAAACCACCTGTGGGACCGGCCCGAGTCTTGGGACTACATCCGCGGCAACCGCCAAATCGTCAAACCGATGAACTACCCGACCGTCACACCAGGCAATCCCATCTGCACCCTGTCCAAAGACGGCAAGCAACTTTCTGTGATCACCCTGTGCGGCCAGATCTACATGCCGCCCTGCAATTCGCCTTTTGAAACATTTGAGAGCTGGGCAAACGCCTTTGAGCACAAGGGTTTTGGCGTGATCGTCGATTTCCACGCCGAATCCACCTCCGAAAAGCGCGCCCTGGGCTGGCTGGCGGATGGCCGCGTCTCCGCTGTTTTAGGCACCCACACCCACATCCAGACAGCTGATGAGGAGATCCTTCCCCAAGGGACCGCTTACATCACGGATGTCGGGATGACCGGCCCGCACGACAGCGTGATCGGCGTGAGAAAAAGCATCATTCTGGAAAAGTTCCTCACCTCCCTGCCTTCCCGCTACGAATCATCCGACCGCGGCCTGCAGGTCAACGCGGTGTATCTGGAAATCGACGAATCCACTGGTAAAGCGCTGTCCATCCGCCGTATCCGCCGCGCCGTGGAACTTTCCCAAAACGACGGGCAAGGAGACTGAGATGGATAAGGTTTTATCGGGAAAGCCGATCGCCGCGCTGATCAAGACCGCGCTGAAGGACCTCATCGCAGAACAGGACATCAAGCCCCGGATGGCGCTGATCCAGGTGGGCAGCGATCCCGCCGCGGATTATTACGTGCAAAACATCGTCTCCAATGGCTCCAAACTTGGCTGCACGGTCGATCTGGACACGTTGTCCGCCGAAACATCCCAGGCCGAATTATTGGACCGTATTACCAAGGCTAACGTCGATCCGTGCATCCACGGCATCATGCTCCAGAAGCCCCTGCCAGACTGGATCGACGACACTGCGGTTGGTTGCGCCATCACTCCGGAAAAAGACATCGACTGCCTTAATCCCGTCAATCTGGGCAAGATCGTCCTGGAAGCCGATTCCCTCGTTCCCTGCACGCCCCTGGCGGTGCTGTGCACTTTACGTTATTATCAGATCCCGGTTCAGGGCCGCCATGTGGTGATCATCGGCCGCAGCGCGATCGTTGGCAAACCCCTGGCCAATTTATTCCTCTGGAAAAAAACCTGGGCCAACGCCAGCGTGACAATCTGCCACAGCCGCAGCCAGGATCTCACCGCTATCACGCAAACTGCGGACATCCTGGTCGCTGCGCTGGGCAAGCCGGAATTTGTCAAAGCGGACATGGTCAGGAACGGCAGCGTGCTCATCGATGTGGGGATAAACGCGAAAAACGACGCTTCGGGAAAGCTAGCCTATGTGGGCGATATCGACTATAATTCCTGTCTGGACAAGGCTGCGTCCATCACTCCCGTTCCCGGGGGCATCGGTTCGGTGACCAGTTCCCTGCTGTTCCTGAATCTGGTCAAAGCCTGCCTCCTGCAGCGAGGCGTAAATAAAAATATTGACGATTTTATCGGCCTGATTTTTGGTGCTTAGAAGAAAAAAACACTCCATAACGATACACGGGAGGAACGATGCCACGTAAGAGTACAACGCTCTTAGTCCTATTAACGATGCTGGCTTTGGCCGCGCTGTTGTTATCCGGTTGCGGTAAATCCGGAAACAAGTTTGCCAACCAGCCTCCCACAATTTCCATCACATCCTACGAAGGTTACGATGACAGTGAATTGCTGTCCCATTATGCCGACAGCCTTTTTTCCTTCCAGCAAAAGATCTTTTGGAATGCCACCGATCCCGATGGTGTGATCACTGGATTCGCTTACCGCGTCAAAAACCAGGATGGCGAGCCATTGCCCACTCCGGGAAACCAATACATCGATATCAACGGCGATATCACCCCGCAAAACGTGATCGACCGTTTCGGTACCGGCTGGGTCATGCATTACAAAACCAATGCCGACCAAAGCATCCCGCTCGACGAACCCGAAGCGAGCCGCACCATCTGGACCTCCCAGAAATACGCCACGATCAATTTCCCAGCTGCTGACGAAAACGGAAATCCCATCAACCTCAGCAGTACCTTCGAGGTGATAGCCATAGACAACCGCGGCGACATCACTCCCGTGGATCCGAACCATCCCAGCATGAGCATGGCCTGGCGCAAATTCAACGCTGAATCACCCCGTCCCACCTGTTACCTTACAACCACAAAGGGCAATCCCGGCGGCGGTGAGGTCGGCAGCGGCATCAGGCTTGAATTCATCATGCACGACACCGATCCTTTCATTCCAGAAACACCCTACCGGTTCCAGTTTAAAATGATGAAGATCGATCCTGTCACCGAAGCCACTATCGCCGGGACTGAATCCCCGTGGTATGATTCGGTCACGCCCGAGGATCCCGATCTGGATAATTTCCTGTTGACCCGCTACACTACTCCCAGCGTGTTGGGGACCACCAATGAATATGACGTGGAAAACGGCACCACACACACCAAAACCAAGATCATTTCCCGCGCCTACGACATGGCGGGTGTGGTTTCCGCGGTCAGCGATTCCGCGGCGATGAAATTTGCCGTCAAGGCCGGATTCCGACCCAAAACCTGGTTTTATCCGCAACGCGTCTACGCTTTGGGCTCCAATCATTACATAGATTACACCGACGAATCGACGCCCGAGGTCCTGCCCTTCACCTTCGTGGAAGGCGCCCAGCGTTTTGCGACACCTTTCTTCGTCGATCCGGACAGCACCGGAACAGCGCGTAAAACGGCTGTTTGGAGCAACAACATCAAGGTCTGGCTGCGCTGGGGCTGGTGGGGCGAATACGGATCGCTGACCTCCAACAACGATATCATCTATCCCCCTGATCCCGATCCCTACTTGAAAAAAGTGGATACTGTGCTCGACCGGACCACCGGCGAGAACTACTTTAGCGAGATCACCGCGTTCGACCTACGGCTGGATGGCGCCCCCTACAACTACCAACCTTACTCGCAATCGATCTTCACTGATGGCGACGGCAAACGCTGGCTGCGCGTGCCCGCTACCTCACCCCTGGGACAGACAGTGGTGTTGACGGCGCAAACTCCGGGAGAACACACACTCGAAGTGAGATGTGTGGATCTGCAGAATGAGGTCGATCCCATTCCCGCGGTGCTGAAATTCTTCCTGATCCCGCCTGTCGCCGCGGCTGACCGCTCCGGTGTCCTGGTGATCGACGACGACCGCGCCAACGACTCCACTTCGCCAGAGCCGATCGTCCTGCAAAAGTACCAGGCCATGCTGGCCGACTATTCCGGAAAAGTGGATTACCTCAAACGCACAAATACCCTGGAAGCCGGCGACACGGTTGCCGACAGCCGCTTGCGCCATCTGGCCACGACCAGGCTGCAGAATTACAAATTGGTGATCTACCATAGCGACAATCCCAGTGAAACCGGTGAACTCAAGAAAGAGAACGACGGCCTCACCCTCTACCTGCGTTCCGGCGGCAACATGCTGATCTCCCACACAGCTCAGCTGTCACCCGTGTCGGGATCGTTTGTGCTGGGCTACCAAAGGACCTTCCTGGGCTATTTTGGCCTGCCTGTGAATATCGCTACGCCGGTCAGCCTACTCAGCAATAACCTGAATTCGAACGCTTTCTTCCAGCATGCGCTGGGGCAAACCGTCTCCGCTGACGCCTATCCGGACATCGATCTGCAGTACACGGCTGCCAACGAGCCTAGTTTCAACACCCTGGTCAACCTTCGCCAGGGCCTTTCCACCATCGCTTACTTCCCCTCCTTGCTGCCTGAGGCCCAGGTTATTTACCGGATGGGGATCAAACCGGTGGGCTTCACTCCCGGCGGCCCCACCCAAGCCCAGTTCGACACCTATAATAACAAGCCTGTTGGCATCCGCAAGATCACCAATGGCAACCGTTGTTACATGCTGGGCTTCCCGCTCTCCTACATGCAGTCTGCTGACGCCAAGGCCTTTATGAATCAAGTTCTTGGCGAACTTGGCATGATGTAAAAACCCGACATTAAATATATAGAGCCGGCTGTCCTGCGATGGCCGGCTTTTTGTTCGGTTCTTTTTCATATTACGTTGGTCACCCCCGGCGGAGCTTAGTTCTCCCAATTGAACCTCAGCCTCTTGTTGGCACTTACCCACTTGTTTGAAAGTGAACCTATCTTTTTAGCCAAAAAACAGTCACATTCGTCATCCACTAGCTGATAGAATCCCCGCTGACAGCCCCATAAACACATGTTCTTACTATACGGAGAGATAAACCAGCCTGGCCCGATCATCTATGCTTATAGTATGCTTATAGTGTGCTTATAGTGTCAGGGGGTTTGTCGGCGAAAAACGAAAAACAAACTCGTCTTCAAGATGTCTGTTGATGTGTGGAAACCGTGCCAGCGCACAACCTCAACCCTGCACTCCGCCACAGTTACCGGGTAAAACCGGCGGATCTGCAGGCCATAGCCCGCGTTCCATATCTGACCTGATGGATCGGAATCCATCGAGACAGAGCAAAGAGCAGATAGCAGAACTGAAGTCTTGCCGGGATTAGCCCCTTTCAAAAAGAACATGTCCATGCATGAGCTGGATCAGCGGCGGCAGAGACGGATCTGTACATCTTTGAAGTTTATAGAGATTTCAACTTGCGTAACGCACACTTTTGGCTATAATTTATTAAAACGTTGCTCGAGACATGGTCGTAAAATAAAATAGCAGATATAAAACTCATCGCGGCCAATATATAAACCAAGCCGGATGAATATAGCGAGGTATATTATGCGTTTATCAAAACCTGCCATGGTTGTGATCTCAATCCTGCTGACGGGCGCTCTGTTGATCTCCTGTTCCCCCTACAAAAGGGTGCCTGTTCCGGTTGAACCTCCACCTGCTCTTTCCGACCATGTTCTCAAACTGATCTGGGACATCCCCGTGTACCGCGATCTGTACCTGACCGAAGCGACTCTCAGGGACAGCGTCCTGTCGGGAACGGTCGACTCTTATCAAAAAAAACCGTACGACAAAAAAAGCGACCGGATCGACGTCCATATCAGCAATATCGCAATCCCCGACAGTTTGCCCTGCGAGCTCACAATACCGCTGGCAAACATCACTAAAATTGAAGCATATGAATATAGCACCGGAAAACTTATTGGAGGTCTGGCGGCAGGAACACTAGCCATGATACTGATAGCCCTGGCAGTTGGAACTGTCTTTATGGCTGTAATTATCGTCAGCATGCTTTCAGCTTTGGGCGATATGGACACCTCGTCCTGTCCCTTCGTCTATTTCTTTAACGGCTCTCAATACGCATTCGCCGGGGAAATTTACGCTGGAGCGATACATCCCAAACTGGAGCGTGACGACTGGCTGCCCCTGGCCGGGATGCAAGCCCGGGACGGTCAATTCCTGATGCAAATGACCAATGAACTGAACGAGTCACAATCCACAAACCTGGCGGAATTGCTGGTAGTGGACCATCCCAAGGACACGTCAGTCCTGATGGACAGACAGGGAGTCTGCCAGACGATTTCCCATCCCGCCAGGCCAAGATCCGCCAGCAGCGCCACTTTCCCGGATCTGTTGCCGCTTCTGGCTACGCGGGACAGCCTGAGTTACATCGGCGAACTG
>JAKQNV010000141.1 GCA_029565595.1 Candidatus Cloacimonadota bacterium
CCAGACGTGTGATTCCTTCCGGCAGGAAGGCATCGATTAGCATCATAACGGTTTGGTATCTGCGCGGAGCGTGAGAGAGCACGCCACCACTCCCCACCAGCAGATTTAGGGTCATCAGATTCACGATGGTGGCGCCGGAGGTTGATTGGCTGAATGCTTCGGAGATGTCACGTTGTTTTTGCATGCCTTTCAGGCTGCTGGCAAATTCCTTGTGCTGTTCGAAAGCCAGACGCAGGGCTTCGATGGCGATGGCCTGCTCCAGGACGAGCTCTTCCAGCAGGGAGGGGATCGTGGTGGGACGGATCATCTTGTTTTTGATCATGTTGCGCAGCTCGTTCTCATCGATGTCGAGCGGCACCCAGCGCATGATGTTGTCCAGGCCTGCGGAGGCCAGAACGTTGGAGATGCTGTAGCTCATGCCCAGGTTGGCGCTCACGGTGCGGTTGAAGATGAATTCCTCGGTAAAGACCGAAAACACGTCCGTGGTGGCGCCGCCGATATCCACGCCGACGACCTCGATGTTTTCCTCTTTGGCGATGGCCTGCATGATGTTGCCGACGGCCGCCGGGGTAGGCATGATGGGAACGTTTTCATGATCCGGACCCTGGCACCACTCCATCAGTTTGTTGTAGCCGGGAGCCTGTTTCATCACGTGTTCCATAAAGAGGTCATGAATCTTGTCCCGCGCCGGGCCGAGGTTTTCGGTCTCCAGTTTGGGGCGGATGTTTTCGGTGATGATCAGATCCACTTTGTCTTGCAAAGATTCTTTGATATGGGTCTGGGCCTCCTTGTTGCCGGCGTAGATCACGGGCAGTTTGTAGCCCGAACCCAGGCGGGGCTTGGGATCGGCGCCGCTGACCAATTCCGCCATTTCCACGACGTGTTTGATCGTGCCGCCGTCCTCGCCGCCCGCCATGAGGATCATGTCCGGACGCAGTTGGCGGATGCGCTCGATCTTTTCGTGGTTCATACGCTTGTCGTTGCTGGCGATGAGATCCATCACGATGGCTCCGGCTCCCAGCGCGGCGCGTTCAGCGCTCTCGCCGGTCATGGAGGCCACGACTCCGGTTACCATCATCTGCAATCCGCCGCCGGCCGAAGACGTGGATACATAAGCGTCCACACCGACGTCGCCTTTGCGCGGGATCACGAACTCACCGTTTTCCATGAATTTGATGTTGGGGTTCTTATACTTGAGCCGGGCGAGTTCCTCCAGCTCCTGCGTGGCGTTGATCACGCCCTTGGTTACGTCGTTGAGCGGGGCTTCCACCGTGGTGGGCGCCTCGCCGCGGATGGTTTGGCGATATTCGCCATCCACCCATTCGATCAAAATAGCCTTGGTCGTCGTGCTGCCGCAGTCCGTGGCCACGATGCGGGTAAGGCGTTTTTCGTCGTATTGCATATTTCCTCCGCTTATTCAGCTGATTTATCGTCTTTTTTGAAAATCTTCTTCAGGATGGACCGGCGCTTGTTTTTACGCCGCTGGCGTTTGAGGCGGGCAGCGGCGCGGCTGGCGCGGTTGACTTCCTCGTCCAGTTCGTCGATGCGCTTGATCAGGGCCTTCAGGTATTTTTCGTCCTGGATCATCAGGGCAAAATTCTGGTATTTATTGGAGTCGAAGACCATCTCCGCGAAGGGCAAAATGAAATACATCGCCTGGCTGGCGATCCCGTGCAGCGGGTGCAGCGATTCCAAAACCAGGATCCCGGCTGCGCCCAATCTGCGTTCCGCGATGAAGCGGGCCACCTTTTCGATCATCAGGTTCGCTTCGTCTTCCGTGATCGTGGTCTTGATCTCTTTGTATTCCTTGTTCATGGTCAAACCGCCCGTGTGGCCGTCACAACCGCGATCCTGGCCGCGCCGTTGGCTTTGAGCAGCCGGGAAATTTCATTGGCCGTGCTGCCGGTGGTGAAAACGTCGTCAACCAGGATGACGCGCTTGCCGGCGATATCTGCTCCGCGCCGGAGGGCAAAGGCTCCGTCCAGGTTTTGAGTCCGGGCTTCCCGGCTGAGGTTGGTCTGGCTGGGGGTGTTGTAACGCCGGAAAACCGGACGCGAATATGGGATCCCCAGCCCCGCGGCAAGTTTGCGGGCCAGCAGTTCCGACTGGTTGAAACCGCGGTCTCGCTTGCGCACGTGATGCAGCGGAACGGCCATGACCAGGTCGAAATGGCCTTTCCAGCGCACCGCTGAGGGCAGCTGCAGCAGCGCGCGGCTGAAAAACCCGGCGCAGGCGCGAAAGTCGTCGTATTTGAATCTATGCAGAAGGTCACGGGCGGGGCCGTCAAACACGTAAGCCGCCCGGGCGATATCAAACTCGAATTTGGTCTCGGAACAGGGCCCGCAACGGTAATTATCCAGCGGCGCGCCGCATTTGGGGCAGTAATTGCGCGCAATGGGCCGCAGTTTGGCCCGGCAATCG
>JAKQNV010000186.1 GCA_029565595.1 Candidatus Cloacimonadota bacterium
TAGGCGTGGGAGCGAAAGACCGTCGATTCTAGCGGAGCCCGGGCCGAGTCCAAGCCCGAATCCAGGCGACAATTGTCGTCACTCGCCCACCCTGCCTTGACCTACCATAACGACGGGCGCGAGCCCCCCTCCTGGGTGAGAGGGGGGCCGCGCCCTTTTCTCTGCTTGTTTAATAGGTAAGTAAGTTAACAGGTTAACAGGTCAGTAAGTTAGTAGGTTAATAGGTTAACGGCATGGCATAAACTTTCCCCTTTTTCTGGCTGGCAGATTTTATCCAAGACAACTAACCTTTTAACCAGGCTCCGCCTATACTCATTAACTCATTAACTCATTAACTCATAAACACATCCAGCCCTCAGAGGCTCTCCGTCCGCCTGTGGCAGATTCGTCAAACACTGGCGCAACATGTTATGGCCGGTATAAAGCGATGCTTCCACATGGTGCCGATTGGCCTCCAAGGGCAGTGACATGTTCCGTTTATAATTAGGGCTATAGTCATGTCGATCAGATAATCAGCGTTTTATCCTCCAAATCCTCTTTTTCCCTCTTCATCAGCGTTCTCTTTTTCTGTGCCAATCAGCGCTTTTCATCTCCACACGAAATACAGGCCGGTGGTGAGGCGGGAGTCGATATAGCGGCGCAGGGCGGCATTGGCGGGGAGTTTATCCAGGAGGCGCTTGACGGCCTGGCGCAATGACTGGTAGGTTTTGGTGATTTCCGGCGTGTGCTGGCGGATTTTGTTGCCGGGCCTAAGGCAGAAGGAACGGTAGCCGCGCAGGGCTTTCAGTTCGCGGCGGGCGTTTTCCGTGTCGATATTGGCGGAGATGTCGCGCAGGAGTTTTTTCTCGCGGCGGGCGATCTCGCGCAGGGTCTGGCGGTCGGTGAGCGGATTGGAATATGTCCTGAATGTGACGAGTCCGGCGACGTCGAAAGGATCAAGGGCGCGGGCGCGGGTCAGTTGGGGATTGGCGGGATTTTGCCGGGAGCAGGTCTCGCTCTGGGATTCTCCTTCGCTGTGGGGATCGCTGTCTTCAGACAGTCCGGACTGCTCGTAAAGCAGTTCCATACGGTCGTTTTCGGGCGGGAAGACAAGATGCGAGAGTTGGGCGCAGTGGAATTCGTGGCCGCGCCACCGGATGAGGAAGGCGAGCAGTTTCGCGCCGTCCATCTTGGCGTGGTGGGCGAGGAAGTTCTCCAATTCCTCTTGCAGCGTATCTTTGCCGGGCATAATGCCTCCTTTTCGTGCGGGCTTGTTTGTGCCTTCACCCAACCGTGCGGCACAAAAAGCCCAACGAAAGTGGCGGCGGAAAGCAGGATCGGCTCCAGGGCGGCACTTCCTGGATACTTTATCAGGCGGACGCTCTAGCCTCGACCGGGGGAATCGTGATCCTGACAGAGTTACCAACCTGCGCGGCGCTTGCGGCACAGGAGCGTAGTACATCAGGATAACCGCCGGCAACTACGCCTTCCAGCGCAAGGCGGTGCTGCTCAAATAAACACCTCCCAATGAAAAAAGACACAGCCGGGTTTCACGACCTGGCTTTTTGTTTTGGCAGATTTTTGATGACAGCACCCGTTTAAAACTATGAAGCAATCGGCGGATACAGAACAAGTACCCCCAAAACACCGGGAACCCAGTCTGGAAGGTGCATTAGCATTATTGGCGGGGAGATAGGTGAAAAATCGCTTGACAACATAGTGCCGGTCTGCCATTTAAGTATCCAAATAGATATTAAGCAAAAGCGACATTAGGAGCGAAAGATGAAGAAACACATTCTTGTATTCGTGTTCTTGGCGGCATTATCCCTTGTAGTGGCCCAATCTACAGGCGATTACCGCAGTAAAATAAGCGGTAACTGGAACGCAACATCGAGTTGGGAGACTTACAACGGCAGCGCCTGGGTGAATGCGACTGCAACGCCCACAGCGAGTAATGCCGGCGTGATCACCATCCGCAACGGACATACCATCACCGTGACGGCTAACGTAAGCGTCGATCAAACAGTCATTGAAGCCGGAGGAAAGGTCATTGCTTCAGCCGGAACACTGACAATTGCCAACGGAACTGGGACCGACATGACGGTTTACGGCACGCTGGAAAAGGTCTCAGACATCGCTGGAAATGGCTCGACAGTTGTCGGCAGCGGCGGTACCTACATCCATAACAGGAATAGCGACGCGCTGTTGGTGGCAACCTGGGAAGATGGCTCGACTTGCGAAATCATCGGCGTAACAAATGCACAGCCCAGCCAGAGGGATCAGGATTTTTACAACCTTACCTGGAACTGCCCAAATCAAACGACAAATGAGAATTCTACTGGCGGCGACTTCAAGACTTTCCGCGGCACGCTTAAGGTAGTCAGCACCGGCACTGGCACTTGGACTTGGACCGATACCAACACCAACACCAAGAACATCAACAACTACGAACAAAGCGGCGGGACGGTATCCATGACGATGAACGGCGGCAGTATAACCGCGTACATTACCGGCGACTTTACGATGTCGGGCGGCACACTAACCGAAAACGGCGGCGCGACTGGTTGCAAATGGGTGTTCCAGAAAGCCGGGACGCAGTTGTTCAATAAGAGCGGCGGAACTATCTCCCAAACCATATCCTACGAGATAAACAGCGGCACCACCGTGGACGTGGTCAACCAGCCTTTCACCGGTTTGGGAACTTTCACGCTGGCATCGGGTGCCGGGCTCATCATCAGGGACGCCGCGGGCATCACTTCCAGCGGAGCGAGCGGGGCGGTGCAGGTGACAGGCACGCGTACCTACAGCACGGGAGCGGATTACACTTATGCTGGTACTTCAGCGCAAGTAACCGGCTCGGGGCTGCCCTCCACGGTGAACGGGCTCTATATTAAAGATCCAGCCGGCGTCACCCTGTCCAATTCAGTGACCGTCACCAACCTCGGCTTTAGCGATGGCGGCGATCTGGCTTTAAACTCCAATTCATTGACCCTGGCTGGCAAGGACATCGCCTTCACGTCCTCCAACGCGGTATTTTCCGACCTCAGCGTCAGCACCTCCACCGAATACATCAACGAAGCGAACAGGCCGGTCTGGACCACCTACGCCGATTTCACCAATACGGTGTCCACCACTTTCCGTTATCCGACAACATATTCGAGCGATGCCAGCATCGACCTCTGGTACAACGACAACAACATCGGCTGGGTGAAATACGGCAACTTTATCCCGACCCAAAGCGGCAGTTATATGTATGTCACCGTGAGCGGAATGACCAATCTGGGAAGTTCCAGCGCCAACCGCAAATGGACCTTCTCACCCACCGACGAGCCCCTGCCCGTTGTGCTCTCTTCCTTTACAGTAACGGTTTCGGGCAGCAACAGCGTCGACCTCACCTGGATCACCCAAAGCGAGACGGGTATGGTCGGCTATTACATCCTGCGTTCAACTGCCAACAATGTAAGCGGCGCGCAGATCATCAGCCCCATGATCGACGCCAGCAACACGGCCCAGCAACAAATCTACATCTATACCGACGACACGCTGACCGCCAACGGCTATTACTACTACTGGCTGGAAAGCCTCGACCTCGACGGGAATTTCGACTTCCATGGGCCGATCGCCGTCTATTTCAACGCCAACGGCGAATACGGCAACCCGGAGATCCCAATCTACACAGCTTTGAAACAGATCTACCCCAACCCCTTCAACCCGCAGGCGTTCATTCCCTACAGCGTGGCGGCTGCAAGCGAAGTGGCTGTCAGGATCTATAACTCGCGCGGCCAACTCGTGCGCAGCTTCGAACCCGGCACACAGGTGCCCGGCGAATACCGCATCGAATGGGACGGCAAAGACGCCAACGGCGCCAACCTCGCCAACGGAATATACTATGTCAGGATGACCGCCGGCAGGGATACCTTCCAGCGCAAGGCGGTCTTGCTCAAATAAAACAATTCCCCCTTGGATAAAGCATAGCCCGGTTTCACGACCGGGCTTTTTTGTATCGATTGCGACAAAACCGGAAAAGGCGATTTCCCGTAGCCAAAGCAAACCAGAAATCATGCTCCGCCTTTGGCGTGAAGGCTGTTCTCAAGGCAAAAACATGCAATAGCGTCATATGATTTTGCATTTACTGGAAAAAAGACTTGACAAGGTGTGAAGTAGAATTAGATTTGAACCATGAGTTAGATATTAGTTGTTTATACGGCACGACCGTCTATAGACAAGGAGGAAATATGAAAAAGACATTATTGGCCATCGCTCTCTTGGCAGTGATTGGCTCGGTGTTCGCGTATGTGTCCATGGGCACATTTCCGCAGTTATACTCACAGAATTTCGATACTTTGATCTCGTCTGGCTCCATACTCTGGGTCAATGACTCGACCCTGGCAAGTTGGTTTGCACAAAGAACCGGCACCGGCCCCACCAATTTCAATATCAAGGCGGACAACGGCACTACTGCCACAGACCTTTTATTTTCATACGGAACGGTTAACAGCACGGAACGCGCGCTCGGTTCGCGCGGCGGGCGTAATTTCGCTTATGGCGTCATGCTACGCAATACCTCCAACTACACCATCACCGACCTCACTGTCACTTATTACGGCGAGCAATGGAGAGACAGCGACGCCAGCGCTCAGACAGTCAGATTTGCTTACCAAAGTTCCTCTTCCGCCATATCCGACCTGACCCCTAATAGTTTCACGAATTGGACCCAATTCTCGGCGCTGAACTTCACCAGCCCGCAGGTAACCTCCTATAACGGCCCATTGGACGGCAACCTGCCCGCCAACCGCGTCCTGAAAAGCGCCACTATCTCCGGATTGAATCTGCCTGCCGGCGAATACATCATGCTGAAATGGGACGATCCCGATTACAGCGGCAACGACCATGACCTCGGCATCGACAACGTGGAGATCATGTGGGATTTCGGACAACAGGTGCCTGTCGAACTGAGTTCCTTCACGGCGACCATCTCGGCTGAGAATTTCGTCAACCTCACTTGGGTGAGCCAATCCGAAACCGGCATGACCGGCTACTACATCTACCGCGCCAATGAATCCAGCCTCGAAAACGCCGAAGTGATCAGCCCGCTCATCCCCGCCACCAACACCGGCTCCGAACAGAGATACACCTTCACCGACGATGAAATCTACTCCAATGGCTATTACTACTACTGGCTGCAAAGCGTTGACTTGGATGGCAGCGGCGAATACCATGGCCCCGTGAGCGCCTATTACAACGCCCACAGCGAGTATAGCGCGCCGGAAATCCCGCTGGCCACCGAACTCAAGGCAGCCTATCCCAACCCCTTCAACCCGACGGTGTTCATACCCTACAGCCTGGCCCAGAACTTGAACGTCAATATCCGCATCTACAACGCGCGCGGACAACTGCAGCGTAACTTCGACCTCGGCGTCAAGGAAGCCGGCAACCACCAGATCGATTGGGACGGCACCGACAACAACGGACAACCCGTCTCCAGCGGCGTTTACCGCGTCGTAATGACAGCCGGAAAGGACGTCTTCACCCGCAACGCAGTCTTAATGAAATAAACTCATCCTCCTCCTTTTGGATGAACCTGGCCCGGTTGTAATGACCGGGCCTTTTTATTGGGGCTGCGTTTTGCATAGTGTATCCTGTCCGACCAATCGTAGCACTAAAGGTGAGGAAACAAAGGCCTAAAGAAAAGGCGGGAGCGAAATCCCGCCTCCATTCAATTGAGTATATCCACATTGTCAGGGGCTGGCCGGGAAGCCGTCCCTGTCCATCAAATCGGGTATCACAGTGATAGTGGGTGCCTCGACGCGGTTCGGTCCTGAGAGGGATTTCACCGGGTCAGGGAAGTTCGCGGTCACCTTGAAGAAGCCCTTGTCCTCGGGGCCGTAATAGGGATAGGGGCTGCTGGCCCAGCCGTCTTCAAAGAGCCACCAGGGATTGGGGAAGGGCTGGGGGCCGAAGGGTTCAAACCAGATATTGTAGTCTTCGGCACCGGGAATGTCTTCCCAGAAGAGGGTCGGGACGCCGGCCACCAGTTCGATGCTGAGTTCGGGCTTCACGCTGGAGACATTGGCGCTGACGCACCAGGAGCCGGGATTGCTGAGGGAGTAGTAGGTCCCCCCCACGCGCACGAAGGTCGTCCCGTAATCGCGGGTGTGGTCAAAGAGGAAATACTGGCCGGGCGCGATGTTTTGGAAGGCGACCAGTAAAAACGGGGTGGTGACCAGGGGTGGAGCGACGCCGCCGGGGACGGGCGGAACGGTCGCCAGGTCGCAGGTGTAAACCGTCTGGGCAAGAAAGGAAGAGACATAGGGCGGCGAGATCGGCAGCAGCGGAGTCGGGGTGGACCAATCGACGCCGTCCCAGGCGTAAATCTGCGGATTGGCTGTCGTGGCGTAGAAGGAGGTGGCGGTGATGTAATTCACCTGCAGGGGCAGGCCCAGGTCGTAGAAGGGATTTTCGAAGAGGACGAAGATGTCGTAGGAAGTGGTCGTGTAACCAAGATAGACCGTGCCGCCGGCGTCGTAGGCCAGCCAGGCGGGTTCGTCCACTATAAAAGTGTGTTCCTCGCTGTCGGCGACGTTGCCCAAGGCGTCCCAGGCTTCGATGTAGTAATCGACCGCCGTGCCCAAAGGCTGGGCTGGGATGAAGCCGGTGAAGGACGGTGGAAGGCCGGGCAGCAGGGGCAGCGGACCGTCGTAGGAAGCGCCGCCGTCGGTCGAATAGAAGATTGCGGCGCCGCCGAGCGGATTGTTCCAGAAGACGTCGTCGGTGATTTGGGCCGTGACTGCGTAGCCAATATCCTCGCGCGGAGTGTTGAGCAGTGGCAGGTGGGTGATCACGGGCGGATATACGTCGGAAGTCAGGGTCAGGATACCGACGTCGTCCAGATACCAGGTGTCGGCGTTGTAACCCTGGTAGACAAAGGCGAAATAGACTGTCGAGCCGCAATAGGCGCTGAGGTTGACGGCGGCCTCGGTCCAGGCGGTGGAGGGATCGCTTTGCGACCACAGTTCCACCCAGCCGGGAGCGAGGGGATCGCCGGTAGTGTTCACCTTCAGGCCGTTATAGACGAGGCGTTCGGGCAGGATGTTCATGTTCCAGAAATAGAGGGCGTAGTTTCCATCCGGGGGCAGGGCGACGGGCGACGTGACCAGCCAGCCGTTCTGTCCGGTAGCGGGAGTGCCGCTGTAATAGTGGCGGGCCGACCTTCCGCCGGAATGGGAATAGATGTAGTTCGGATTGCCCTGCCAGGTCGCCGGGCCGGTATCCAGGTTGTAAACTGTCCAGCCGGGCGGCGGGAAGGTGGATTCTTCAAAATCCTCAAAGAAATCGGGAGAACCATAGGCCGTAACCAGAAGGTCACCGGTCTGGTCGTTGGCGGGATCAGCATCCCCGATCACTGCCACGCTGCCCTGGAAGGCGTAGTTGCCGGTAGCGGGGGGCGTCCATGCGAAGGTGAAGACGGCGGTCGCGCCAGGCTCCAGGGGCGTGCCGGAGAGGACCGTGAGCAGACCCGTGCTGGCTTCGAACAGCCGGACCGTGTATTCGCTTTGCGGCTCATAGCCGTAGTTTGCCACGTAGACGTCGAAGAATGAGGGTATGCCGACGATCACATTGCCGGGGCCCACAATGCCGGTCGCGGCGAGATCTATGGCGGGCACGGTGGTCGCCCAGCAGAAATATTCGCCGTTGGCGGCAAAGGGAGCGACGGGCAGCGATGATGTCACGGAGTAATACTGCTCCGGCAAGATGCTTCCCGTTCCAGTCTGGCCGGATACCACCGTCCAGGGGCCGTTGGGGGTCGGAGCCTGGGCGAGGCGGATGTTTTCAAGTTGGCCGGGGATATTGTCGCCGCCGCCATAGAGGTCGTTCTTGAAGCAAAAGGTCACCGCGGCGGAGGGCGGGAAATCCACTCCTGAGTCGAGATCGATCCTGTAGGCGCGGGCGCCCACCACGGCAGTGAGAGGGGAGACAGCCGGGCCGGAAGGCGGATCCAGGATGCTGGCGATGGGGGCCTGGCCGCTGGCAATGCCGGGAGAGAGGATCACCGGGCGATAGACGTTGGGGCTGGGATCTGCATTGGCAAAGACCGTCCCTTCGCCCAAGGGGAAGGTGAACGGTTCGTTGCCTGCCAGCGGAAATTCCCTTTTCAAGGGGCCGGCGATGTAGGAAGCGTTCACTTCATCCGAATAGGCGCCGGGATCGACTCCTTCGATGTCACCGGGAACAGCGGCGGAAAGGGTCAACAGGTCGTTCGGGGTGGTGATGATGATTCCGCTTTCCAAAGACAGCCCACCGGTGGTTTCGGTTCCCACCCTGAGCGGATAAGTCAGTTCCAGGTTGTTGAAGGTGTCCATAGTCAAAGTGCCGGTCACGACATTTTCACCGAAGGGATAGGGAATCCTCTCGATCTCGTAGCCGCTGGGATAATTGACCTGCTGGAGCGGGAGCCAGGGCGGAGTGCGGAAGACGTAGTCGCGGGAGGTGACATTGACGTCGTTCCAGACGGGCAGGTCGAAGAAATGGGCGTTGCCGATCTCGATGGTCTGCACGCCAGGCTCGGGCCTATTGCCAAGCGTCAGCAGGCCATTGGTATCGATCAGGCCGAGATAGAGGCCGTAAGAGCCGGAGACTGTGACCGGGCTTTCAAAGGCAAAACTGCCTCCCTCGCGGGGGGAGTCGATGTTGAGAAGGTTGTTGATGGGCACGGGCAAGCCGCTGTTATTGGCAAACGAGGCCGGCTGGCAATTCAGGAAAGTGATACCGGAAGCGCCGGGCGTGCCGAAGATCCAGCGCGGCGTGACGATAATGCTGCCTGTGTTGAGGACGGCATTACCGCCTGGCAAGATATTGAAATTACCTCCGCAATAGACCATGCGGCCGCTGGCGCCATTGAAGGCGTTCAAGGTCCCATAGACCCAGATATCTTGAAGCACAGTCAGCAAATTGGCGGGACCGGCGCCGTAATCAAGGATTCCGCCGGGATTAATGATCAGATCCTGACAGCGGGCGATGATGCCGGGATTAGGGGCGGCGTTGGTGATAGTGACGGTGTGGCCGGCGTTGATCATCACGCTGTTGTTGCTTGTGGGAATGATCCCTCCCGCCCAGGTGGCGGGATTTACCCAGTCGCCGGATTGAACGGAATTTACCAAGATGGGGCCTGTCTCATCCACAGTGACCATGTCAATAAAGGGATTGTTGGCGCTGCCGAACATATTGAACATGTCGAAAGAGAAGCAAAACTGGCTGGTGCGGTACTGGTAGGGGATCTTGATGCAGATCTGGTTCCAGGTGTTGTTGGCGACTTCAAAGCCGTTTAGAATAACGGTCAACAGGTCATAGTTGGCTCCGCCGTCGCCGGAGACCATCAGGAAATATTTAAGCGTCAAGCCTGGATTTTCCGCGTTGAAGTACCAAAACCGGAGGCAGGGGGCTACGGAAAGGCTCAAATCAAGGATGGGTGACCGCATGTACCAGCAGCCGTTTTGGAACATGTTCGGGATGCCGACGTCGTCGATCCAGAGGACGCCGTTGCCGCTGAGAGCGCCCGGTGGCGTTATCCCGCGCTGAAATTGCCAGGCGGCTGTGGCGGGATTCCAGACGTTGCGCTGCCAGGTGATGTTGGTTCCCGTCCAAAAGAAGTCGCTGCCCGGACCTTGCACCCAGCCGGGCGGGGCGGGTATCTGTCCGATGAAAGGCGCTTCGAAATCCTCGATCAGATAGGTTTGGGCTGCCAGGATTCCAGCCGCTGCCAGTAAAACGGAGAGCATGAGTACTTTCTGCATGGCTTTACTCCTTCGCCGCCGGCGATGAACGCCTTTGGCTTATCTATTAAGGAGGCAGCCAGGCGCGGACGCACTCTGTAATCAATTCCGCGAGCCCGGCCGCCTGAGTTACAACCTTTTCGCGGATATCTCCATTCGTGATGTCAATAACATGGTTTTGTTCGAATCATGTCAAGGTTTATTTTAACAAATTCACTTCTGTGTTTGATATGGTATAATTGAAGATAGGCATAATTGACTGAATGACGTTTTAATAATAGTTATAGGAGTACGGTTATGCAAAACTATGCTGACCGCCGCTGCGGCGAGCGACAGACCGCAACATATTCCACTCTGGCATACAGGGCACCGCATCCTTGACAGCATTACATAAAACACTTGACGGAATAGGGTCTGTGGAAAATTGTCCACATAAGACCTAAATCAAACTTACAAAAGGGGATTCAGTGAACAACTACTTCATGGAAACCCACCATCACGAGTGGATCTTGACTAATAAATTCGGCGCTTACGCCCTCGGCACGGGCAACCTGATCAACCAGCGCAAATACCACGGGTTGCTGATCGCCAGCGACGAGCATTTCCAGCGCCACCATCTGGTCGCCGGCATCGAGGAAAAGGTGGAATGGCGCGGCAATACGGTGCATCTGGATAGCAACAACTACAGCAACTGCATCTATCCAGAAGGCTTCCTCTACCTGGTGAAACCCTGGCTGCGGCCCTATCCTTGTTTCTTGTATTCGGCCCTCCCCCACCAAAACGACATCCTCATCCTCAAGGAGATCATGCTGGACGGCGCTTCCAACACGGTTTTGGTGCGCTATACCAACCTCGGGCACCACACACTGCACTTCGCCCTGCATCCTAAATTCACCATGACGGAGCACCACGAACTCAACCAGCCGGGCTCTCTGGACAACCAGCAATTCGACGCCTCCTGCGAGAACACGGACAGCGGCAGTTCCTTTTATGTGCTGCGCAGTTCCAACGGTTTGCGGGTTTACGGACATCTCTCCAACGGTGAGGCCACGCCCGACCGCTATACCTATTACAACGTTTTCTATCCCTGGGAAGTGATGAGCGGGTATCCCGGCATCGCCGACCAACTCAGCCTCTTCGAACTGGCCTTCACACTCAAAGTTGGCGAAAGCAGCACGCTGCTCTTCTCCGACCAACCCATCGAAGATCCTGCCAAGACCATGGCGAGGATCATCCGCCGCTATGCCAAGCTGCCCAAGCCGAAGGATCTCCCCCTGAAGCCGGACGCGAACGACACTCTGCTGGGCGCCATCGAATATGAAGACAACTATCTGTTCAAATACCCGCAATACCTGAAACTGCTGGAATTCGCGCTGGAGGACTTCATCTCCAACGACGACGTCGTGGCTGGATATCCCTTCTACGGCGTCTGGGGTCGCGACACGATGATCGTCCTCAACGCGCTGCTGCACAACCCGGACAAGATCAAGACGGTGGAGAAGATCCTGCTCAAATACAGCCGCTCGCTGAAAGGCGGCCTGATCCCCAACCTGCGCCGCGAATCCGGGCGGGAAGAGAATTACGACACCATCGACGCCACGCTCTGGTATGTGATCCTGCTTTGGAAACTGGGCAAGTGGAAAGAGGAAGGCGCTTTCTGGAAGAGGGCGCTGCGCATCTCTGAAGAAGTGCTGGACGGCATTTTTAACAACTACCAGTATCCCTTCTTCGTACGCGGCGACGGCTTGATCGAACTCAAAGAGGAATTCGCCCACGCCACCTGGATGGACGTGAGGGTGGATGGCAAGGCGGTCACCCCGCGCAACGGCGCCCCCGTTGAGATCAACGCCCTCTGGTACAACGCGCTCTCCTGCTATCTTTCCATGGCCGAGGACTATTCCCATCTGACGAAGAAGCCCTACAAGACGCTGAAAGGCGCTTCCGAACTGAAAGACAAGGTAAAAGACTCCTTCGGTAAATTCTGGGCGGGCGACTATCTGGCAGACCGGCTGCTGGGAGACCAACAGGTGAAAGAGATACGTCCCAACGCGCTGGTGGCGCTTTCCCTGCCCTGGGAGATGATGGATAAAGAAAAAATGGAAAAGGTCTGGCAACGCGCCTGCGACGAACTTTATACGCCCTATGGCATACGCACGCTGAGTCCCAACGACCATCGTTTCCGCCGCAAATACTACGGCACGCAAAGGGAGCGTGACCTCTCCTTCCACAACGGCAGCGTGTGGGCCTGGTTGCTGGGACCCTTCTGCGGCCTCTATCTGAAGATCAACCGCGACCGTATGGACGACGCGGCTTTGGCTGAGCGTCTGGGAGAATTCATCGGCACCTTCCGCAACAGTTTTATGCGCGGGCACATCGCCTCCGTGGCCGAAGTCTGGGACGGCGACAACCCCCATTTCCCCAAGGGCGCGCCCGCATTGGCCATCAGCGTTGCCGCGCTTTACAACATCGAGACCTACATTGCCTCGATCACGGAGTAGCAGATGAAAATCCTCATGTTCACCTGGGAATTTCCGCCGCTCATATCCGGCGGTTTGGGCATGGCTTGTTACGGCATGGTAAAAGCGCTGCTGGCATTGGGTATCAAGATCGACCTCGTGCTGCCTACCAAGGAGATGGTTTATTTCCCGCTGCGCGAGGAAAGCGACGTGGACACCCTACCCGCAGTCTTTATGGATCCCATCCTAAATACTGAATACACCAACCAATCCTTTTCCGGCCTGCATGAAAGGCTGGATTACATCGGCATCAGCGGACGCCCGGAATCCTATCTGCAACTGACCGACTTGCAGAAATTCATGACAGCCGTCGACAGGAAATACTGGCTGACCGAGACTTTCTCGCAGGAGGAGCACCAGGTTTGGGAAGACATGACAGCCCACCTCATCGGCGAGGAAGATCTGATCAAAAAGGTGCAGGAATACACGCTGCGCGCTGAACGCTTCGCCCGGGACCTGGATTACAACCTCATCCACGCGCATGACTGGCTGACCTATCCCTCCGGCATGCTCGCCAAGAAGATATCCAAAAAGCCGCTGGTGGTGCATATCCACGCCACGGAATTCGACCGCGCGGGAGGTCCTGGCGACGAACGCGTGCACAAGATAGAACACGCCGGGATGATATACGCAGACAGGGTTATCGCCGTTTCGCAATACACGGCGCAGATGATCATGTCCCGCTATCGCGTCGACACCGGAAAGATCCGCATTGTGCACAACGCTTTCACCGTCTCTGACGAAACTGTATTGACCAAGAAGCGCCTTTTCAAGGGGCCGACGGTGTTGTTTTTAGGACGCATCACACTGCAAAAGGGGCCGGATTACTTCCTCGACGTGGCTGAAAGAGTGCTGAAAGTCCATCCCGAAGCACGTTTCATTATGGCCGGCACCGGCGACATGGCACGTAAACTGCTGCGGGCCTCGGCTGCCAAACGCTTACAGAACAAGTTCCTCTTCACCGGCTTCCTCAACCGCAACCAGGTGGAGGAGATCCTGCGCGCTGCCGACATCTACGTGTTGCCCTCCGTATCCGAGCCCTTCGGCATCTCGCCGCTGGAAGCCATGGCCTTTGGCATCACGTCTTTGATCTCCAAGCAGTCGGGCGTCGCTGAAGTGGTACACCATGCCTTCAAGATAGATTACTGGGACGTCGACCTCATGGCAGACACCATCAACCACCTGATCGAAAACCCGGAGAAATGCGTGAAAGTCGGCCTCGAAGGAATGCGCGAGGTCAACAAGATACATTGGAACGAAGCCGCCGAAAAGATCCGCGGCATCTATTCTTCGGTACTCGCCGACTTCATAAAAAGCGCCAACTGAGAGGACTCAATATGCTGAACATAGTATTCTACTTCCAAGTCCACCAACCCTACCGCCTGCGGCACGTGAACGTCCTCGACGTGGGCAAGAACACCGATTACTTCGATGACAAACTCAACGGCCAGGTGATGCGCAAGGTGGCGGAAAAATGCTACCTGCCGACGAACAAACTGCTGCTGGAACTTATCCAGAAACTGGACGGACGCTTCAAGGTCGCCTATTCCATCACCGGCACCGCCATCGAGCAATTCAAGAAATACAGTCCGGAAACGCTCGATTCCTTCAAAGCGCTGGTGGATACCGGCTGCGTCGAACTCCTGGGCGAAACATATTACCACTCGCTGGCGTTTCTCTTTGACACCAACGAATTCCTCGAACAGGTGGAATTGCACCGGCAACTGATGCAAAGCGAATTCGGCTACTACACCGAAACCTTCCGCAACACTGAATTGATCTATCAGGACAGCCTCTCCGACCTCATCTACGAGATCGAGGGCTTCAAGACGATCGTCACCGAGGGAGTGGACCGCGTTCTGCAATGGCGCACGCCGCTTTACGCCTACAAAAACTACTCCAAAGACATAAACCTGCTCCTGAAGTATTACCAGCTGGCCGACGACATCGCCTTCCGCTTTTCCAACCGCGACTGGCCGGAGTATCCGCTCACGGTGGATAAATTCGTCAACTGGATCGACCACCTCACCCTGGCTGAAAAGGAAGGCCGCAACCTCTTCCTCAACCTTTTCATGGACTATGAGACCTTCGGCGAACATCAGTGGGCAGACAGCGGCATCTTCGATTTCATGCAGCATTTCCCGCCGGAAGTGCTCAAGCGTCCGCATCTCGGCTTTGCCAATCCCAAGGAAGCCTACAGCCTTGCAAACTACCAGCAGGAATCGCTGTCCTTCCCCGAACCAGTTTCCTGGGCCGATGAGCAGCGCGACCTTTCCGCCTGGCTGGAAAACGATATGCAGAAAAACGCCGCGGAAACCCTCTACCGCCTCCTGGGCCTCATCAAACAGAAAGGCGATCCGGCGCTATTGGAAACCGCCCGCAAACTGAGTACCTCCGACCACTTCTACTACATGTGCACCAAATACTTCCAGGACGGCGACGTGCATAAATATTTCTCCCCCTACGACTCGCCCGACCAGGCCTACATCTATTACATCAGCGCCCTGGCGGATCTCGAGGAGCGCCTTAGCTAGGGCAGGGCAGCCATGAAAGGCAAGATCATCATTTTGGAGGACGACGCGGCAATCGCCGGGCAGATATCCAGAGTGTTGCAAGCGCGCGATTATTCCGTGTTGCACAGCGACAATTCGGATACTTTCTTCGAGGAACTGCGCGGCTTCCAACCGGATGTGATATTGCTGGACGCGCAATTGATGGGCAGCCGCCTCAACGGCCTGCAGGTGCTCAAATATCTGCGCGACACCCTGGACTTCAACTACAAGGTGATCGTCCTCTCCGGAGAAGTCAACACCGATCTGGTCAACCAGATTCGCGAACTGGGCGCCTATCATTTCGTGGAAAAAGGTGCCGGGTTCAACCTCAACCAGTTGCTGCTGCATATCGACAACGCGATAACCCTCAAACGGCAGGAAGAAAACAACATCGACCTGCAGATCGAGTACCTGAACCTGAAGAAGCAGTTCACCCGCTCTTTCCCCTTCATCGGCGAAAGCGACGCGATCAACCAGGTGCGCAGCCAGTTGGTCAAATTCGCCGCCGTGGACGAGGACATCCTGATTATTGGCGAGAACGGCACCGGCAAGGAAGTCGCGGCCAATTACTATTATGTCAATTCACCCCGTTTCGGCAAAACGTTCCACACCCTCTACTGCACCGCGTTGCCGGAAAACATGATCGAGAAGGAGCTGTTCGGAGAGGATCCCAGGATAGCGCTGAACCCCGAACACAGGCACGTAGGCTTCTTTGAGCAATGTTCGGAAGGCCTGCTCTTCCTGGACGAGATCACCAATCTCTCGCTGGCGGCTCAGGCGAAGATCCTGCGCGCTGTGGAAAACAAGGAGATCCAGGTGGTGGGGGGCGCCTTGAAAAAAGTGAACACACGGCTGATCTTCACATCCAACGAGGATATCAAGGTCTTCACGGATCCCGCCAAGATCCGCAAGGATTTCTTCTACCGCATCGAAGGCAATGTGGTAACGATCCCGCCACTGCGCGAACGCGGGGATGACATTCTGCTGTTGATGAGCTATTTCTTTACCAATTACGCCTCGTTTTACCAGCTTAACCCCCATTTGGACTTGCCAGCCGTCCGCGATGAGTTGCTGGCCTACAGCTGGCCAGGGAACGTGCGCGAACTGAAGAACTTTTGCCGCTATGTCGTCATCAACGAGCGCGAGGTCACCAGCAAGGCCATCCTCCGCCACTTGCACAATAAAATCATCCAGAGGCCCGGCGGCACGATCCAGGGCATGGAAAAGTATTTCGCTGTGAGCAATCTGCGCAACAGCGCGGCAGCCTTCGAGCGCGATTTCATCATCCACTTCCTGGAGCAGAATGACTGGCTGGTTAGCAAAACGGCGCGCGCGATCGGGCTGGAGCGCACCACACTTTACAAGAAACTCAAAGCCCTGGGCATCCGCGTCAATCCGGAGGAGTAGAACACGATGCGTAACAATCTGGGTTTGAAGATAGTCGCCCTCGTCGTGGCGATCCTCATCTGGATGCAGGTTTCCCTCATGAGCGACCATCAGAGCAAGGTAAACCTCGACCTCAAATTGACCAACCGCGCGGAAAGCGACACCCTGCCTGAGACGCTGGCCAAGGTCCCCTGCATCGTGCAAGGCCGTGGACTAGACATCATCAAACTGGTACTTTCCCGGACTTACCTGACCATGGACGCGGCCGACCTCAAAGCAGGAAACCTTAAGGACTTCGAAGCAGTGGATCTGCCTGCCAACCTTAACCTGACGCTGGTGGGCATCGATCCTTCTGTGGAGAGGAAACTGAGCGGGCTGAA
This sequence comes from Candidatus Cloacimonadota bacterium, assembly GCA_029565595.1. Classification (GTDB taxonomy): domain Bacteria; phylum Cloacimonadota; class Cloacimonadia; order Cloacimonadales; family Cloacimonadaceae; genus Syntrophosphaera. Next base: position 16,584 of record JAKQNV010000186.1, read on the forward strand.
ACTGGAAGGTCAGCCTCCTCCCCAAAACCCAAGCGCAGCCAAGCGCAAGGCCG
>JAKQNV010000038.1 GCA_029565595.1 Candidatus Cloacimonadota bacterium
ATCTGAACCGCCCAAAAACGGCGACGAGCGTTATCTGAAGGCCCTGGCGGTCCACCGCAAAAAGATCATCGAGCTCAAGGGCGAGCGCTACTGGAACGACCTTCCCGGGCAGTTCGGGCTGGAGCGTTTTGAGGAGGTCGAACCGGCCGGGCAGGAGCAGATGCTCCTGGACCTTTCCCGGATCACCAACGAGCTTCTCCGGACCAGGCAGAATGGCAAAAACGGCGAACAGGGGAGCTTGATTTGACGATGGCAACCTTGATCTCTTTGCGGACCAGCGACGGACGCAGGCGGCACTGCACCGCCAAGTGCTATTGCGCCAAAGGCCCACAGTGCGATTGCATCTGCGGCGGTATGAACCACGGCGCCGGCCCCCAGCGGGCCGCGCAGAACACGGCGACTCTTTCAGAAGAAGGGATCAGCAAGCTTCAGCGGCAGCTGGACCAGCGGCAAGCCAGCAGATTGGAAAAGGCATCGGCCCAGCTGTCGCTGCAATTTTAAGAAGCGCTCGTCGGGGTAAATTCCCGCCCGCCCCAAACCCTGGCGGGCGCCAGACATTACGCCGAACAGGGAGTACGAAATGCCACGGGCAAAAAGTGACACTGTAGAATATTTCCCCCACTTTTCCGACGGCGGCAGAACTGTGTTTATCCTGGAAAGCGAGTACGGCAATGACGGCTACGCTTTCTGGTTCAAGTTGCTGGAAGTGCTTGCCGGCTCGGACGGGCATTTTTACGACCTCAACAAGCCGGGAGCGGCCCGTTTCCTTTACGCCAAAACAAGGGTTGACGCGGAAAAGGCACACAAGATCCTCTCGACCCTGGCCGATCTGGAAAAAATCGATCCTGCTCTCTATTCAGCAGGGATCATCTGGTGCCAGAGATTTGTGGACAACCTTAAAGAGCTTTACGCCAAGCGTCAGCGGCCGTGTCCGGAGAAGCCAGCTTTGCCGCTTCAGTATGAAGGCCGGGATTCCGTGTCAGAAACACAGAGCGAGGCCGCATTTCCGGGCCAGAAACGCGAGGAAGATGAGGATTCCGGGCCAGAAATGCACCAAAGGAAAGGAAAGGAAATAAAAGGAGAAGAGATAAAAGAACCGGCAACTGACGTTGCCGGCTCTCCCGGCGATCAATCTGCAGAGGAAAGGGCTTTCCATCCTGAGGCGGTCATCCTGGCCTGTAGATTCGTCAAGCTCATGGAAATCCACATGCCTGAGATCATGGCGCGGATGAAAAACGGTTACTTGACCGAATGGCGGGCTGTGTTTGACCGGTTGATCCGCACCGACAACCGGGATCCAACCGAGATCGGCCAACTGGTCGAGCATTGCTTCGACGGCGAGCGGTCGTGGTGGGCGCGGACCCGCAACATCCGTTCTCCTGCCAAGCTGCGCAGGCGCAACCCGGAGGGTGTGTATTACTACGACGTCATTCTGGAGGAGATGAAAAGTGCAACACATCAAAAAAATACTGGAGGAAATGAGGGTGGAAGAAGAAATCCGGCGCCTTTTGGCGACGGCAAGCCCTACCCCGTCGATTACACCTGGGACGGAGAAACCGGAGAGTTCATCCATCATCCCCGGGAAAGCTAGTTTGCGGAGCGAACAGGAAGTCTGGATGGAAAAGGTGATACCGGCGAAATACCGGCAATGCTCTTTCTCCAATTTCAAGGGCGGCAGCGGGCTGGTCAAGTGGCTGACCGACTATGCCGAAAAATGGCCCCCTCACAGCCTGATCCTCAGCGGGCCCTGCGGAGCAGGGAAAACGCATCTGGCCATCTCCATCCTCCAGGAGCAGATTCAGCACGGCCACTGGCTGGACATCTGGTTTGTCAGCAGCCCGGAGATGCTCCGCGAAATTAAGATGACCTATGATCCTGACTATCCGCTGAGCGAAGCGGATGTGATCGACAAATACACGGAAATCGAATTTCTGGTCATCGATGACCTGGGCGCTGAAGCGGCGACGGACTGGTCGATATCGACCTTTTACCTGATCCTGGACCGGCGGCACCGGAACGACACGCCGACGCTGATAACCACCAACCTCACCACCCAGGAGATCGAGGAGAAGCTGGGCGCGCGGATTGCCTCGCGGTTGAGTGAATATCGCACGATTCAACTCAAGGGAATCGACCATCGCAAAATGACGCCGGGACAATGAACACCACCACACTGGGAGAAGGCCGGTATGGCTGACACACTGCGCGTGCCCCCACGGGCCATCGAAAGCGAAATGGCCGTGCTCGGGGCGATGATCCAGGACCAGGAGACCGTCGATGCCTCGCTGGGGATGCTGGCCACTGAAATGTTCTGCGAAGCCAGGCACCGGATCATTTTTCAGGCCATGGCCGACCTGGCCGGCAAGGGCACGGCGGTGGACATCATCACCGTCCAGCAGTATCTGTCTGAAAACGGTTCTTTGGAAAACGCCGGCGGCATCTGGTACCTGACCGAGCTGGTGGACAAGTCGTTCAGCTCTGCCAACATCGAGGCCCACTGCCAGGAGGTGTTGAAGCGGGCCCAGCTGCGCAAGATGATTGGCATTGCCGGCAAGCTGCAGGG
>JAKQNV010000040.1 GCA_029565595.1 Candidatus Cloacimonadota bacterium
CTCGCCGGGCCGGGCCCTGGCCATCAAACGCGACGCCAAATTGACCGGATAACCCAACGCGGTGTATTCACCATCCTCGTCGGAACCGATGCGTCCGGCAAAAACCGAGCCGCAGCTCAGGCCCAAAGCCAGGCTGGGCAATTCGGAAATCAGTTCAAGCGCAAATCCGCTGATCTGCTCCAGGGTTTTACCCGAGGTTTTGGGCAAGCCGAACATGACGATGGCGATCAGGCCCTTGTCGGTGGCATCCAGTTTGTTGACGAAACCGTTGTAAACGTCGGCCAGGCGTTCAATGCAGGCGATCGCGGCGCTTCTCTGCTCCGGCGGGACGCCCTCCAAACTGGCAAAGCAAAAGGCCGCGGAACGGATCTCAGGAGGTGGTTCGAGTGCAGAATATTTCGGATTGAGGAATTTGGTTGAGACTTTCGGAGCAGTCGCTATAGTAGAGCGCTCCGGAACTGATGGATGGGGCAGGCTGGATGATTTGATGTAAGCTTGGGCAGAATCGCTTTTGTTAAGTTCGAGTTGACGGCGCGCAGCCACGGAGAAAGCCAGCTCCGCCTTGAGGCCGGCGAGTTCGGCCAATTCCGCGAAGACCGGTCCGGAAAATACATATTCGTTTTGGACTTCGTTGACGAAGATCTTCCAGCGGATGTCGCCATAGGCCACGGTCTGCCGTACTTTCAGAGATATGGGCCCGGCTGAAGTGGGGAGAGCTGGTTTTGCTTTGAACAACTCTGAGATGGAATCTACAGCGGCTACAACATTGGTGGGATCAGCGTCCGGAAAGATCGCGCAAACCGCGTCTCCGGAAAAAAGGCTGACGAAGCCGCCCTTCTCTCTGATGATCTCGATGGGTCCCGACAACGCGGAACGCAACAGTTCGCTCAGTTCCTCGGCCCCCTGCTTGCCGTGTTTCTGCAGGTCGGTCCCGATACGGGTGAAATCAACAATGTCGGCCAGCAGCACAAAGCCCGCGAACGAGCCTGACATGACTCCTTCGGCATAGCGCTGCAAGATAAAGTCCGGAACGTAGCGGATCATCTCTGCTCCTTATCTTAAACCTGTTTGCCACTCCATTGTCAGGCGGTGTGAGTAGTTATTATCAGCGATAGAGCGGTGCGACGGCGCGTTCGAAAACTCCCTGCACCTTGGAAATGGTCAGGCCATAATTGGTAATGGGCACGCCGCGGCGTTGGGCTTCCATGATGCGGCGGCTCATTTCTACCTGGTTCAGCATACAGGCGCCGCAATGGATCACAAGCGCGTATTCCTCCAGGTTTTCCGGGAAATCGTGGCCGGTGTAGACCTCGTAGCTGAGATCCTTGCCGGTGTACTGGCTCAGCCAGCGCGGGATCTTCACCCGGCCGATGTCGTCGGCTTGCACGTGGTGGGAACAGGCTTCCGCGATGAGGATGCGGTCGCCGTCGGCGAGTTTGTCGATCTTTGCGATGCCCGCCGCGAGGATATCCAAGTCGCCCTTGTAGCGCGCAAAAAGGATGGAAAAAGTAGTCAAAGGCACGCTTTCCGGCAGGTCGCCCACCACCTTGAGGATGACCTGGGAATCAGTGATAACGAGGTCCGGCGGCTTTTTGCAGGTCTCGAGGGCGTATTCCAATTCGCGTTCCTTGACGACGGTGACCACCGCATCGTGGTCCAGGAGTTCGCGGATGACCTGCACCTGCGGTAAGATCAAGCGCCCCTTGGGCGCGGCGAGGTCGATCGGGGTAACCAAAATGACGCGGTTTCCGGCAGAAACAAGATCTCCGGCCAGCGGACGCTCTTCCTTCATGTATTGCGGCGCCAGCGAGATCAAGAGTTCCTTGGCGGTAGTGATGTTTTCCTGCTTGAGGGCGGAAACCGCTATCCAGGGCAGTTTATGGGACGCGCAAAATTCCAGGTTGGCAGGATCTGGCGGCCGGGCGTCGGATTTATTAAACACGATCAGAAGCGGGATGGACATGGCCCGGATGTGCTCCAAAGCCGTAAGTTCGCTGGCGGAAAAGGCCGCGCCGTCATTCACGAAGAGGGCGATGTCGGTCCGCCAGAGGATCTTGTAGGTGGCCTGAACGCGTTTGGCGCCGAGTTCGCCGACGTCGTCGAGTCCGGCGGTGTCGTAAAAAGTGACGGGGCCGAGGGGCAGCAGTTCGTAACGTTTGTCGACCGGATCCGTCGTGGTGCCAGGAGTTTCCGACACGATGGCGATCTCCTGCCCCGCCAGGGCGTTGATCAGCGAGGATTTTCCTGCGTTGCGGTTGCCGACCAGCGTGATGTTGAGCCGCTCTCCGCGCGGTGTTCCGCTCATTTGCCGCCTCCTTCGTAGTCATCGTCAGAATAGCCCAGTTTGTACATCCGGCGCGGATTTAGCAGGCCGTCGAATTGCTCGGCGGTCAGGAGTCCGCGCTCCAAAACGATCTCGCGGATCCCGCGCTGCTCAGATTTCGCGGTTTCCCTGATCTCTTCCACGGTATCGTAGCCCAGAATGGGCAAGAGAAAAGTGGCCAGGGCTTTGGCTCCCAACAATCCGGCGCGGCAGGCTTCAGCATTGGCTTTGATGCCGCGGACGCATTTTTCCGCGAACAGGACGCAAGCTGCGTTCAACCTCTGCAGCGAACCGAGCAAAGTGTGCGCGACCAAAGGCAGATAGGCATTGAGTTCCAATTGTCCCTGCGCGGCGGCGAGGGCGACGAGGTTGTCGTCGTTGATGGCTTTGAGCGCGATCTGGCAAACAGCTTCGGGCAGCACCGGATTGACCTTGCCGGGCATGATGCTGGAACCTTTCTGCATTGTGGGCAGGACGATCTCGCGAAAACCTGCGTCAGGGCCGCTGTTGAGCAGTTTGAGGTCGTTGGCGATCTTGAGCAGGTTCACGCCCAAGGCTTTGGTCATGGCGGAAACTTCGGCCAGCGAGTCCAGGTTTTGGGTCTGGTCAACCAGGTTTTCCGCGCGGGAGATGGATAGCCCGCTGACCCGCTTCAGTTCTTCCGTGACGGCGAAAATGTAGTCGCGCGGAGCGCCCAGTCCCGTGCCGATGGCGGTTCCGCCGAGGTTCAGGGTCTTGATCCGTTCGCGGGATTTGAAGACACGCCAGCGGTCGCGGGAAATCGCTTCCGCCCAGGCGCCGAACTCCATGCCCAGGGTCATGGGGACCGCGTCCTGCAATTCCGTCCGTCCCATCTTGACGATGTCCGCGAACTCGCGTTCCTTATCCTGCAAGGCTTCCTGCAGCGCGGCGATGCCCTGTTCCAAAGTTTTCAGTTTGATCAGAACAGCCAGTTTAACCGCTGTGGGGAAGACGTCGTTGGTGGACTGGTGCAGGTTTACGTGTTCCAGGGGATCCACCGGCCAGGGCTCCTGGCCCGGATCGAAATAGGGGTCGAGAGCCCGTGAGGCCAGCCAGGCCAGGGCTTCGTTGACGTTCATGTTCAAGGAAGTGCCGGCCCCGCCCTGGTAAGGATCGCATTTTATGAGGGCATGGTGCTGGCCGCCGATGAACTCCTGGCAGGCCTGTTCGATTGCACCGGCTATGTCTTGCACAATGTAGCCCAGGCGCGCATTCACCCGCGCGGCCGCCAGTTTGACCATGGCCAGGGCTTTGATCAGGTCGGAATCGGTCCGCTCACTCGAAAAGGCGAAGTTTTCCAGCGCCTTGGCTGTCTCTGGACCGGTAAAATCTTCTGCGTCATTCATACGCTAGCCCCAGTATTTGCGGTCCAGAGTCCGGTATTGGATGGCCTCGGAGATGTGGTCGCTGTTTATGTTGGGCAGGCCT
>JAKQNV010000073.1 GCA_029565595.1 Candidatus Cloacimonadota bacterium
GGCGAGGGCACCAACATCGGCATCCTCTACCGCGAAAAGGGAGATCCCGGCAAGGCCTACAGCCTGATCGGATTCCGTTTGGTCAGAAAGCGCTGAGCTTTATTTTACCAGCGCCAGTTTCACGCTCCGGGACAGGTTTCCGCTCACCAGGCGGCAGAGATAGATCCCGCTGCCGACCTCCATTCCGTTGGCGTCTTTTCCGTTCCATACCAACTGGTGGTTTCCGGCTTCCATCTGCCCTTCCGCCAGCGTTTTCACCAATTGCCCCTTCACATTGTAAATATCGAGCCTGACCTCGGCAGCCTTGGGCAAAGCGAAGCGCAAGGTGGTTTCCGGATTGAAGGGATTGGGGAAATTGGGATAGAGGGCGAGTTCCGGGACGGGCGGCAAACCGGCGTCTTCGACGGCTGTCGAAAAACCTGAAATGATCTTGATGTTGTCCAGCGTCCATCCCGGATCCGTAAGTTCGTCATCGATGGACTGATCGGTCAGGTGGAAGCGCAGATATATGTTTTGGCCGGCATAGCAGCTTAGGTTCACGTTTTCTCGGTTAAAGTAGTCGTGCTGGCCTGATTTTTGCCAGAGCATGTTCCATACGTCGCCGTCGTAGGACGCTTCCACAGAGACAAAGTCGTAGCCGTACTCGGTGTAGACGTGGGAATCGAAAGTCAGCATAGCCTGGTCGGAAGCGGGGATCTGGAACATCTGCTGGGGCCTGATCCAGACGTCGCAATTCATCGCGTAAAATCCCCAGCCGCCCCAGCTGTCGGTGATGGCGTGGCCTGCTGCGGCGAGTTCGGTTTCCAACACCCAGGGTCCCTGGATGGCCCAACCGTCGGTACCGCTTTCCCAATCTTCGCTGAAGATCAGATTTGCGGGACTGAGCTGGAAATGCTGCCGGCCCATGTCGTGTGAAACCGTTACTGAGCCGAGGAACGGATAGTAGCCTTCGGCGCTGACTTCGATCTGGTACTGGCCTTCGTAAGTGGCATAGCTGAAATCGCCGTTCACCTGCAAGGATACGGGATCTGGGTCATAGATCCTGACGGTGCCGTTCAAGGGCTGGTCTCCGGAATAGACAGATCCTGTCATCACCACCGGCTGGCGCGGTTGTAAAGTAAAATCGTGTATGGTCCAGGAGCCGTTGTTGACCACCACATTGGGCACCACGGTGTCGTAATATCCGCGTTTGCGGACTTGCACGGTGTAAGATCCGGTGGGCAGCGGTTTCCAGTATTTTCCGGTCTGCGGATTGGAAAGCCGGGGACGGAACCACGGCGCGTGGCGTTCCTGGATGATGATTTCGGCTTGTAAAGGCGCGTTGGTGGCGGCGTCGCGGATCGTGCCGGTGAGCATGGAGCTGGAGGGCACGGCGGAGGAATAGGGCAAGGCGCGGTTAAGCAGCCAGCGCACCCCGTTGCTACAGCGATTTACGGTGTCCTGCATCAGCGAATCCGTGGGCTGTATATTGCGCGTGCCACATTCGATCAGCATCCCGATCGTCCCGTATTGCTGGTACATCCAATCGTGAAAGGCCCCTTTGCGGCTGAGGTTGGGGAAGGCGTCGTAGGTGCCGGTGTGCGCTTCGTTCACGATCTGGCCTGCAACCCCGGAGGCGATGGCCTGGGCGAAAGTCATATCCGGCGAAGGGCGCACCTCTTTCCAATTGAAGGGATAGTAGGTTTTTTCGCTGAGGTTCCCGGTCCGCGAGGAGTGCCAGCAGATGGCGTAAACGAAGGGATATTGATCCGTAAGGGCTTGCAGGGCTTGGGTTTCAGATTCGCTCATGGGTGCCGGGCCGCGGTAGTAATCAAAAACCTCCAATCCGCCCGGTTGCCACAAGGTATCGCCATGCACCCAGTTGAACGAAAAATTGCGGTTTGGATCCACGCCATCGAGGTCATACCCCGTCAGCGGACTGTAGTCGAAAACGCCGTTGCTGTTCATGTCGCGCTTGTTTTTGCGGTAAGAGATGTCCAGATTGGCGGTCACGACGTTGTGCCCTTCCGGATTGAGGGTGGGGATGAACCACATGTCCAATTGGTTGATCCATTGCGAATAGGGCAGTTGATAACGATTGGCGAGGATCTCGGCGATATTGCTCATAGTGGTTTGCACGCCCAAAACTTCCTCGGCGTGCACCTGGCCGACAAAAAGCAGTGCGGGTTCCGATTCGTCGACATTCACGTTGTCCGAAATGCGAAACGCGTAGAGCGGGAGATTGTCCTGCTGCGTGTGGCCGATCTGGACTTTTTTGGCGATGTCCGGATGCTGGGTTTGATAATCTGTAAGTAATTGGGATATTTCATCATAGGTATAATAACAGTCCGGCAGGGTCGTGCCCTGGGCGTATATACCGAAGGCAAACGCGAGAAGTCCGAGGATCATTATCCAGCGCATGGCAAGCTCCATTTTTGGGTGTTTTCTTTGGATTTCCCCATGCAATTTCTACTCCATATCAACAAGCAAAATCCAGAATTTTCCCTGACCTGATCTTCTCCACTCTTGCGATCAATACGGGATCAATACGGGATCAATACGGATTTCACCCGTATTGATCCCGTATTGATCCCGTAATGATAGAGAGAGCCAGGCAGGATTTTTCTCAAAACAGACTGTGGAATTTTACCGCGGGAGGCAAATACTCCGGACCCAGCGGTTCCGTTTGCATCCGGAAAAACATTGACAATATCCAAAGCCGGGAAATCCTGAGGTTCGCTATCCAGGCCGAAAACAAACAGGGGAGTCAACATGCGCGAAACACTTTACCTGATCGACGGCACGGCGCTGCTATACCGTTCGCATTATGCCTTTATCAAGAATCCGCTGATAAATTCGCGGGGCGAAAACACCAGTGCCATTTTCGGAGTGATCAATTCCTTCCTGCACATCCTCGAGCTTAAACAGACAGAACACATTTTGGTCAGTTTCGACCGCAAGGCGCCCACTTTCCGCCACGAACTGAGCGAAACCTACAAAGCGAACCGGCCTCCGATGCCGGAAGATCTGGTCACCCAAGTGGAGCCGGTGCGGGAATTTTTCCGGCTGGTGGGGCTTCCGGAAATATCGCTGGACGGCTACGAAGCCGATGACGTGCTGGCCACCCTGGCGGAAAAATTCAAAAAAAAATTCGACATTGTGTTCGTGACAGCGGACAAGGACTATTCGCAGTTGGTGGAAGACGGAACAGTGGTTTTCGATCCCACCAAGGACGTCACTTACGACCGGAATGCCGTTTTTGCCAAATACGGCGTCTATCCCGAGCAGTTCGTCGATTACCTGGCCCTGGTCGGAGACGCCAGCGACAACATCCCCGGCGTCAAAGGCATTGGAGCCAAAGGCGCGGAAGCGCTTTTGAAGCAATTTGGCAGCTTGGACGAAATGTATGCCCGGCTGGACGAAGTGCCGGAAAAGCTGCGCGCGAAATTGGTTGAAAGCAAAGAAAACGCCTTCCTGTCGCAAAAACTGGCCCAGATCGTGCGTGATGTACCACTGCAAATTCCGGATCTGGAAAATGTGAAGTTCGATACCGCGCGCCTGGCCCAGGCCGGCGATTTTCTGACCCGCTACGAAGTCCAGACTCTGAAAAGGCGCATCGAAAACCGCTATGGAAAACAGTCCGCGGAATCCGCTCCGGCCGTTCCGGACCAGGGGAAGGAGCTGGTCCAGGGCGATATCTTTGCCCTTGACGCACCGACTCCGTCCAGTGGCGAAAAACGGTTTAAGGCCATACTTGCTGATGCCACCAACCTGCCCAAACTGTTGTCTGCATTGCGTTCCGCGCCAGTCGTCAGTTTGGATGTGGAAACCGATTCGCTGGACGCGCTGCGGACCGCTCCCGTGGGCATCTCGCTTTGCGTGTCCGCGGATGAGGCCTGGTATCTGCCTGTGGGGCACAAAATGCACGACAACCTTCCCTGGGGGCCGACCTGGCTGGCGCTGAAAGGTGTTTTGGCAGGTAAACTCATTGTGGGGCATAACCTTAAGTATGATCTGGAGGTTCTCGGGCGCCACGGCTGGGAGATCGAAAATCCCATTTGGGACACCATGCTGGCCGCTTACATCTTGGATCCCGGCACCAATCAATATTCCCTCGACACCTGCGCCGCCGCCGAATTGCAGCACACCATGATTCCAATTTCCTCGCTGCTCGACAAAAAGGACAAGACCAGCTTCGACCTCGTGGACGTGCAGGCTGCCTGCGCATATTCGGCCGAGGACGCCTGGGCGGTTTTCCTGCTTTTCCCGATCTATCAAAAACGCTTGTCCGATACGGGTTTGCAGGATCTTTACGAACATATCGAACTTCCCTTGCTCCCCGTGCTGCGGCGCATGGAGGAAAACGGCGTGAACCTCGACACCGCCATGCTGCGCGAGATCTCCGCCAACATCAACCGCGAACTGAAAACGCTCACGGAAGCAATCTACGCCGAAGCCGGATATGAATTCAACATCAATTCCACGCAACAACTGGCCAAACTGCTCTTCGAGGAAAAAAAGATCCCCGCCGGGAAAAAGACCAAGAGCGGCTATTCCACGGATAACACGGTTTTGGAAGAACTGGCCGGGGATTACCAGATCGTGGACAAGGTCATCAATTACCGGATGCTCACCAAACTCGAATCAACCTACGTGGGCGCCCTGCCGAAACTGATCAATCCGGACACCGGACGCATCCACTCTTCCTTCAACCAGACCGTGACTTCCACCGGGCGGCTTTCCTCGTCCAATCCCAATTTGCAAAACATTCCCATCCGCACGGAGTTGGGACGCTCGATCCGAAAAGCCTTCATCGCCGGCGATCCGGGCTGGCAGATCATGGCAGCCGATTATTCACAGATCGAATTGCGGCTTTTGGCGCTTTTTTCCCAGGATGAAGCGCTGATCGACGCGTTCAGGAACGACCTCGACATCCATCGCCAGACGGCGGCGATCATCACCGGCAAAGACCTCGAAGCCATCAGCAGCGAGGAACGCCGGCGCGCCAAGGTCATCAATTTCGGGCTTTTATACGGAATGGGGCAGAAAAAACTTTCGCGGGAACTGGGCATTCCGGTCACTGACGCCAAAGACCTGATCAAACACTACTTCGAACGCTTTCCCTCGATCGGCGCCTATATCAACGAAAGCAAGGTCGAAGCGCGCCGGCAGCGGTTTTGCGAAACGATCTTCGGACGCAAACTGTATTTGAAAAACATCAACAGCTCCAACCAGGGCCTGCGCTCCGAAGCAGAACGCGTGGCGGTCAACATGCCCATCCAGGGCACCGCCGCCGACCTGATCAAGATCGCCATGATCGACATCCACTCGCGAATCCGGGATAATCTGCGCATCCGCATGATCCTGCAGGTGCATGACGAATTGGTTTTCGAAGTACGCCGCGATTTTCTGCCGGAAGCGGAAAAGCTCGTCCGGACCTCTATGGAGGGCGCCCTTCCGGAAAAATACCGGGAAACAGTCGCCCTGAGAACCGACATTGCCTGGGGCGACAGCTGGTTTGACGCGCACTAAGCCCGGAATCGCAGGGTGAGACGCCAGACTGCCGGATATTCCGTCACGATTGGAATAAAATATGCTATCGTTGATAATAATGGAGGATAAGAGGATGAAAAACATTGCTCTGCTGATCGTTCTGATCCTGGCTTGCGGTTTTCTGACCGCGCAGGAAACACTGTCCGGGCCGGAAAATCCCGCGCCCCGCGACGGCTGGTTTCTCATCCAGCGCAACGGTTATCATTACAACGAGGGCTGGTATCCGAACTCGATCGTCCATTACAGTTACAACGCGAATGGACAGATTGTTCTGAGAACCCGCCAAAATTATCCCGACGGCGTCTGGGAACTGTCGAGCGCCCAGGACTATAATTACAACTTCGAGGGAAGGCTGCTCGAGACAGTCAATTACTTTATTGACGATGGCCAGTGGTCAGCCTGGGAAAAGGAAAGCAGCCTCTACAACGCAGACGGAACCTTGCAGCAAGTTTACGTATACTTACACGGTTCCCAAGGCTGGTATTTAGACACCCAGCAAGCGAATTCTTATGAAAAAGGCTTGCTGGCCAGCGAGCATCTCTACAACTATTATTCGTGGGATGGAACCTTCACGGAGTATGAGGTCAGGAGCTTTGACTATGACGCGGAAGGCAGGCTGATGGGAAAAACGATTCTCACCTTATTAGATGAGATAGGCAATTATCAAGGCATCAGATACCTCTATAGTTATCTGCCCGACGGAAAGCTGTCTGAGGTTATCGACCAAAGCAGGAGCTGGACCGGCAGCAATTACGAGTGGCTCGACAACAGACGCCATCTCTACAGTTACGACGCCAACGGCTACCTGATCCAAACACTTCAGCAATACAACAGTTCCACCCAGGGCTGGCACGATACCAGACGTTATCTCTATACCAACGACTCCTACGGCAATTGCATCCTCGAGGAATATCAGATGAATTCCGCTGAAGGCTGGCAGGACTGGGATAAATGGACCAATGTTTATTCCAGCACCGCCTCTGCCGATGAACAAGCCCCGGCTGCCAATCCCAGTCTCAGCTGCTGTCCCAATCCCTTTTCCGGTTCCACGGAGATATCGTTCCAGATGAAGGAATCCGCGGCAGCTGAACTGGCAGTTTACAACCTCAAGGGGCAGAAAATCACTACCCTGGCTGGCGGAACCTTGCCCGGCGGCTTGAAGAATTATGTGTGGAATGGCAAAGACGCCGGCGGGAAGGACCTTCCCGCGGGTATCTATCTTGTCCGGTTGCGGATTGCCGGCATTGACACTTTTGTAAAAAGGGTCACCCTGCTCAAAGGCTGAAAGAGGTTTTTCCGCGCAGGCTTCGGCCCGAATTGCGGTCCAAAAATGAAAAGCCCTCCCCGAAAGGAGGGCTTTTTGTATGGTATCGGAGATGGTTTAGTACATTCCGCCCATGCCTGGATTGGGCATCGGGGCTGGCGGTTCGGGTTCTTTGATGTCGGTGATTATGCATTCTGTGGTGAGCAGCAATGCCGCGATCGATGAGGCGTTTTGCACCGCGGAGCGGACGACCTTGGCGGGATCGATGATGCCCGCTTTGAGCAGATCTTCGAACTTACCGTTGGCGGCGTTGAAGCCCATGTTGATGTCTTTGTAGCCTTTGAGTTTTTCCACGATCACCGCGCCTTCTTCGCCGGCGTTGGAGGCGATCTGGTAAGCCGGTTTTTCCAGGGCTTTCATCAGGATTTCCACGGCCATTTTTTCTTCGTGATCAAGGTCTTTAAGGTCCTTCAGCGCTTTGGCGGCCTGGATCAGGGTGACTCCGCCGCCGGGCACGATGCCTTCTTCAACTGCGGCGCGGGTGGCGTGCAGAGCATCGTCCACGCGGGCTTTCTTTTCCTTCATTTCGGTCTCGGTCGCGGCGCCGATGCGGATCACGGCCACGCCGCTGGAAAGTTTCGCCAGGCGTTCCTGCAGTTTTTCCTTGTCATAATCGGAAGTGGTTTCCTCGATCTGGGACTTGATCTGTTTGATGCGGCCCTTGACGGCGTCATCGGAACCGGCGCCTTCGCGGATGGTGGTGTTTTCCTTTTCCACGAGGATCTTTTTGGCGCGGCCGAGGTCGGTCATGGTGGCGCTGTCGAGGCGGCGGCCCATCTCTTCGCTGATCAGGGTGGCGCCGGTGAGGATGGAGATGTCTTCCAGCATGGCCTTGCGGCGGTCGCCGAAACCGGGAGCCTTGACCGCGACGACGTTCAAAACGCCGCGCAGCTTGTTAACCACGAGTGTGGCCAGGGCTTCGCCTTCGATGTCTTCAGCGATGATGAGCAAAGGTTTGCCGTGCTGCGAAATTTCCTGCAGGATGGGCAGCAGGTCCTTGAGGACGCTGATCTTCTTGTCGTGCACGAGGATGAAAGGATCTTCCAGTTCGGCGATCATCTTGTCCGCGTTGGTCACGAAGTAGGGTGAGAGGTAACCGCGGTCGAATTGCATGCCTTCGACTTTTTCCAGTCCGGTGTCGATGGATTTGGCTTCCTCGATGTTGATGATCCCTTCCTTGCCCACGGAATCCATGGCTTCGGCGATGAGTTTGCCGATCTCGGAATCGTTATTGGCGGAAATGGATGCGATCTGCGCGATCTCCTCGCTGCTTTGAATTGTTTTGGAGAATTCATGGATCTTGTCCACGATGACCTTGGTGGCCTTTTCCAAACCGCGTTTCAGGTACATGGGATTGACACCGGCAGTCACGTGTTTGAGCCCTTCTTCGATAATGGACTGGGCCAAAAGCGTGGCGGTGGTGGTGCCGTCTCCGGCGACGTCGTGGGTCTTTTCCGCGACCTCTTTGCAGAGTTGGGCGCCCATGTTTTCGAATTCGCCTTCGAGTTCAATTTCCTTGGCTATGGTCACACCGTCGTTGGTGATCGTGGGTGAACCGAATTTCTTATCCAATACCACGTTACGGCCGCGGGGCCCAAGGGTCACCTTCACGGCGTCGGCAAGCTGATCGACTCCCTTTTTGAGGGAGGTCCGTGCATCGTGTGCATACAGCATTTGTTTTGCCATCTTTGTTTTACCTCCATATGAGTAATATCAAGATCAAATTAGCAGTCAAAACGACTGAGTGCTAAATTTAAGATAAGCCGATTTCTGTCAAGGACAAATTAAATTTACGATACCGCACTTTCAGATTGACAAAAGCAGCTCTCTCGCGCTCTTGCTCTGTATTATTGATTAAGGACCAAGATGGACAAGCATATAGAGGAATATCTGGCCGAACTGCTGCCGGAACTGGCCAAACGCGGGATCCGGGTCGCCAGCCAGCGCGAGATCGCCTACGGGATCCAACTCAGGCTGGAAAGAGGTGAGGATTTTCTAACCCTGAACCTCTACTATTCTGTTAAAAAGGGCCTTTCCAAGGTTTTAGGCAATGGTCCGGACACTCCCTTTAAAAAGGAAATGATAGAATTATGCGGCAAGTCCGTTCAGCCGCGGAAGACTTTTCACACCTGGGAACACTGGATCGGCTCGGACGAATGCGGCAAAGGGGATTATTTCGGCGCCCTGGTCGTGGCGGCTTTCGCCATGGAAGCTGGCCTGGCGGGGGAATTGGATGTTTTGGGGGTTCGCGACAGCAAAAAACTCAGGGACACCCAGATCAAGACTATCGCCAGGCGGCTCTACGAAAGGTTTGCCAACCGGATCGCCTGCATTGTGGTCAAACCTTTGAAATACAACGAAATAATCGCCGACATGAAAGGCCGTGGGCACAACCTCAATGACCTCCTGGCCTGGCAGCACGCCACGGCCATCCTGGACACCTTCAAACAGCATCCGGAAGCCGAAGGCGTCTTGGTGGACCAGTTCAGTCCCCAGAAAAAAGTCTGCAAGTATTTGAAAAGCAGGGAATTGCCCATCCCGGTCGAGGAACGCCACGGCGCCGAGGCTGATTTGGCGGTTGCTGCTGCATCCATCATCGCGCGTTACCAGTTTTTGGAGCAGTTGGAAGCCATGAACCGCTTCTTCCAGATGAAGTTTCCGTTGGGGGCGGGGCGAAAGGTATTACAACCGGCCCAGGACTTCGCGGACAAATACGGCTTTCCGAGACTGGCGGAAGTGGCCAAACTGCATTTCGTGACCAGCCGCAACGTGATGCAACAGGATATCTTTCCCGGCTAACTTCCGCTGAAAGCTGCGGCAGCCACGAGCCCTTCAAATAACCATATCCGCTTCAGATCAGGCTTCAGTCTTTTTTGCGGGTGGTGAACAGCTTGTCCAGATGGATGAACTGGTGCAAGATCACAGCGATGATGGTGGCTGTAGGTAACGGATCTGTAAAGAAAAACTGGATGAATTGTGGCGCACGGGCGTACAGGCCAGGCAAAAAAGCTGTGCTGAGCCCGAAGAAGAGCGCGATCCCGATTACGAAAGTGCGCCGGATGTCCCAGGTTTCGCTGAACATTTCCTGCAGGCCGGCGATGATCATAAAACAGCCGCAATAAATAATTGCAGCGCCCAGAACGGGATCGGGGATCATGGAAAGCAGCAGCGCGAAGCGGGGAAGAAAGGCCAGCAGGATGAAAATGACTCCCGCCACCACGGAAAGCCAGCGGCTGACTACTTTTGTAGAGCCGGCAAGGCCGATGTTGCTGGAGGATGTGTCCACCGCCATGCCGCCCAGGATCCCCGAGACCACGGTGGATATGCCATCTGCCAGCATTCCCTCGCGCAGTGGCTTGAAATCAGGTTTCTCCAGGCCGGGAACGGAAATGCGCTGAGCCGCGAGCAGGTTCCCGAAGGTTTTCAACGAGCCGCTGATGCCGATCACCACGAAGGGAATGATCATCGCGGCTTTGAATTTGATCTCCCAAAAGCCTGAAAGCAAGGTTGGGAAAGCGAAGAACGGCTTACTTTGCAGCAGGCTGGCATTGACCCTGTATTCCGGGATCAGGACAGCGGTGGCGATCCAGCCGATCAGCATACCGATCAGCAGACAGTACATGCGCAGGAAGCCTTTGCCCCACACATTGCTGACCACCATTAAAAGAAGTGTGAAAAGCCCCAAAAGGATATCGGCTGTGTTGATCACGTCACCGCGGAAGGATTGCCCGAAAATCGCAGCCACCGAGGCCTGGATCACGCTGACGCCCACCAATGCCACCACCAGGCCAACAACGTAGGTAGGAAAGATGTTTTTCAACTTCTGGATCACTGGCGCCAGGGCCATTTCCACTATGCCTGCCAGGATGATCATACCCCGCATCAGCGGTACTCCGCCGATCCAGGTGGCGGAAAGGGTGAGGCTGAAATAGGATGGCCCGCAGAGGTTGGGGCAAAGGTATTTGGAGCCGATATATGGGATGCCCGCGGATTGCAGGATGGAGCCGATTCCGCTGGCCAGCATGGAGAGTGTGATCAGGGCAGTGCTAAACTCCGGAGTGGCGTTGAGTTGGCTGGCCAGCAGGATGGGAAAGCCGATCGAAATGAACATCAGCATCACGTGCTGGAAGGACAGCACCAACAGATGCGGCAAGGGCGGTACTTCATTGACGGAGTATTCATATTTACGCGCCATGGCAGTTCCTCAGGGGGTTTGGGGCAGGTCCGTGACCGCGCCCACATAAATGGTTTCCGTGCCCAACCGGGTTCTTCTCAAATACAGGGTCTTCTTCACCAGATTGCGCTCATAACGGTTTTTGGCCAGGAAGATCTGCCAGGTCCTATCCTGGCCCTGCATCTGTTCCAGGGCGCGCTGGAAAGGTTTATGGCCGGTTTCATCCGCGCACTCCAGCAGATTGGCTTGAAAGAGGCTGTCGCTCAACACTGGAGAGATCAGGATCTTGCCGTCCGCGCGGAAGGCGAAAACCTTCACCTCGCGGAAATTGAATGAGGATTCGTCGTCCGCGATCAAAGCCAGGGCGGAATCACCTTTGGCCTGGATCAGGTTCACGGCGCTGTCCACCGCGATCCTGACGAATTCACGTTCTTCCAAAGGATAGTTGATCCCGCCGCCTATGATTACGTCCCGGCCGTCGGGTAGGCGCACTTTAAAATGACAGGATGATTTGGGAACAGGGTAGAACTTGCCGGGCTCCCACCACGTGTAATGAACCCAACCATGGGGATTTTCCGGATTGGCAACGGCCTCGAACACCAGGTCCAGGACGCGTTTGCCGTCCTTGTCCCGGATCTCGCGGAGATTGCGGTTTTCCAGTTCCGGCATGCCGGCATGGAAAATGTTGACGCCTTGCAGGTCATACACATAAAGGTAGTAATCGCTTTTAGCGCGGCGATCCAGTTTGTACTCCGCCAGGCCGGCGAGCCCTTCCTGCTGCAGTTTTTGCGCCGCTGTGCGGACAAAGCGCACCAGATTGCGGGTGTCGTTGTATTTGTAGACAGAAAGGTCGATGCCCTCTTCCCCGCGGCTGCAGGCCATCAGCAAGATCAAAAAAATAGCCAGGCACAGGGCAATATGCTTCATATATCCTCCTGAAAGTTCAGGCGTAATTTTCAGCATTTCCAGGACTCTTTCTGGAAGTCCCGTATTTTTTGCAGCTTATTTGTGCCACAAGCCGGCGTCAAGAAATATTTAGCGGGGTGAGTTATTCTCACTCGATTCCACATTGATTGCGCTAATCAACCCTTACTGAGTGAGGTGATCCTGAAATCTGCCAGATAGTGTTTCTTCACCAGCAAAACCCGCAGCAGTGAGGCATTTTCTCCGGCAGTGAGAATAAATAACTTGACAGAAAGGCACGGACGGGCATTATGACCGCATAGCATAAATAAATCACATCAAGGCAAAATCCTAAAACCTCACTCAGGAACAAAGGCATTTTGTTTTATACCGGAGAAACCTGTCAATGTCTCTCAATTTCCAAACCAAGATTCGGGACTTAGCAATATGATCAAAGAAGTGGGACGTCTCAAACTCGACGATTTCAAGGTCATGGACGCTCATGTGGAAAAGATCTTCAAAAATCTGGACAAGAACAAGAACGAGCTGGCCGAGAAGCAGATCTTCGAACTGGGCAACACCGCCAATTATTTTGTGCGCGAGGAACTGGGCAAACGCCTGGCCCTGTATGACGGCCCGGGCGACCTGGATTCCGTCTGCGCCGGCATGCTGGACCACCGTCTGTACGGCATCCGCGCCACCGCTCTTTTCTATTTCTACAACAAGCACCAGGACAATCCCGAAGTCATCGTAAAAACCTTGGAGAAAACCTTCGAGAGCGTGCCTTGGGAGAGCGAGACCATCTGCTTCGAGATGTGGAAAAAGCACCCCGAGGTGATGAAGGACTACATGCCGCACTGGGCGATGTCCGACAACGAAAAGAAACGCGCCATGTCCCTGCACGGCATCGAAAGCATCGCCGCCAAAAATCCGCAATACATCCTTACTTTCATCGGCAAACTGCTGGATGACGAGAGCGAGGAAGTGCAAAAAAAGATCAGCCACATCCTCACCCAAGTGGGCCGGCAGCGCCCGCTGCAAACCTATTCGAACATTCGCAGCTGGCTGCTGGAAGCCGACGAAACCCGCACCCGCACCATCTGGCAAACGTTGAAAAAACTCACCAGCATCTTCACCCAGCGCAACATGAAGGACAAATCCTACGATTTTCTCAACGTCTCCAAGCGCGTGGCCCAGGAATGGAAGGCTGATTCGAACCAAAATATCGTCCAGATGGGCAACCGCCTCGGCCAGTTATTGAAAAACGCATGATCCACGTGATCCTGGTGGAGCCGGTCTATGAAGGGAATGTCGGGGCCGTCGCGCGCATCATGCACAATTTCGGATTCACCGGATTGCGCATCGTGGGCAACGTCCCGAGCAAAAACGATTTCTACCTGGCCATGCATTCGGAGCATCTGTTGGAGGAAGCCCAAACCTTTGCCACTTTGCAAGACGCGGTTGCCGGCCTGGACCGCGTGATTGCCTTTTCCCGCCGCGTGGGGCGCTTAAAGCCTGTAGACCTCAATCCACCTGAAATGGCCAGTTACTGTGCCAAGATACCGGCTCTGGAGATAGGGCTCGTCTTTGGCCGGGAAACTTTTGGCCT
>JAKQNV010000085.1 GCA_029565595.1 Candidatus Cloacimonadota bacterium
TCTTCCACTGGAACATCGCTTTGGGAGGCCAACGGACGCCCGGTCTGCACCGCTCCCAACCAGCAAAACAGCGGCCTGATCAAAGTCGCCGGCAACAACGTCTTCGTCAATTGGATGGATATCCGCAACGGCAGCGTCGGCATCTACTACCAGGTTTTCAATTCCGCCGGAAACGCGCAACTGGCCAACAACGGCCAGGTCGTCTTCTGGGGCCTCAGCGGCGACACGCCTTTGGATAATTACCTTATCCTGCCCCGCGCCAACGACGCTGTGATCATCTGGCAGGACACCCGTCTGGCCAACAACGGCTACCAGATCTATTTCCAATTCCTGCATCCGGATGGCAGCGTCCAATTTGAAGCAAACGGACGCCCGGTAACTTTGCCCACCGGAGCAGATCAGATCACACCCAGCGCGGCGGTCACCCCGGACGGCAAAATCGCCATCGCCTGGGAAGACAAGCGAAACGACAATCCCAAGATCTATATGCAGCTGCTGGATGCCAACGGCGACCGGCTATGGGGCGATACCGGCATGGAATTGACCGCCAGCGATCCCCTGCGCCAGAAAGATCCACGCGTCTCCTACCTGCCCGAGACCGGCCAATTCTACGTCGGCTGGTCCAATTACGACCAGGTGGACACCAGCTTCTTCTACCACGTTTTCGGCCAGATGATCGAAAACGGCCAGAAGATGTGGGGGCCGGACGGAATAATGGTCGCCACCCTTGGCACAAATGAACTGAATAACGAATGCGTGATCAACGACCTTAAGGACAACTATTATGTCTGGGAGCGCTACTCTCCTGCCGACGGCACCCAAAGCGTTTACGTCAAAAAAGTCAC
The DNA here is from genome assembly GCA_029565595.1 of Candidatus Cloacimonadota bacterium. Taxonomy (GTDB): domain Bacteria; phylum Cloacimonadota; class Cloacimonadia; order Cloacimonadales; family Cloacimonadaceae; genus Syntrophosphaera. The sequence goes on from JAKQNV010000085.1 coordinate 846, forward strand.
TGAGACCGGAGCCGCCGCGCCGGGCTGGCCCGAAACCGGGCTCAAGCCTTCCACCCACTCCAATTGGGACACCGTGCAGCGTGTGCCCGTGGCGGTCAGGACCAACCAGGGCCTTTTCGTGATGTGGCGCGATGCCCGCGACGATTTCATCCAGAATTACTGGGGTCAGCACCTCTCCGCGGATGGAACCCGCCTCTGGGATCCGCTGGGCAAGAATCTCGCCGATTACGGGCGCGAACAGGAAAAACCGACCCTGGCCAACAATCCCCTCTGGCGCGACGATATCATCTTCGCCTGGTGCGAAAACATCAACGGCATGCACGACATCCTCGCCCAGCGCTTTGACCTGCCCGGAAATCCGCTCTGGGGACCGCTCGGCACCTATGTGGTCCAACGCGACAGCACCCAGTCCTCGCCTTGCCTGTCCCGTTTTGACGGCGGCGGAATGGTCGTCGCCTGGACGGATTATTACGACATCGAATCCGACATCTATTACAAATACGTCAATGCCGACGGCACCATGGTCAATCCCGGCAACGAAGGGATCCTTTGCGACGCCAAGAAAATGCAGTACAATCCGCTCATCGCGACCATCGGCAACACAGCCTACGCGGTCTGGGCGGACGGACGTTCCAGCGGCAAGACCGAGATCCTCGGCCTCTACGCGCAAAAACTCTCCAACGAATCCACTGCCTGCGCTGATCCCTGCGCTCCCGAATTGGGAAATATCATCCAATTACGCAACAGCCCCAATCCTTTTAAAGCCACTACCAGTTTGAGTTTCGTGGCTAAGGACAATCTGGCGGAGTGCGAGATCTCCATCTACAACGTCAAAGGCCAATTGGTGAAAATCCTGCACCAGGGCGCGCTCATCAAAGGAACCCACGCCCTCGTTTGGGACGGCACCGACAGCCAGGGTCGCAGCGTCGCCGCCGGTATCTATGCCTGCCAGCTCCGCGATGGCAAAACCACCCAGACCAGGCGCCTGGCCCTCATCAAATAGATCTTCATTGACTAAGCCACCTCGCCCGGGGAATCAAAACCCCGGGCTTTTTTTCTCTTGTTGGAGTCGATTGCCTTTTATTCGTTCGGCTCTGGCTTATCTCGGCACCGGCAAGCCCCTTGGCAGTATCTGCACACTATCAGCAGGATATCCGCAGGAATACAGCAGACGCATGAGATTATCTGGCTGTGTGACAAGCAGATAGCATTTTTAACACTGTGAGCGGCAGCCTCTATATAGTAGTGTGTGACGAATGGCGTTCATCGGGAGGGAAAAACGGGCTGTCCGCGAATTACGCGATTTACACGAAAGGGAACAACCAGGAACGGCAGGCGTCCCCCTACCCCAACACGGAACGGCAGGCGTCCCGCCTGCTAAAGCCCGCAGGGCTTTTCTACCCTGCCGTGAGATGTTGACCGATAAACATGAGGTGTGAGGATGAAGGCCCCTGCGGGGCCTCGCAGGCGGGACGCCTGCT
>JAKQNV010000159.1 GCA_029565595.1 Candidatus Cloacimonadota bacterium
AGGGCAGCGATACGGTGTTCCTCCGCTTTGACCGGCCCCGGAACGCCAAAAAGGCGAAACTGGTCATCCGGGCCAAAAACTCGCTGTGGCTGGATCACACGGTAGACAAGGCCTGCGCCCGCTTCGGCAGCAAATATGAAGATTGGTACCAAGATTTTGGCGCCTTGGGCTCAAAGCGGATGAATCAATGGGTGTTGGGACAGGGTTTGCCGCTATCGGTTTCCGTACTGAAAAACGGAAAATGGCGCTTTGTGGATTATTTCCCGATCGTCGGACCGGTGGCGCAAAAAGATCTGGTGATGGCCATCGACCTCCCGGAAACGCAAAACGGGACTCTGGATCTGAAACTGGAATGCGGAGCTTTGTTCTGGGAGATAGATTACGTGGGGATCGATTACTCGGAGCCGCAGTCAGTCCAGATCAATTCCGCTGCCCTGGCCTCGGCAACAGATCAGAACGGTAATGACATCCGGGCGGCGTTGTCCTGCGACGATGACAACTATTACACGATGCCCCAGACAGGCGATCAGGCGGTCCTGGCCTTCACAGCCCCCGCCAGCAGGCTTGATTGCACCAGATCATTCATCCTGCACAGCAAGGGCTATTACCGCATGTTGAAAGACTACTCGGGCCAGCCGGATCTCGCCTTCCTCCGGCAATTCAGCCGCCCCGGCAGGCTGGGACTTTACTCGCGTGAGTTGCTTCGGGAGGAATGTCAGAAAATCGCGAGGCAGTGACAGGGAAAGGAACCCCGTGACCATAATCGGAACCCTCTGTAAAGAACTTTGCCAGAGGGAAAGGATAGAACAGGCCTGCAGGTATCTGTTACAGAAAAAGGAAGCAAGAGGGTAAGCAGGCCAGCTTTTATCTTGACAAAAAAGGCTTAATGTGGATTAATAGAATAAAACGTTGATTTGGCAAAGCCTCCGGAACATTACGGAATAAAAGAAAGATTGCAGTCAATTCCCTGCTTTGCTTGATCGCCGCAGAGAGATAAAGAGGTTACAAATGCCCTCCGGAAGAAGGTTTGAAGTCAAACTGGACGCGGTTCTGCCGCCTGACCCGATTTTCAATCCCGCCTACCGCCGCGCCCCTGACCGGGGCCTGGCCCTGAGTCCCGCGGAGACAGCCCTGGCAGTCAAAAATGCCTTACGCTATATTCCCGCTGAGTTGCATGAACGCCTGGCACCTGAATTTCTGGCTGAATTACGCTCCCGAGGCCGTATATACGGTTACCGCTACCGTCCGCAGGGCCGCATCTGGGGCCGACCCATCTCCGAATACAAAGGCATCACGCCCGCCCGGGCCTTGCAGGTGATGATCGATAACAACCTCGATTTCGAGATCGCGCTCTATCCCTACGAACTGGTCACTTACGGCGAGACCGGACAGGTCTGCCAGAATTGGATGCAATACCAATTGATCAAACAATACCTGGAAGTGATGACCGAAGAGCAGACCCTCGTGGTGCAGTCTGGCCATCCCCTGGGCCTTTTCCCTTCACGCAAAGAGGCTCCGCGGGTGATCTCCACCAACGGGCTGGTGATCGGAAAATGGGACAATCAGGACGATTTTAAACGTCTGACCGCACTGGGTGTGGCCAATTACGGACAAATGACTGCGGGAGGCTGGATGTACATCGGACCGCAGGGCATCGTCCACGGGACCTATATCACCTTGCTCAACGCGGGCCGGAAATACCTCGGCATCCCTTCCGACCGAGATCTGGGCGGAGTTTTATATATTTCATCGGGCTTGGGCGGTATGAGCGGGGCGCAATCCAAAGCTGTAGAGATCGCCGGCGGCATCGGCATCATCGCAGAAGTTGACCACAGCCGCATCGAAACCCGCCACAGCCAGGGCTGGGTCAGCCGCGTCTCCAGCGACCTTTCCGAGATTTTCCATTGGGTGGAGGAATTCCGCCAGAGCAAAAAACCAGTCTCCATCGCCTATTACGGCAACGTGGTGGACCTTTTGGAATACATGGATAAAAACGATATCAAGGCCGAGTTGCTTTCCGACCAGACTTCCTGCCACGCCGTCTATGAAGGCGGCTACACACCCGCGGGGCTCACTTTCGAGGAAGGCCGGGCGCTGCTGGCTACAGAACCTGATGAGTTCAAAAAGCAGGTGGACGCCTCGCTGAAGCGGCACTTCCAAGTGATCCGGCGGCTCAGCGCGAAAGGCTCCCGCTTTTGGGACTACGGAAACAGTTTCATGGCCTCGGTGTTCGACGCCGGGGAACGCTCGATCGCCCGCAACGGCGTCAGCACCAGTGACGGTTTCATTTTCCCCTCCTACGTGGAGGACATCATGGGACCGCTGTGTTTCGATTTTGGCTACGGCCCCTTCCGCTGGGTGTGCCTGAGCGGCAAGCCCGGCGACCTGGCACAGACCGACCTCGCGGCCAAAGAACTCATCGATCCCGACCGCAACGCGATGGACCGCGACAACTACCAATGGATCTCGGAAGCCGGCCAAAACGAACTGGTGGTGGGAACCCAAGCCCGCATACTTTACGCCGACGAACAGGGCCGCGTGCGCATCGCCCTGAGATTCAACCAAATGGTGCGGGATGGCAAGATCGGACCGGTCATGCTGGGCCGCGACCATCACGACACCTCGGGCACTGACTCCCCCTTCCGCGAAACCGCCAACATCCGCGACGGAAGCAATGTCATGGCCGAAATGGCGACGCATTGCTTCGGTGGCAACATCGCTCGCGGCATGACGCTGGTGGTGCTTTCCAACGGTGGCGGCGTGGGGATCGGCCGCTCCGTGAACGGCGGCAACGGGATCGTCCTCGACGGCAGCCCGGAAATCGACAATGTCGTCAGATCCGGCCTTTCCTGGGACGTGATGGGAGGTGTGGGACGACGCAACTGGGCCCGCAATCCAAACGCGGTCCACACAGTGGAAAACTGGAACGAAGCCAATTCCGGCACCGGGCACATCACCGTTCCCAGCCAGGTGGACGATGCGGGCATAGATGCATTGGTGGCAGACATTTTGAAAAACACAGAGGTGTGAGGAACAGCGGATGTTGAACCTATTCGTGAAACAGATGAAGGCCAATTCGATCCCGGAGAGCGTGATCCGCACTTTCAGCGCTTATTACAAGCTGCTGGCCAAAGGCGAACGGGGATTGATCTCCCGCTCCGAAATCTCCCCTCCCTCCGGCACTAACCTCGTTGATTACAATTCGCTGTCCAGTTACCGACGCCAGAACATCCTGAAAAACATCGTGGTGATCAAACTCAACGGCGGCCTGGGAACCAGCATGGGCCTGGCAGCCGCGAAGAGCCTGCTGCCGGTGAAAGGAAACATGAATTTCCTGGACATCATCACCCGCCAGGTCCTGGCTCAACGCGCCGGAACGGGCTACGAAGTGATCCTCATGTTCATGAACAGCTACAACACCGAAGCCGACACGCTCGACTACCTAACCAAATATCCTGACCTGGCCAAGCAATCCCTGCCCATATCCTTTGTGCAAAACAAGTTTCCCCGGGTCCGGCAGGACAACCTGAAGCCTTACGAAAACGACGATCCTGTCAAGATGTGGAATCCACCCGGCCACGGCGATCTTTACGCCGCGCTCAGCGCCTCCGGACTGCTGGACAAACTGATCGACTCCGGATATCGCTACGCCTTCGTTTCCAACGCGGACAACCTCGGCGCCACGATCGACACCTGCATCCCCTCCTACATGGAAGAAAACGACATCCATTTCCTGATGGAGGTTTGCGACCGCACAGAGATGGATAAAAAAGGCGGACACCTTGCTGAGGACAAACACGGCCAGCTCCTTCTGCGCGAGGTGGCCCAGTGTCCGCCGGAAGAACTTCCCGAATTTCAAAACGTCGAATATTACCGCTATTTCAATACGAACAATCTCTGGATCGACCTCAAGGCCCTGCAATGGAACCTGATCGCCGGAGACGGAGTGATGCTGCTACCTTTGATCATCAATCCCAAGATGGTGGACGGTACTCCGGTCTATCAACTGGAAACGGCGATGGGAGCGGCGATCGGCGTCTTTCACGGAGCCCGGGCCCTGGTGGTCCCACGGGCCCGCTTTGCCCCCGTGAAAAAGAACAACGACCTGCTGGCCATCTGGTCGGATCTGTATGAACTTAACGATCAATACCAGGTCGTACTCCGCCGCGGGATCAATTCCATTCCGACCATCGACCTAGATGAACGTTACTACGGAAAGATCGATGTTATGCTGGCCCGCTTCAAGGAAGGAGTGCCCTCCCTGGTCGGCTGCTCCTCGCTGAAGATCGAGGGTGACATCAGTTTCGGCGAGGATGTGATCTGCGAAGGCAACGTCAGTTTGAGCACCCCGCGCCCGATCCATTTGAAAAGCAGACTGCTCACCGGGGACATCGTTTTCAATCCCTGAGGGAGGTGAAATGGTTTCCAAGGCCGCCAAGGTCCGTTTGGGCGTCTTCGTGATCGCCGGACTGGCCATCCTGACCCTCTTTGTCGCTCTGGTCGTGGGCAACAGGCTGGTCAAAAAGAACGATACCTATTACATCCGCTTCCGCAATTTCTCCGTCTATGGGCTCCAGACCGGCAGCGCAGTGCATTACAACGGCATACCGGTGGGCCGGGTGGAAAAGATCGCGATCGATCCCCGGGACGTTTCCAATGTGATCCTCACGATCAGCGTCGAGCACGGGACGCCTGTGAAGGCGGACAATGAAGCTGTGCTTTTTTACGTTGGGATCACCGGCACCAAAGCCGTGGAGATCCGCGGCGGATCGAACACTTCCCCGCTCCTGAAGCCCAAAGGCTTCATCCGGGCCGGCTCTTCCGGACTGGACGAGATCACCGGCCGGGCGGCTTCCATCGTTGACAAAGTGGATGAGATCGCCGATAACCTGCGCCAGTTGACAGCCGAGGAAAACCGCCGCAACATCGCCGAGATCCTGAGCCAGACCAGCGCTTTGGTAAGCGATACGCGGACCCAGCTGTCCTCAACTCTGTCCAGTTTGAATACCATAGCCGCTTCCACAGCCAATATCGCGTCCGAAGTTGGCAGCAATTTCTCCAGCGTCACGGCCAGCCTGACAGCCAATCTGGATTCCCTCACCATGGCCACGCAAACAAGCCTGGAACACCTGACCGGAGAACTTTCCCAAAAACTGGACCGCGTGACCACCAACCTCGATGGCGGTATTACGGACATCCGCGCCCAGGCCGATGCCCTTCTCACCGAAACCCGCACGCAGGTCGCCAGCATCGGCTCCCACAGCGACACCCTCATTCTGGACAGCACCAAACAGATCGCGGAGATGAGCCTGAAACTCAATTCAACCCTGGATCGCGTCAACCAACTCCTGGCCTCTTCGGAATTCGACGAATTGATCGCCAATGTCAACGATCTGACCGCGCAACTCAACCAGGCCGACATCAAAGGCATCGTGGGCAACCTTTCCGTGACCATCAACAAAGCCGGAAATCTGATCACCCACGTGGACCGAATCCTCATCCGCAACCGCGTCAACCTCAACGAAACCCTCGAATCCCTGCGCGAGGCGAGCGACAACCTGAACGAGTTCTCGCGCCAGATCTCGGACCAGCCTTCCCTGATCCTGCGCTCCAACTAAAGTGAGGCATGCTGTGAAAGCTTTGCTCAAGATACTTTTTGCCCTGGCGACCTTGCTGCTGCTGGGCGGATGTTTATCCAGGACCGCCCGCAAATCACCCAGCTACTACGTTTTGGATTACAAGCCGGCCACCGAGAATCCAGACCTGCGCGGGGAAACTCCCTTCCCCAAAGCTCTGGAAGTTCTCGATGCCGAGGTGAACCGCACCTATTCCCGCAACCAGCTTGTCGTACGGGAAAACTACTCCAAGGTGCGTTACTTGCCTTTCGACCTTTGGGCCAACCGGCTGAACGACGCCGTTCCCAACCTGATCGTCCAGCGCCTGCGCGCCTACAATATCTTCCGCCAGGTAGACCGCTCGACCGGAGAAATCGAACCGGATTACTACCTCGAGACCAATATCCTGAACCTGGAAAAAATCCAGGGCAAGCCCTCCCGCGCCTATCTTCGTCTGGTTTTTTACGTCCGGGACGCGACCACGCAGAACATCCTCCTCACCTACGAGGGCGAACGCTACAAAGACCTTCCTGACGCGGACATGGTTTATCTCATCCAGTCCTTCAACGAGATTCTGATGGCTGAAACGGACGTTCTGGCCGCGAGGCTGAGGCTTTTCCTGGAAGGACGCCAGGTGCAGGCAACCGCTCCCGAAAAAACCCAGGGCAAGTGGGAAGACTTTATCTACGAACAGGCCGCAGAATCGGCCCAAATGGCACCCGACGGCGAACTGTTGCTCCGCCTGGCTGCGGGTCCCAGCCCGGAGATCCGCTATTCCATCGAAGGGATCAATGCCGATGGCAGCTACACGCCTTTCGACGACGGCGAATTCAACAAAATCGCCACGCTGCCAGCCGGCAAATACCGCATCAAAACCGGCGAGATCCAGGAGATCAACATCCGCACGGAGATCCGTCCCCGCATGCGCACGATAATCGAAGGCAAACAGGGCGACTGGGCCGAATTGGTGGTGCGCGTGATGGATGAAAGCCGCACCCGGGTCCGGCAGGCTTATGACGTCTGGCAGAAAAACCCCGATGAATACGATTACCAGATCTACGGCCGGGACGTCAGCCTCGGCGACGACGACCTCGGCCAGCCCGACAAGGTCTGGATCCTCCGTCCCGGAACCTATATGGTCAAGATCGGGGGCGGAGACTGGAACGACTTGAGAAACTTCACTACAGTGAACATGAGCGCAGGCGACAGCGAAGTGCTCACCATGGTCGTCGATCCCGCGGGTGGCGCAAACTTGCTTCTGGGAGCGGGAGTCCTGGGTGAGAAAGAGATTGTGCGAGACCGTCCGATCGTGCATAAAGGAGCCATCCACGGCAACATCAGCCTGACCGGCAACAACAACGTGGATCGCGATGAACCGGTTTACAACCTCAATGTTACCGGACAGTTGGAAAACAACCTCGAAGCCACTTTCCCCTTCACCCGCATCTCCACCCGCAGCACCTACGATGTCGGCCTGAATAAAGACACCGACAGCGATATCCGGGTGAGTTCCGACGCCTGGTCGCTCAAGAACATTTTGCTTCTCACGCCCTGGGAGCGCAAAAAGGATCTGCGTAATTTCTCAATATACGGACGCGGCGACCTGCAAACACATTTCTTCAACGAATACAGCTACTTTTCTGCTTACAAAAATCTCCTCCTCATCTCTTCCGGCGGCGATTCCACGCTGTCCGGCACCGCCGTCGACCGCCTGAAAACGAAGACATCTTTCTATCCCATGCGCCTCAAGGAAGGCACGGGCATCACTTACCGTTTCGTATTCAGCCCCAAAGTCTCGCTCAGCCTGCGCTGCGGGTATGGCTGGCAGCAGGAATTAAACCGAGACAGCTATAAATACACCGGCGATTGGACGAATCCCTCCAGCGGAACGATCTGTTCCGTTTACAAGGAAACTCCCGATCAATATTACCACGGCATAGAAAGCACCGCTGTCCTTTCCGCGATCAACATATTTGATTTTATCGGGGTCAATTCCACCTTTGACGTCCTCTTCCCCATGGGCTCCCAAAACCGTTCCACCCGCTTCGACAGCGAGAACCGCGTGAATTTCCGCCTTTACCGCAACATTTCACTGGATGTCAAATTCAACGTCCAATACGACGAATCCCAAAAAGAATGGGTGGTTTACGATTACGGCTCGTATTTGCGCCTCTCCCTCTATTTTTAAACCATGCCACAGATAAGCGCCGTCGGCAACACGCTGGTCCTGGCGGGTGAGATCACCGCTGCCACGGTCCCCCGATTGCAGAAAGAACTCAGCCACGTCCTCCGCCAGAAAAAAGTTTCTCATCTGGACGCTTCAGGCATAGCGAGAATGGACAGCGCTGGCGTGGCCTTTTGGGAGGAGTTGGTACTCAAACTCTCCAAACGCGGTCCACTGACGATACAACCGGCTTCGGAAGAGATCCGCGGAGTGCTGGACAGCTTTCGCTCCCTGGATCTGGAGGATGTGCCCCGGCCACGGGAACCCGGCTGGCTGGAACGCATCGGCGGAAGTGTGGTGGATTTCTGGAGTAGTTTCAAAGACTCGCTCTATCTGGCTTCCGACGTTTTCTACTGGTCGATCGTCGGCATCTGGGACCGCCATGCCGCCCGCAAGGGATCGCTGGCCCATCAGTGCATTGTCCTGGGTCAGACCGCTCTGCCCATCGTGGGCCTGCTTTCATTCATAGTCGGCTTCATTATTTCGCTTCAGGGCGCCATACCGCTGCGCGATCTGGGCGGTGGCCATTACCTTGCCAACATACTTGCCTTTGGCATGGTCAATGAACTCGCGCCGCTTTTCACAGCCATCATTGTTGCCGGACGCAGCGGTTCGGCCATCGCCTCGGAAATCGCCACCATGAAGGTTACAGAGGAATTGGACGCCTTACGTATGATGGCGCTCAATCCCGTCCGTTACGTAGTCGTTCCCAAATTCCATGCCCTGACCCTGATGATGCCGCTCTTGGTTACTTTCTCCATCCTGCTCGGGGAACTTGGCGGCGCCATCATCGCCTTGGGCTATCTGGGGATCAGCCCGGAAGTCTTTATCAGCCGCTCTGTTTCCGTGTTGGGCCTTTCGGATTTTTTGATCACCTACGCCAAGAGCATCGTGTTCGCCTGGCTGATCGTGATCATAGGCGCCCATTACGGATTCCGGGTCGCCGGCGGAGCTGAGGGAGTCGGCCGGTCCACCACATCTTCGGTGGTCGCCTCGATCCTGGCGGTGATCATTGCTGACGCTGTTTTCAGCCTCCTTTACCTATGAAAAATCCCGAGCCAGTGATCAGCCTTCGCAACCTGGAAGCCCGTTACGGCGAGGTTTCCATCATCAAGGACATCAATCTGGACATCCTGCCGGGCGAGATATCGATCATCCTGGGCGGCAGCGGCAGCGGCAAGACGACACTTTTAAAGAACATCCTGCGCCTTGAGGAGCCCTGGTCCGGCAGCGTAAAATACTGGGGGGAGGAAGTAGTGGGCATGGACGAACTCCGCTTTGAAGATATTTTGCGCAAAATCGGAGTGGTCTTTCAAGGCGGGGCCTTGCTCAATTCCATTTCGGTCTTTGAAAACGTGGCCATTCCGTTGGAACAGCACACCCACCTCAGCCCTTCCGCCATCGAAAGAATGGTCCGGGTCAAGCTGAACCTGGTGCGCCTTGCCTACGCGATGTATCAGTTTCCTGCCGAACTTTCCGGAGGCATGAAGAAACGCGTGGCCCTCGCCCGAGCTTTGGCGCTGGATCCCCAGATCCTGTTTTGCGACGAGCCCACGGCGGGACTGGATCCCCTTACAGCCGCAGCTTTGGACGACCTTCTCCTCGACCTGCGCGCCAAACTGAAAATGACCATCGTTGTCGTCACCCACGACCTCGCCAGCATCCATCGCCTGGCCGACCGCGTATTTTTCATCGATGGCCAGTCCCTGCTCTTTTCCGGAACGCTCGGAGAGGCTAAGGCTTCCGGAATTCCCGCCATTGAAACATTTTTCCGCAGCGGCAGATATGGTTGACCCACGCGTCACCCTGATCGCCGCCCTGGACCGTAATCGCCTGATCGGCAGCCGGAATCGCCTGCCCTGGCATATCCCTGAGGACTTTGCCTGGTTCCGCCAGAAAACCCTTGGCCACACCGTCATCATGGGCAAAAATACCTGGCTCTCGCTGGGACGTCCGTTGGACCAGCGCACAAACATCGTGCTGACGCGCACTCCCGGATTCAGCGCGCCCGGAGCCATTGTCTGCAGAAGCGTCGAGGAATGTCTGGATGCCTGCGGTCCCGATGAGTGCTTCGTTATCGGCGGCGCGCAGGTTTTTCGCCTTTTTCTTCCCATCGCGGCAAAACTCTGCCTAACCATGATCGATGCGGAGTTTGACGGCGATACTTGGTTTCCGGACTACGATCCGCTGGACTGGGACATGGTCTTTTTCGAGACGCGGATCTCAGCGCAAAACGGCTATCGGCTCACATTCTCAGAATATACGCGCAAAGGGCTTCACTCTGAACAGGGACCTGTTTAAAACACCGCGGTGACGCGGTAGAAAGCCTGGCTCAGGTTTCCATTATCGGTAAATCCCGCTGCAGCGCTTGTACCCAGCAGGCCAAAACCGCCATTCGGAGAGCTTGACCGGTACACCTTGTAAGACGCGGCACCGGGCACAGGATTCCATTCCAAACGCATACCATTCGTCACACGATAAATGTCTGTGATCACCGGCACATTGGCGCCCTGGACCTCCAGCGCCACAATAAATGAAGTTACCGGCTGCCAGGGATCGTTGGCGTGCAAAATGGCCAGGGCCTGATAAGTTCCCGGAGTAAGGCCTGCGGCGTCGAAATATCCTGTGACCTCCAAGCTGCTGCCGGGCTGGACTGTCCCGAATATAGGTATTACATTCAGCCAGGAGATCGGGGAAGGATTTTGAGGCAGGACTATCATGCCGGTCAGCTCGTGCGGCTCAGCGCCGTAAACATCTCCGTTGATTTGCCAGGGCAATACCAGATCGCCGGAATACGTGGCGGAAATTGAAACGCTGACATTGGCAGTGGCTGAATTTCCAGGATACACGACGCCCCAGCCGCCGGATTCGCCAAGCCAGTGGATCGTGATGCCGGTTCCGCTGGTTTGATCGGGGACCATGTCGCCGCCGCCGCCGCCGATGAAGTTGGTGGCGCTGTTGACCGTGATCCCGGCCGGAAAGGACAGATAGACGTGTTTTAACCACTCGTCATCGGTGCCCCCGTTATAGAGTGTGAAAGTCCAGGTCAGTGATGTGCCGGGATCGTAGCAGCTTTGATCTATTGTCAGCGTGCTGCCCGCGATGCTTCTGCCATCCTTTGTGGCCAGACGATCCTCACGCTGCAAATCGCCCTCCCGGGTTGATTCTGATAATTCGATCTGATAATGGAGCGGACCGGTCCCGGTATTAAAAATGCTGAAGGAATCCGTGCCCTGCGCTCCGGGCTGGAGGGCCGCGAACAGCGGAGTCCCGCTGAGGGACATCGTCGGTGGCGGAATGAGTTCCAACACTCCGACGCCGTAATGCGCCATATTGCTGTAAGAACCGCCCCAGGTCATGGAATGGATGTCATAATCCCAGGTGTTGAGGATGTAAATAGTGTCGCTGTCGCTTTCATAGCCGATGCCCACCATTGAATGGCCTTCGACCTGGATCATAACGGGGATTCCGGCGTTGATGGAAGCCCTGAACTGGTCGAGCGTGTAGCCGTTGGTGTTGCCGCCCCAACCGAGGATGTCCTGGTTGTAATTAAGGCTGACGCCATAGCCGCGGGATTCGAAGAAAAGGCGCAGGCCGTGCATGCCGTCGCGGAAATAGGGCGGGCCGCCGGTCCCGTCGGAGGGATCATAAAATGGGGAACCATCCACCCAATAGACAAAGCTCGTACTGCCGTCGCCGTTTCCCCACCATTGCTGATTGGTGCCCATGTAATCAGCTGTGCAGCCAAAATAGGTTCCCGTGGGATCTCCCGGTCCGAAGGGATCGTCACCGCTGTTGTTGGTCCAGAAACGTTCCACGTGGCCGGGGGAGGAAAGCCCGTCGTAGCTCTGGTGCGTGGCGCTGAGCGGGCATTCGCCCGGACCCCAGACGCTGTTGTTGAGCGGCATCTGGCCTCCGTTGGTGGGACCGGTGTAAGTGTGGTTGAAAATCCCGCGGTCATACCAGGCGGCCATCATCGCCGCGGAAGTGGCGGAACAACCGTAACACCAATCGAAAGCGGGCACGCCGCTAAGAATGACGGCGGATCTGGTGGGCACGGCTACCGGCCCGGGGATCCTTTTTTCGACAGGGATGCCGGGCACGCTGACCCGTTCCATGATGCGGCCGTCCGGTGCGGTCAGGGTTTCGCGGACATATTTGTGCAAGGCAAACAATGGAAACAGGAAAAGGCTGAAAAGAAGGATGAAGAGGGTTCTGCGCATGTTTTACTCCTTTCTGATGAGCAACGATGTAAAAAAGTGACTGATAGAAATCTCTCTGCCAGCTTGTCAAGGAATTTGTCCCGCGGCGCTAGTTTGACAAATATCGGAAAGGTTGAACTTTGCCAGACACTCGGATCAAAACTTCCGAAACCGACCCGGAAATATTGGCAGATCCCGCGAATCCAGGTCTAAAGCGGGAAAAATCAGGGCCAGCCATCCGGACGAGCAATTCCCTTGACTGCTGAGCCTCGTGTAAAAAATGTCGTCAGATATCCTTTCCGAGGTATAGAGAACATGACCATAGAGAACAACGAAAAGCCTGCGGTTTCAAATTTCATCCGCACGATCATCGACAATGACCTTGCTAGCAGCAAGCACACCAAGGTAGTGACCCGTTTCCCGCCTGAGCCAAACGGCTATTTGCACATTGGCCACGCCAAATCCATCTGCCTGAATTTCGGCTTGGCGCGTGATTACGGCGGAGTCTGCCACCTGCGTTTCGACGACACGAATCCCATCAAAGAGGATGTGGAATATGTAGATTCCATCCTCGCCGACGTGCGTTGGCTGGGCTTTGACTGGCAGGACAAGCTTTTCTACGCCTCGGATTATTTTGACCGGCTCTACGATTTTGCCGAATTGCTCATCATGGAAGGCAAGGCCTATGTTTGCGACCTTTCGCAGGAGGAGATCCGCGAGCACCGCGGAACCCTGACCGTGCCCGGCAAGGACAGCCCCTACCGCGGCCGGACGCCTGCCGAAAACCTCGATCTTTTCCGCCGTATGCGGGAGGGGGAATTCGAGGAAGGGACCCGCTCCCTGCGGGCCAGGATCGACATGGCGTCGCCCAACCTGAACATGCGCGACCCCGTCATCTACCGCATAAAAAAAGCGGAACACCACCGAACCGGCGATAAATGGCTGATCTACCCCATGTACGATTACACGCATTGCATTTCCGACGCGCTGGAAGGCATCACGCATTCCATTTGCACGCTGGAGTTTGAAGACCACCGTCCGCTCTACGACTGGTTTTTAGACCAACTTCCGGTCCCCTGCCATCCGCAGCAGATCGAATTTGCGCGCCTGAATCTCACCTACACGGTGATGAGCAAGCGCCGCCTTTTGGAACTGGTGCAAAAAGGAACGGTGCGGGGTTGGGACGATCCGCGCATGCCGACCATCGCCGGGATGCGGCGCCGCGGTTTTTCGCCGGAAGCGATCAGGGAATTCGCCGACCGGATCGGGGTCGCCAAAGCGAATTCCATAGTCGATTTCGAACTGCTGCAGTTTTGCGTGCGCGAAGATCTGAACCGCCGCGCCAATCGCGTGATGGCCGTGCTCGATCCCATCAAACTGACCATCGAGGACTACCCCGAAGGAAAAACCGAGCTGCTGGAAGCGGAAAACAATCCCGAGGATCCCGCCGCCGGAAAGCGCCAGATACCTTTTTCCAGCACGCTCTACATCGAGCGCGACGATTTTGACGAAAACCCGCCCAAAGGCTGGTTCCGCCTGGCTCCGGGCGCCGAGGTGCGCCTCAAGCACGCCTACTATGTCACCTGCAAGGAAGTGAAAAAAGACGCCGACGGACGTGTGACAGAACTGATCTGCACCCACGATCCCGCTTCCAGAGGGGGCTGGACCGCCGACGGACGCAAAATCAAAGGCACGCTGCACTGGGTGAGCGCGGAACACTCGATCCCAGCGGAACTGAGGCTTTACGACCAACTCTTTACCATCGCCGATTTCAACGACATGGAAGAGGGCAAGGATTTCGAGGATTACCTCAATCCCGATTCCCTCAGCGTGAAAACCGGTTGCCGGGTCGAACCCTCATTGGCTCAGGCCTCCCGCGGCGAACGTTTCCAATTTTTACGCCTGGGCTATTTCAATGTGGACGACGATTCCACGCCCGAGCATTTGGTCTTCAACCGCATCGTGACCTTAAAGGACAGTTGGGCCAGGCAACAGAACAAGTGAGGCCAGAGAGGATCCTTCCCAAGTTCCAGAAACTTCACCGACAGCAAATATCTTGACAGAAAAAGCGGCGCAGCTTATTCAGGCTAAAGTCCCAATTCTTTGGGAGGAAAGATGAAAAAGTACGTGCTAATCATTTTGGTTTTGTCGCTGGCAATGGGTGCTGTTACGTTACGAGCGGAAGGCTGGCGCAAATACAAGAACTCCAAATTCGGCTTCAGCCTGAGCTATCCTGCGGAATGGGAAAAAGGGGACAACGCTGAGGCTGTTTTGGCCCTGACCAATCCGGACGAAGAACACACTGCGGATTTCACCGTCGTGGCCGACATCCTGACCGACGCGGATTGGGAAGCCGGTTTCGAGGCCGTGGCGGACGAAGTGGTCGCCAAAACCCAGGCCGCGGCAGAGGAATCGGCGCTGGCGGACCTGGAGGTCACGGACCGCGGCGAGATCGAGGTCAACGGCGTTCCGGCTTACAAACTCAGCCTGATGTCCAATCTTTTAGGCTTGATCAATTACCGTCAGGACATGTTTTTCGTGCGCAACGGAAATTGCCTGATCCTGCTCTCCTTCGCAGCTGAAGAGGAAGCGTTTGACTACAATTCCGAAAGCTTCGCCGGTGTCAGAGACAGCTTCAAACTGACGGGCAAGCCCCGCAAGAATAAATAACACTGAGAACGGCCCAGCAAGGGGAAAAAATCGCCAGACTCCGAACACTTCTTTGCGGGATTGGCGGCTTCCGCTTGTATAAAGATAAAATCCATACCAACATAAGGAAACATAAATGAAGAAAGCGTTCTTTTTGATGATCCTGTTTATCGCGGTTATCGCTCTTCCGGCCTGGGCCGAGGGCATGAAAACCTACACCAACGAGCAATACGGCTACAGCCTCCAGTATCCCGAGAGTTGGGATAAACAACTCGAGGAACTTTCGATCTTCACGATCACTTGTTTGGAAGAGGAGATGCCGGTGGTCATTTCAGCTGTGGGCGATGATCTCTCCGCGGAAGACCTGGCCATGGACTACAACAGCCTGATGGAAAAATCGGTCGCGGACATGCGCAGCCAACTTGAGGAAGCGGGAATGGGACTGGTCACCGTGACAGCCTCCGGACCTGACACCGTGAACGCGCTGCCGGCCTACAAATTGGACATGCAGGTCAAGATCATGGATCTGATTACCATGAAAAACAGCAATGTGATTGTCAAAAACGGAGACAGCATCATCGTCCTATCCCTCACCGCGGAAGACAGCGTTTTCGATAAATACGCGCCCGTCTGGGAGGCCGTGAAAAACAGTTTGCAGCTGACCCGCTAAGGTTTTTCCCCCGGTTTTTCGGCCCTTTCTCCCTCCCTGACAGCCGGATCATGCACTACTGAAAGATAACGCACCGAGTTCCCGCCAGCTCTGCTGGAACTCTGCGGATAGTCTGGGGGAAGTACTGAGGACAGACAAAAGGGCGGATCAAGCTGGTAAAAATCCCGAGCTGCCGGGCTGATGACGTTGAGGCCAGGAGAACCTGGGCAATATCTACCCTCACGGAAGACCACAAACCTATCAAGCCATATAAATAAAAACGCGCCTCCGAAAACCGGGGGCGCGTCTCTTTATCCTAAGTTAACTATTTTCAGGGAGTTTCCACAGAACAATTGACGATCAAGATGTCGTCCAATTTGCCGCCTGTGCCCTGCACGATGCCAGCGACGGTCACGCGGTCTCCAACCTTGTATTTCGCGGTCTGCGAGGCAGTTTCCGCGCTTCCGAAATTGCATTGGACGGTTTCCTTTTCCAGTTCCTCGCTGATCTTGTTCAGGGATTTAAAGATAACTGCGCTGCCGCCTTCCGGAAGAGATTTGATGTCGTAGATCTCGCCGGTGAGGCGGACCAGTTTGTTCTTGAACCTTTCGTCCGCGGCATATCCGTTTTTATTGTATTGATCAAGCAGTTCGTCGGGAGTGGTGGAAATGGCTTCGTTTCCGGGAACCTTGGGTTCCGCAACAGTGGCTGCCACCGCGGTCGTGTCAGCTGGGGCGGGAGGATTGATCAAAGGATTCAAAACCGTGTAGAGGCCCCAAAGGATGGCCAGGCTGAGCAGACCGATCAACGCCCAAAACCACCAATGCCGGCTGATGGGCGCTCCGGCCTTTTCCCCCTCGGGCTTTTTGTCCGGCAGGGTGAAAAGCAAAAATCCCCCGATGATGGAAAAGATCATGCAAATGTCGATGAAGGTCCCGCCGAAAATGATCCCCGCAAAAGCCGCCACCAGGATCGCCACGCCCGCTATTTTAGGTTGAAAGGAAAGCGAAATGAAAGCCAGGATAATGATGACCAGTGACAGGATCGTACCGATGGATACAAAACCGGTCGCGGCCGAGTATTCCACCCGCCAGACCTCGTTCATGCCGTGCACGAAAAGAGTTCCGATCCCGGCCAGGATGACCAGTATCCCCCCGATCAGGGCCAAAATGCTGCCAGTTGTCTTCATGAAAACTCCTCAGGCAAATTATTATTCCATGACAAAGCTCCCTTGCCCGATGTCAATCTTTTTTTTGCCGTTGCGGGAAAAAAGGGCAAGGTGGAAAAAAGCGTGGACAATTTTCGCGGAGCACGGACACTGGAATCGGAGGTAGAAATGATCTACAAAGTCATCCTCATCAAAATCGACCACCGCAGCACGGAGGCGGTGAAAATCCAGTCCATCCTCACGGATTACGGCTGCAACATCAAGGTCCGCCTGGGCCTGCACGAAGTTTCCAAGGAATTCTGCGCCAACGACGGACTGATCGTCCTCGAAGTCGATGGCGACAAGCGGACACTGAACAAAATGATCAAGCTGCTCAACGCCGTGGAATACGTCCAGGCGCAGCTGATCGAGATGTAGCCTCCGCCCGAAACCCTTCAGCGCCCGCGCAGAAAGATCCTCCGCTTGTTCCGCTTTACGGGACGAGCTGCGAGTCGGTGGCCTCGATGAATTTGGCGAGGTTTTCGTCCATTTTCTTCAGGTCTTCCACAGTCATGCGTTTGATCTCCACCTGCGTGGGCGCTGCGCTTTCCACCAAAACGAATTCCAGCCGCGGCGCGGGGGTGAAGATCTCCGCCAGGATCTGTTGGATTTCCTCTTTCTTCGGTTGCAGCATGTTCAGATAGGTACTGCCTTCGACGCGCAGGATGAGTTTGGCGCCGTCGGCTTCACCTGAGCACCGCGCGAGGGCGATCCCGCTTCCGGAGGTAGTCGCCGCCTTGATACGCGCTACAATGCGGTCCCAGGCTTTGGCCAGGTTTTCCGGATTGAAGGTCAGTTTCGCGGTTGTCTCCGGTTCCGCTGCGTGGACCGGCGCGGCTTTCTTTTCCTGGACCGACGGGCTCGCAGGCCTGACAGGCGTGTAAGCCGGTTTGGCGGCCTGCGTTGAGATCTGCCCGCCTCCGGAAAGTTTGGCCAGGATCTGCGCGACATCCTGGATCTCGTCCATCCGGCAAAGCTTGACCATCACCATTTCCAGGATCAGGTAGGGATTTCCGCTGCCCTTGAGGTCGGCGCGGGTCTGCATCAGATAGCTCATGATATACATCAGCTCGTTCTGGCTGAAGAGTTCGGCGATCTCGTCGTAGGCGGGATATTCCTCCGCCGTGATTTCCGGCGGATTCATCCGCAGTTTGCGCAGTATCACGATGCGCAGGAATTCCAGCATGCTGTTCACCAGCTCCGTGAGATCCGTCCCGTGTTCGAAGATGCGCTGCAATTCCGCCAGCAGCGCAGGATTGTCCTTCGCCTTGATCAATTTCATCAGGTCGCAGTAGACTTGCGTGGGAATGATCCCGAAAATTTCGCGCACCTTGTCGATCGTGACCTGGTTCAGGCTGTAAGAAAGCACCTGGTCGAGCAAGGAAAGCGCGTCGCGCAGGCTGCCGTCGGCTTTACGGGCGATCATGTGCAGGGATTCGGCATCGATCTCGATCTTCTCTTCACGGGTCAGTTCTTTTAATCTCTTGACGATGGAATCGATGGGAATGCGTTTGAAATCGTAGCGCTGGCAGCGTGAAATGATCGTCGGCAGGACTTTGTAGGGTTCCGTGGTGGCGAAAATGAAGAGCACGTTGTCCGGCGGTTCTTCCAACGTCTTGAGCAGCGCGTTGAAGGCGTTTTTGGAGAGCATGTGCACTTCGTCGATGATGTAGATTTTATATGGGGATTGGCTGGGGGCGTAGATGAGTTCTTTTTGCAGTTCGCGGACATCGTCCACGCTGGTGTTTGAGGCGCCGTCGATCTCGATCACGTCCGGCGAGGTCCCAGCTGTGATTTCCAGGCAGTTGTGGCACTTGTTGCACGGCGTAACGGTCGGGCCTTCCACGCAGTTGAGGTTTTTGGCCATGATCCGCGCCATCGAGGTCTTCCCCACTCCGCGCGGCCCTGTGAAAAGATACGCGTGGGCAATGCGGCTGGACACGATCGCGTTGTGTAAAATTTCGGTTATGTGTTCCTGCGCGTAGACCTCAGCGAAGGTCTGCGGCCGGTATTTTCTGGCAAGTACGATATAGCTCATGAGTGCTTCCTTAAACTCATACTTTTATGGCTGGCTTTTTAGGCAAGCATTTTCTGCTGGACAAATACGCGTCCTGTTTAATGTGGATTTCAGTCGGTTGGAGCGCTTTCCGGCGCTTTGGAACCGGCTGAGCGGGCATCTAAAATCACATGATTTGCGAGGTTCAAAATGAAATTGGAAGGAAAAGTCGTGATTGCCCAGGGTGGCGGTCCCACTGCGGTGATCAACCAGTCCCTGGTCGGCGTAACTTTGGAAGCGCGGAAATTTCCGCAGGTGACGCGGGTTTACGGAGCACTTTTTGGCGTGCAGGGGATCGTTAACGAACAATTTATCGACCTGACGCAGGAAACCACCCACAATTTGGAGCAGGTGGCGGACACCCCCTCCTCGGCGCTGCTCTCCACGCGTGACAAGCCGGACGAAGCCTATTGTAAGGAAATTTTCAAGGTCCTCAAAGCCCACGACGCGCGCTACTTTTTCTACATCGGCGGCAACGACTCCGCGGACACCGTGCGCATCGTCAATGAGCAGGCCCAGCGCGCGGATTATGAATTCCGCGCCATCCACATTCCCAAAACGATCGACAACGACCTCGTCCTCAACGACCACACCCCCGGATACGGCTCAGCGGCAAGGTTCGTGGCCTCGGCCTTCACCGGCGTCAACCTGGACAACCGGGCTTTGCCAGGCGTTTACATTGGCGTCGTGATGGGACGCCACGCCGGATTCCTCACAGCGGCCAGCGCTTTGGCACAGAAATATCCGGACGACGGGCCCCACCTTATCTACGTTCCGGAACGGCCGTTCAGCGAAGAGGCTTTTTTACGCGACGTGCAGAGGGTTTACAACGAACTGGGCCGCTGCGTGGTCGCCGTTTCCGAAGGGATCGTGGATGACAAAGGCACTCCGATGATGACCATTCTCACCAAAAACACCGAAACCGACGCCCACGGCAACGTCCAACTCTCCGGAACGGGCATGCTCGGCGATTTGCTTTGCGACCTCGTGAAGAGCAAACTCAAGATCAAGCGCGTCCGCTCGGATACCTTCGGCTATCTCCAAAGATCTTTCCTGGGCTGCGTTTCAGACGTTGACCAGCGCGAAGCCCGCGAGGTCGGTGAACGCGCCGCGCATTACGCCATCTGGTACAAACTGGACGGCTCGATCTCCATCCAGCGCACTGGCTTTTACTCGGTGAACTACCAATTGGAAAAGCTCTCCGACGTCGCCCGCAAGACCCGTCACATGCCGGATGAGTTTCTCAACGAATTTGGCAACGGCGTCACCGACGACTTTAAATACTATCTGAGGCCGCTGCTGGGAGCGGGTTTTCCCGCCGCCCACCGGCTCCGCGCGCCGCAGGTGGCAAAGTTGCTCGATGGAAACTCTTGACATATAAACAGGTTATAAAAACTTGGAAAAAAAACAAAATACATAGATGGAGGAAACCATGACCTTTCAGGAATTCATGGACAAAGTCGCAGCCAAGAATCCGGGACAGCCGGAATTTTTGCAGGCTGTGAAAGAAGTCGTCGAAACCATTTGGGATGTCTATATTGACAATCCCCGCTTCGTAAAAGCCAACATTTTAGAACGCCTCGTCGAACCGGAGCGCGTGATCATGTTTCGTGTGCCCTGGATGGACGACAAAGGCGAAATCCATGTACAGCGCGGCTACCGCGTACAATTTAACAGCGCCATCGGCCCCTACAAGGGCGGCCTGCGCTTCCACCCCAGCGTGAACCTTTCGATTTTGAAGTTCCTCGGCTTCGAGCAGATCTTCAAAAACAGCCTCACCACGCTTCCCATGGGCGGCGGCAAGGGCGGTTCCGATTTTGACGCCAAAGGCAAATCGGACGCCGAGATCATGCGTTTCTGCCAATCTTTCATGGCCGAACTTTTCCGCCACATCGGACCCGACACGGACGTTCCCGCCGGCGATATCGGCGTGGGCGGCCGCGAGATCGGCTTCCTGTTTGGCTACTATAAAAAACTCATCAACGAGTTTACCGGCGTCCTCACCGGCAAAGGCATCAACTGGGGCGGCAGCTTGATCCGTCCTGAAGCCACCGGTTTTGGCGTCGTCTATTTCACCGAAGAAATGCTCAAGACCCAGGGCAAGGACTTCAAGGGCAAACGCGTCGCCCTTTCCGGCTTCGGCAACGTCGCCTGGGGAGCCGCCCAAAAGATCAATGAGCTTGGCGGCAAGGTTGTCACCCTCTCTGGTCCTGACGGCTACATCCTCGACGAAGACGGCGTTTCCGGTGAAAAAATCGACTACATGCTGGAACTCCGCGCCTCCAACAACGACCGCGTCATCGACTATGCCGACGTCTTCCCCAAAGCCAAGTTCTTTGCCGACAAGCGCCCCTGGGAAGTCCCGGTGGACGTCGCCATCCCCTGCGCCACGCAGAACGAACTGGATGAAAACGATGCCAAGACGCTCGTCAAGAACGGCTGCTATTGCGTGACCGAGGCTGCCAACATGCCTTGCACACCCGAAGCCGTCGAAGTCTTCCAGAAAGCCAAGATCCTCTTTGCTCCCGGCAAAGCCGCCAACGCCGGCGGTGTCGCCACAAGCGGTCTGGAAATGACGCAAAACTCCATGCGCCTGGGTTGGAACAAGGAAGAAGTGGACGCCCGCCTGCACGGCATCATGATCAACATCCACGAAGCCTGCCGCGAGAACGGCAAACAAGCCGACGGTTACGTCAACTACGTCAAAGGCGCCAACATCGCCGGATTCCTCAAAGTCGCCAACGCCATGTGCGACCAGGGACTGATCTAAGAATCAACCATCCACATAGAACAAACCCGGTTCCCAAGAGCCGGGTTTTTTGTTTATCATGCCATTTTGTACTATTGTGAGGCTTTCAGCGTTTGATCTGCGAAATACCCCTACTCGCTTGCCAATGACGGATATTTATTCCGCTGTCTTTTTCTCGGTTGCTTTCAGGTGCCAGAGAGCGAGCTCCTTCTGGCGGCGGACCTCACCCGGTTTGGGAATGTGGATGGGCTGTCCGGTCCAGTAATCCAATCCCGTGTAATACATACAGGTGCTGACTGTCATCGGGGTGGGCGTGAATTCCTGCACCTGTTCGACCCTCAGGCGGTTGGCGACGAGCCATTTACGCAGTTCAAGCGCGTCCTGGATGGTCGTTCCGGGATGGCCGATAATGATGTAGGGAATGATCTGGCGCTTGAGCCCGGCTTTTTTGCAGAGCGAAAAATACTGACGGGCAAATTCTTCGTAGCTTTCGATCCCCGGTTTTCCCAGCAAACGGAGCACGGACGGAACGCTGTGTTCCGGAGCCAGTTTCAAACGCCCGCCGGTGTATTTTAAAGCCAGGGCCTCAATGTAGCGCGGAGAACGTAGCGCGAGGTCGTGGCGGATCCCGGAAGCTATGAAGACACGGTTGATCCCTTCCGTGGCTTCAAGTTTGTCCAATAATTCCAACTGGGGCGCATGGCCGGGACGGAGATTGGCGCAGATCTTAGGATACAGGCAGGAAGCGCGTTTGCAGGAATCTGGCCAGCCCAGGGAGCAATTTGAGGCATACATGTTCGCAGTGGGGCCGCCCACATCTGTCAGGGTAAGCGCTTTGCCACGTTTTCTGACCAGGTTCTGAGCCTCCGTGAGGATCGAAGCCTGGCTGCGGCTGGCGATTTTCCTGCCTTGGTGGACAGAGATGGCGCAGAAATTACAGCCGCCGTAACAGCCCCGGTGCGATGTGAGGGAATCTTTGATCTGCTCGAAAGCCGGAATCATCTGCCCTCCGTAGCGCGGATGGGGCTCGTATTCGAAAGGCAAGGCGTAAACGGCGTCCAAAGCCTCTTCTGAAAGAGTTTCTGCTGGCGGATTGTATCGGATCCAGCGGTTGCCGTTCATTTGGAAGACCACTTCGGTTTGGTGATGTCCCTCGAAGAGGCGTGTCATGCGGAGGAAAGTAACTTTGTCGGCGCAGGCCAGGTTGTCTGAGAGGATGATGTCGCTCTGTGCGGGAGGCTCGGCGCTGAAGACCGCCGTTCCGCGAATGTCCTGCATTTGCGCCGAATCAAGCCCTTTCTCCAATCCGTGGGCAATCTCCAAGACGGCGCTCTCACCCATGCCATAAACGAGGAAATCGGCCTTGGCGTCGCTCAGGATACTGGCCCGGACTTTATCCTGCCAGTAATCGTAATGCGCAATGCGGCGCAGCGAAGCTTCGATCCCTCCCAAAACCAGGGGAACGCCCTTGTAAAGCCGCCTCAGGGCGTTGGCGTAAATAATTGTGGCGCGGTCAGGCCGCAAACCTGGCTGGCCGCCGGGGCTATAAGCGTCGTTATTCCGTTTTTTCCGCTGGGCGGTGTAGTTGCTGACCAGCGAATCCATGTTCCCGGCGGTGATCCCGAAAAAGAGGCGGGGCCTGCCCAAAGCCAGGAAATCCTCGTCCTTGCGCCAATCAGGTTGGGCAATTATCCCCACTCGATAGCCAGCTGATTCAAGCGCGCGACCGATCACGGCGGCTCCGAAGCTGGGGTGGTCCACATAGGCATCCCCGGTCACGATCGCAATGTCGATCTCGGACCAGCCCCGGTCTCGGGCTTCGTTCAGGTTGGTGGGCAGGAAGGGCATAAAAAAGGGGCAAAAGCATGTGCTTCCGCCCCTGCGAATCTACGGCCTGACCAGGTCAGGGAGTCACGCGGATAATGTTGATCGCCTGGATGCCTTTGTCTGTTTCCATCAGGTCAAAGGTGACGATCTCGTCCTGTTCCAGCACTTTCAACTCCCGGGGGGAATTGGTGACGATGGATTTCCAGTGGACAAAATACTCTTTGTTGTCGTCGGTGATAATAAAGCCGTAACCTTTATTCTTGTTAAACCATTTGACTTTGCCTTTCATTTGTACCTCATAAACATTGGTGATTCCAAGAATAATATAACCGGGAATCAGTCAATATAAAAATGGAAATTTCCTTTTTTGGCAAAAAACACCCTGAGTGGCTGAGGATTTTCATTGACGTTTTATGCCGGTGGCGATAAATGGCTTTTAGTAACGATTTCCAAGGGAAAACGCCCGTCCACCAAGACAAGGCCGTTTCCCGGCAAGGCGGCACAAATGAGTCCAATGATACTCTTGGTAGATGAGGACAGGCTTCTCCGCGAAGTTCTGCAGGAATATCTCGCTGCCAGGGGTTATGCGTTGGACGCCGCGGAAAACAATATTGAGGCCTTGCGCCTGTTGGAACCTGGCAAATACGGCCTGGCGCTGATCGGGCAAGGCATGAAACAGGAAAGCGGGCTTAAATTGCTTAAAGAGATCCGTAAACTGGACCGCGATATGGTCTGCGTCATCATGACCTCCTACACCAATTTGCATGATATTTTCAAGAACCTTGAGGACGAACGCACCGATTACCTCCTCAAGCCCTTCCAGCTCAGCGAATTGCACAATATGGTAAAAAAGTATCTGCCCTGAAATGTATGATATAAGCGTCCGCGAACCTTCCCGCGAGGGTTTGCAGGCTAACCTACCTCTCTGGCTGCAGCCGGATTTCCTGGCCGCAGTGAGCGAACTTCAGGGCGTCGAAGCTCTGCAACTCGTTTGCCGCAAGGGCGACCAGTGCGTTGCCATGCTCCCGCTCTACGAAAAAAAGAGCCTGGGCGTGCGCCGCCTGATCTGCCCTGTGAGCGCCTATTATCAAGGTTTCTGGTATTTTTGGGAACCAGGCCGCGAACCGAATCGCAACCTCCTGGACGAACTCAAAGTCTCTTCAGAAGCTGCGGCGTTTCTCAAAGCCCGCTACAAGCGAATGCATTTCAACCTCGCCCCGCACAACCTCGATGTGCGCGGTTTCACGACAGCTGGATTCAAAGCCCTGCCGCTCTACACTTTCGTGCACGACCTGTCGCAACCGCTGGGCCTGTTGGCCGACGAACGCAAGCAACTCCGCACTGCCGAAAAGCAGGATTATCCTCTGGAAGAGTCCTTCCGCCCAGATGAGTTCATCAGCTTGCTCAAAGAACTGCACCAACGCAAGGCCCAACGTTTCGGCCTGCCTTACGGAGCATTCCAATCTTGGATGGAAACACTGCATAACAAGGACTTGCTGGCGCAGTTCAATCTTCTCCAAAACGGCGCAACCGTCAGTTCCAACCTCATTCTCGGCGGCCGGGAGGACTCCACCGGCTACTCGATAATGATCTGCACCAGACCGGAGGCGATGAAGAACGGAGCAGCAACCCTACACTATAAACTTCTCGCGGAAATGCTGCAGGATCGCTTCGCCACATTGGATTTCTGCGGAGGAAACGTTGTCGAGGTGGCACGCTTCAAAGCCGCGCTGGGGCTGGGCTTGAAGGTATTCTTCCAACTTCGCGGCTGAGGTGGCGGATTGATCATATCCAGAACGGTTAACAAGGTATAACGATGAAAATAACAGTCTTGCTGGGAGGCATTTCATCCGAGCGCGATGTATCGTTGGTCAGCGGAAAAGCCGTTTCCGACGCACTGCGCGAACTGGGTTACGAGGTCACGGAAACAGATCCCGCGGACTTTCCCAACTTCCGGGATCTCTTGAAAAGACTGGAGGAAAACCGCGCCGAACTGGTTTTTATCGCTTTGCACGGCGGCTCCGGCGAGAACGGCGAATTGCAGGCCGCGCTTGACCTCGCGGGATACCAGTTTACCGGCTCTGGGCAGCAGGCATGCTCGTTGACGATGGACAAATATGTGTCCAAACTGATGGCACTTGCGGAGGGTATCCCTGCCGCTGATTACATCCTGATGCGCGAGGATCTGTTAACCGACTACAACGATCCCGCAGATTACCGGGAAATCACGGACAGGCTTGGCTTGCCGCTGATCGTGAAACCAAACGACAGCGGTTCTTCAGTCGGCATCACCAAGGTCGAGGAGATCTCAGACTTGAAAAGCGCCGTAAAACTGGCTTTGCAACATTCGCACTCCGCTTTGCTGGAAAGATTCATCCCTGGCCGCGAACTCACCGCCACCGTCCTCGACGGCAAAGCCCTGCCGCTGGTCGAGATAAAACCGCTTTCCGGCTGGTATGATTACCAGAACAAATACAACAAGGGCCGCTCCGACTACCTAGCTCCGGCACCGGTTGAGGAATCGGTCGCGCAACTGATCCAGCTTTACGCGGAGAGGCTGTGGCAGGTTTTTGGACTCAGCGGCTATGCGCGGATCGATTTCCGCTTCGACGGCGCCAAACCCTGGTTCCTGGAAGTTAACACCCTGCCCGGAATGACGCCGCTCAGCCTGACTCCGATGGCAGCCAAAACGGTCGGTCTGAGTTTTAACGACCTGGTGCAAAAGATAGTCACTCTGGCCATACAAAAAGATTGAAGGACATTTCATGAAACGCCATTTGGGTTTGAGCAGCCTGCTGCTATTGGCCTGTTTCGCGCTCTGGGGCCAAAACTCCTTTCTGAACACGCAATTCACGCCCCACTACATCTTTGTCAATTCGTTGAAATCCTCCAGCTTAGATCCCGAAGCGGCCTGGGCGCAGCCGATCCTGACGATGCTGCAGATTTCCAATGTATCCACGACTTCTTTCAGATTCTATCTGAAAGTGGATATCAGTTGGAGCGGGGCTTCCGAGCCCCTGCTGACGGGAATTTGCCTTTCGGAACAGGAACTTCCGGCAGGCGGAACTTTCGCAGCCCTCACCAATCAGGATCTGCTCAATAGCGTTCCTCCGGCAGGATTTGCAGCTGTCGGAGACTGGGATTTCTCTTTGGACCACATGACCGAAGGCACGACAGTCTTGAAAAATGCGGTACAGGCTGGCTTTTTTCCCGCCGGGTCAATGAGTGTCAAAGCTTCGTTGCAGCCTGAGGCCATGGGTTACACAGATTGGAGCCAGGCGAGTACGAGCACATTTACCATATATGTGCGCAGCGCCGGAGTGATCCAGCTGCTCAGCCCCGGAGCCCCGATTGGCGTGAATCCGCCAGTGATCAGCGATAATCCGGTGGATTTTCTTTGGAATGCCATTGACACCGGGGTGAACGATTATCAGATCACGATCCGCGAATATCCTGCCAATCTGCCTCCGCAGCCCGGATCGCTGGCCAATACAGGCTCCGTCTTCTATGACCATGCCACCGGCGGTGGTGTCGACCAGTACAGCTTTGCCAGGTTTCTGCCCTTCGTCCCGGGCAACTATTATGCCTGGCGGATCAGCACGACACAGTTTACAGAATTCCATCCCACCAGCAGTGGCGGCATCTGGCGCGACGACGATCCCGGCTTGATCGCCAGCGATTGGTATGTCTTCCGCTACGATTCCACAGAACTGGAAACCGACATCCCGCAACGGATCAACGCTCACCTGAATTCGTTGGACAACCCCGAACTCAGAAAATTGCTCGATTCGGGCTTTTTCCCCACGGGAAGCGTGCTCTGGCAGGGCAAACAGTACAGCGGCCAGGCAGCGCTCGACCTTCTGGAAATGCTCAAAGGCAAGGACTGCAAAGTCCGAGTTTGGGAATAGAAGGAGCCGGAAATGAAGAAAATTCTCTGGCTCATACTGCTGGCTATTGGCGCTTCTTTCCTCGCGGCTGGGCAGGTCGCGCTGGTTTCAGGAATTGACGGCAAAGTAACCCTCTTGCGGGCGGGTTCCTCGGTCCCCATGGAGATTGGCAGCCTGCTGGACAACGGCGACGAACTGCAAACCTCGACAGAAGCCTTTGCCGCCCTGAAATTCCTGGATGGCCAGGCCAGTCTGCGCTTGTTTGAAAAAACCTATCTGCGCCTCTCCGCGGAAAATGGAAAAGGCGGTCTGAAAAAAATCCCCTCCCTTTCCTGGGGCAGCCTTTATGCCAGGATAGAAAAGGGTTCCGGAAACTTCACTTGTCTGACTAAAAACTGCACCGTTACCACCTCTAAATCTACCTTCCTTGTCAAAGTCAACGATCTTTCCGATTGCACATTGATAGTGCTTTCCGGAAAAGCGGAACTGACAGACCCCGAAACCAAGCAAGCACACTCCGTGGAAGCAGGCCAGACCGCGCTTCTGGACCACACGGGCACATTCCTGAAACGCGATACCAGGGCCACCGACTTCTCCAAACCGGAGCGCGATTTTCTCAATCCTCAAAAGAAACCAGTTTCCACCGGCCTGGCCGTGCCTCTGACCGATGCTCAGGGACACATCAGATATGTTGAGTTCAGTTGGTGAGGGCGGGATGAAACACGTTTTTTCGCTTGTCTGCCTGCTGTTTTGCGGCGCCCTGCTTTCCGGAATCGTCGCCCTCCATGATGCGCCTCTATCATACACGGAAGGGGAAAATGTAGTCCTCAGCCTCGATATCCAGGATGGCCTGGACACCATCCAGAACATCACCTTATGCTACAAAAGCTCTGATGACGCGGATTTCCGGCGTTCCGGACTGGAACCGCAAACTCCGGGTTCAAATCTGTATGCGGTGGAATTGACCGGCCGTGAGTTGGATGGAAAGGACTTTAGCTACTATTTCGAATACGCGCTCAAAGATGGCCAGCTGATCAAATATCCCAATGAGGAGCAGGGCGGCCAGTTATACGAATTGCGTGACCAAGCCCAAACCGGCAAACTGGCTGAGGAATTCATCCTGCTGACTGACGATCCCGATTTCCCGCAGCAGGACTCGTATATTCTGGCCGTTTCCTATCTCGGATTGGCCGGCCGGATCGATCCCGCCAGCGTCAAACTCTGGATCAATGGCAAGGATGTGACCTCCAAAGCTAAAATTACCGAAAACGCGCTTGTTTACAGAAACGACAGGCCCAAGGCCGGAACCTACAAAGCCGTCGTGACAGCCCTGACCAATAAGGGTGAAAACCTCAAATCGCCGACCTTCGAGACCAAGGTGACCACCACCAAACAAGGCTCTGCAATTGATCTAGGTGGCCAGGTTTATTTCCTTTCCAATTTTTACAAACACAACCAACCGGGAGTATACGATCCCTACGGATACGAATTTCCCCGGGACGGATACGCCACCGGGCTCGATATGGCGGTCAAATACGGAAGGTCGCAAATCAGCGCCAACCTTTTGCTCTCATCCCGCGAGAACAAAAACAGGCAACCCGTGGACCGCTACCACATCGGACTGGAAATCCCTTCCATTTCATTCCACGCGGGCGATTACGCACCCAGCATAAGCCCTTTGGTGATGTCCGGAAAAAACATCCGCGGCCTTTACGGAAAACTGAACGGCCAGTATATGGGATTGGAACTCGCCTGCGGCGAAATGGTACGTAAGACACTTAAAAACGCCAGCGGGACCAACATTACCGCGTTCCGGCAGGAGGCGATCGGCGGCAGATTCAGGCTGGGCCTGGAAAACGGACTTTCCCTCGGCGTCAATTTCGCCCGCAACCGCGATCTGATCAGTTCCCTGGATCCGGAGGATTTCATCCATTACGATCCCGTCACGGCGGATACCTTGTTCAGCGTGGCACCGCAGGACAACCTGGTCCTCAGCGTCGATGCCCGGATCAACATTCCCTGGCTGCGCACGACTTTGGGAGCGGAATTTGCCGGCAGTTTGCTGAACCGCAACACTTGGTACGGACCCATTTCCGCAGCCGATCTCGGCAACTACATCGAAGACTACGGCGTCCTCGATTTCGAACCGGCGGAATTGGCAGAGATGTTCGTCATTGGCCGCCCTATGGAACCCCTGTCGCCGAGCAAGAACGCCTGCGCAGCCCAAGCCTATCTGCGCGCCAACATATTGAACAACCTGATCAATGTGAACGCCGGATTCACCGGACCGGCCTTCAACGCGCTCAGCACATCCAGCCAGCTGCGAGACACGCAGACGTTTTCCGTCACGGACATGTTCAATCTTGGCCGGTCATTTTTCATCTCTGGCGGCTATTCGCAAGTCCGGGACAATTACTCCAAAACCGCCCTGCAAACCGATACTTACAGCACCTGGCACCTGCAATCCTCGCTGCGCTTGTTAAAAATCCTCAATCTGAAGGCCGCTTATTTCTCCAGTAACGCGAAAAACGAGGCCAATCCTGAGCTTGCCGGCGCGGATGACTATTTACCCTATCAGAGGAATTCGCGGGCCCTGACCCTGGGGATCGGCTACAACGCTGCCAATATCGATTACATACCCTATCAGGCGGATATCAGCTACCGCGTGGGAAAAGACAGCAACGATCTGGAAACTTCTTACGGGAACTACGACAACAGCCTCAGCAGCATCACTTTTTCCCTGGCCAGCAAAATGAAAAAGTTCCCCCTGCGCGTGCAAATGGCGCTATCTATTGCTGGGCACGAGGCCAGGTTAGAAACTATCGATCCCGAAAACAGTTACAACCTCAATTTGCAGATCAAGGGCACTTATACGCTTTTCGCCGGAAAATTCGTTCCCCGCCTCGTTTACCGCACGCAAAGGCTCAGCGGCGACCAGGGCAAGCAAGCTTACAATTATTGGATTATGGGTCTGGAAGCCAATCCCTGGCGGAATGTGAGCCTCTCCACTGACCTCGGGACAAGGAATTACACGAACGCCGAAAACACTTCCCTGAACACGAACAGCCTGACCTGGAGCCTCAGTCTCACCCAAAAATTCTGAACTCACATGCTGCCATCGGTGGGGATTCCAATCTCAGAAAAGAGTTTACCCTAGAATCACAAACTCTCCGAATGATCCACTTATCTGCCCCCTAAAAAAAGACGATCCGCGTTACTGCGAATCGTTCAAACTTCGAGTCAGTTGATTATTATTTGCCGCCACCCTCACCGCTCAGGGCTTTCCATTTTGCGATCAAGTCCGCTCTCAGCATGCCAAGTTTTCTCTTTTTATCCGACCAGTCTGCATAATGGTATTGCTCGATGACGTCGATCTTGTCCCGGTTGTCAAGATGGATCGTGAAAACCATCTTGCTGAAACCGATCGAAGCCCTGTCCTCACCCTGATCGCGGATATTGGATATCCGGCTGACTTTTTCAAGTTCTATAACTTGTCCATTGGGCAGAGTGTAGAGCATCTTCACCTCATAGGCTTTAAGATATAGCCATAATAATGTCGCCTGATTTCTTGGCAAGGATTTTTTTGCTTATAGTCTGAAATATTCGAAGCTGTTCTATCTGAACCGGTATTTTTGCGGTGGCTGGGGTGGATAGAAATATAGCCGCAACGCCATATTTCCGCGCATCATTTTTATTGGCAAAAAGACTTGCCGCCTTCCTCCCTGCATTCCTGATGCGATCTTTATATCCCAATTTTCCAGTAAGATACGGACAAATCTCTGGTTCGGCCCTCTCGATCAATACGGGATCAATACGGGATCAATACGGGCTTCATCCGTAATGATCCCGTATTGATCCCGTATTGATCGAGAGGAAGAAGAAGGGAAAAAGCCAGGAAATTGAAATCCGGGCACTTGGAACGGAAATTTGTATTGACTGAAACTGTCAGAGCTGAAATTAAGAAAAAAAACAGTCTTGGAGCAAAGATGAAAACAAAGTGGATTATTGTGTTAGTAGCATTGGCCTGTTTGATGGTCCTGAGCGCCTGCGCGCCGGGCGTCAGCGATCGCTCGGAAAAGGATCCGGCGGGATTTTTCATGGGCATCTGGCATGGCTGGATCGCTCCCGTGACCCTGATCTGGCAGATCTTCAACCCCCAGGTTCGCATCTACGAGGTCCACAACATTGGCTGGGCCTACGATTTTGGCTTCTATATGGCGATCATAGCCGGCTTCGGAGGATTGGCCTTATCCCGGAAAAGACACCGCAAATAGCTTTTCGGCAAAAAAACTGGGAAAAATAGTTGATCTCCTACGCTGCGCTGGTCCTGGCCGCCGCGATCTGGGGCCTGGCTTTCGTGGCCCAACGCAAGGGACTGGAGAGCCTTGATCCTTTCACTTTCAATGCCCTGCGTTTCGCTTTGGGAGCTGGCTGCGTCTGGCTCCTGGATCTTGCCAACAAATCGCTGTCGCGGAAAAAAAAACTCCGTTCAGATTATCAGCCTGACTTTCCTTCAGTAACCAGAAATCTCGACAGACCGTTGATCCTGGGCCTGTTGCTGTTTTCCGCGTCGTCCCTGCAACAAGTCGGAATGCTCTGGACAGGCGCCGGACAGGCCGGTTTCATCACCGGGTTGTATGTGGTGATCGTCCCTCTGATCGGACTTTGGAAAGGGCAAAAAATGACCCGGACCATGGTTTTGGCCGTTTTCCTTTCCGTGGCGGGAATGTATCTGATGAACCACTCCCAAACTCCCAAAGCCTCCTGGGGCAACCTGCTCGTGCTCATCGGGGCGCTGTTTTGGGCTCTGCACGTGCGCATGATCGACCGCCTGGCCAAGCTGCATCCCAGTTTGAAACTCGCTTGGTCTCAATATTTGGTCTGCGCGGTCTGTTCCCTTGCCGGAGCGCTGATCTGGAGGTTTTTACGGCTGGGCGGGCCTGATATGTTTTCCGCTCTTCCGCAGCAGATCAGATCGGCAATCCTGCCCATCCTTTACGCCGGGGTCATGTCCGTCGGAGTCGCTTTCACCTTACAACTTTTTGCGCAGAAAAGGGTGCCGCCAGTACCGGCCAGTGTCATCCTTTGTTCCGAGGGCGTTTTTGCCATGCTGGGAGGCTGGCTGCTCCTGTCTGAATCCCTCACGACTCGCGCCCTGGCTGGCGCTGTCCTGCTGCTTTGCGCCATGCTTGTCAGCGTTTTAGGAGGTAGAATGGGGATTTTTCTGATTGACAAAAAAAGGACTTCCCAAAATTAGTGCATGAACTGATTTTTAGAGAAGTTTGGAAGGATTTAAACAATGGTTATATACACGATTGCATTGGCCATCCATGTGATTATTTGCGTGGCGCTGGTCCTGGTCATTCTGGCCCAGACCTCCAAGGGCGGCCTGGACGCCAACCTCGGCGGTGCCGCAATGAACGTTTTCGGAGGCAGCGGCGCGTCCAAATTTTTGCGCCAGTGGACCCAGATCCTGGGCATCGTTTTTATCGCGTCCTGCATTTTTCTGGCCTTCCAGGTGAAGGCTTCCAACAAATCCAGCGCGCCTAAGATCCTGCAGGAAAAATTCGGCGAAACCGCCAAACCGGCAGCCGCGAAAAGCGCTCCCGCCAAGACAACCGACCAGGCCAAGAAATAGGCTGAGATTGTAAAAACGATGCAGAAGTGGTGGAATTTGGCAGACACGCAAGACTAAGGATCTTGTGCCTGTAACGGGTGTGCGGGTTCGAGTCCCGCCTTCTGCACCAAGAAATGAACTCCCCTCCGGGGGAGTTTTTTTATTGACTGAATCGGACTCCCCGAAAAATGTGCCGGAAATGAAACATAATATCATGGAGGTTTGCCATGTTCGGCAAAATGAAAACTGACCTGCAAAACATGTTCGAGGAACTGAAAAAGCAGGGCCTGTACAAAAACGAACGCATCATCACCACGCCCCAGGGCGCCAATATCGGCGTCAGCAGCGGGCAAAAAGTTATGAACTTCTGCGCCAATAACTACCTGGGGCTGGGCAACCACCCGGAAGTGGTCAAAGCCGCGCAGGACATTATGAACGACTGGGGCTACGGAATGGCCTCGGTGCGCTTTATTTGCGGCACGCAGCAGATCCATAAAGATCTGGAGAAAAAGATCTCCGAATTCCTGGGCACCGAGGACACCATCCTCTACGCGGCCTGTTTCGATGCCAACGGCGGGGTTTTTGAACCGATCCTGGACGAGGAAAGCGCCATTATATCCGACGAACTCAACCACGCCTCCATCATAGACGGCGTGCGGCTCTGCAAGGCCCAGCGCTTCCGCTACAAGCACTCCAACATGCAGGAACTCGAAAACATCCTGAAAGAAGCCAAAGATCTGAAATACCGCCTGATCTGCACCGACGGCGTGTTTTCCATGGACGGCGACATGGCCAAACTGCCGGAAATTTGCGACCTGGCCGATAAATACGACGCCCTCGTTATGGTGGACGATTCCCACGCCACCGGCTACATCGGACCCAACGGCCGCGGCACCCCCGAACAATTCGGCGTCCAAAAACGCGTCGACATCGTCACCAGTACACTTGGCAAAGCCATGGGCGGTGCCAACGGCGGTTTCACCTCCGGACGCAAGGAGATCATCGAACTTCTGCGCCAGCGCAGCCGTCCCTATCTGTTTTCCAACACCGTCGCGCCCGCCGTGGTCGGGGCCAGCATCAAGGTCATCGACATGCTCACCGGCTCGTCTGAACTGCGCCAAAAGGTCTGGGATAACGCCGTCTATTTCCGTGAGGAAATGGTTAAGGCCGGCTTTGACATCGTTCCCGGCAACACCGCGATCGTACCTGTAATGCTCTACAACGAGCCACTGGCCATGCAAATGGCGGATCTGTTACTCGCGGAAGGAATTTACGTGATCGGTTTCGTCTATCCCGTCGTGCCCAAGGGCAAGGCCCGCATCCGGGTGCAACTCTCCGCCGCGCACAGCCGCGAAGATCTGGACAAGGCCATCGCCGCGTTCAAGAAAGTGGGAAAAGAACTTAAACTGATCTAGGGGGAGGATGTGCCCGCGGGTCGCGTCTATCTTGTGCCAGTGCCGATCGGGAACCTTGGCGACATCACGCAGCGCGCCCTGGAAACCTTGAAATCGGTAGCCCTGATCGCAGCCGAAGACACCCGCAAGACTAGATTCCTCCTTTCCCAATACGGCATCAAGCCGCCCAGGCTGCTCAGCCTGCACAAATATAACGAAAAACAGCGCCTCGCGGAGATCCTCGCATTGCTGGACGCCGGCTCGGAAATCGCCGTTGTCACGGACGCCGGCAGTCCGGGGATCTCCGATCCCGCGCTGCTGCTTATCCAGGCCGCCATCGCCAAATCAATTACCATTACACCTTTGCCCGGCCCAACCGCGCTGATCCCGGCCGTAACCGCCTCCGGGCTCGATTGCTCGGAGTTCCAGTTCCTGGGATTCCTCCCGCTCAAACTCAAAGAGCGCAGACTCAGGCTGGACAGAGTCCGCGACCATCCCTCTCCCTCCGTCCTCTACGAAGCGCCGCACCGCGTCAGAAGGACACTCGAGGATCTCTTTGCCCATTGCGGGAACCGGGAGATATGCCTGGCCCGCGAGATCAGCAAACTGTATGAGGAGTTCATCCGCGGCGATCTGGAAATGGTTCTGCGCGATTGGACAGTGACGGAAAAAGGTGAGTTCGTGATCGTCGTCGCGGGGCGGGAATCGGCTGTGCAAACGGATGACGATGAGATCGGAAAGTATATTGACGAGCGCCTGAGCGAAGCGGCCAGCCTGAAATCCCTGGCTCTGGAAGTTGCAGAGCGTTTCTCCGTCAGCCGCAACCATGCCTACCAGTTGGTCCTGTCCCACCGGAACAAGGAAGAATGAAGCCCTGGCTGATCTTTGACTTCGACGGCACGGTCGCCAATTCCATAGAAAAGATCAGGGACCTGATCAACGAACTGGCCCCCCGCTACGGTTTCGCGCAGATCTCTCCGGAGAAATTCGCTGCCATGCGCGACCTTCCCCTCACCCGGGCGGTCCGCGTCACCCATCTGCCTTTTTACAAACTGGGTTCTGCGATCGCCGTGATTCTCAGCGAATACCGCAAAATAATCCCCGACCTGGAGCCCTGCGCCGGGATCGTGCCGGTCCTGAACGAAATAAATGGGATGGGCGTCTCGCTGGCGCTGATGAGCTCCAACCGCACGGACAACCTGGAAGCCTGGCTTAAACACAACAACATCGGATGTTTCGACTGGGTGGAAGGCACCGGCGGGATCCTGAAAAAGCACGACAACATCCTGAGCCAGATCCGAAAACACAGGATGGACGCGGATAACGTGCTCTACGTGGGGGACGAAGCGCGGGACATCAAAGCCGCCCGCAAAAGCAAGGTCCGGATCGTCAGCGTAGCCTGGGGCCTGCATTCCGCGGGACATCTGCAAAGTCTCAAACCTGATTTCCTGGTGCATGAGCCGCATGAACTTGTTGCCATCGCCAGGGACCTAATGGTGAGCCCAAATACCTGAATCCGGTCCTGACAGGATAAAATAGCGTGCCTTCGGCTTTGAAATTGCTTATTTTGTATTTGATGATTTGTATCCACAAACATGAGGAGATAACATGAAGAAGTCCTTGTTAGTTCTAATCGCGCTGCTGGGTTTGCTGGCGGCTCTGAACGCCGTCCCGCGCAACCTGGTTGTCGTGGAAGTCGGCACCGGCACGTGGTGCCAATTCTGTCCCGGAGCGGCCATGGGCTGCCACGACCTGCTGCAGAATGGGCAACCGGTTGCCATTATCAAAAACCACAATGGCGACACTTATGCCAACACCTATTCCAACGCACGCAACAGCTTCTACGGCATCACAGGCTATCCCACCGCCTTTTTTGACGGATTGAACCCCACCGTCGGCGGCAGCAACACCACATCCATGTATTCAAATTACCTGCCGAAGGTAACCTCCCGCATAGCCGTGCCCTCGCATTACAGCCTCAGCGCGGTGGGCTCGCAAAACGGAAACCAGTACACCGCGGCGGTCACCGTTTCCAAACCCGAGGCCGATACCAATACCAACGTCAAACTGCACGCCGTGCTCACCGAATCAGGCATTGCCCAAGTGTGGTTCAACCAGACCACCGTGGAAAACGTCAACCGCCTGATGACGCCGGACCAGAACGGCACCCTGATCAATCTGAACACCGGCGAGACCACCACTGTCAATTTGAATTTCACCCCCAACGCCGGTTGGAACATCGCTAACTGCGAAGTAGTGTTCTTCCTGCAAAACATGACCTCCAAAGAGATCCTGCAGGGCGTCAAATACTCCCTGGCAGCCTTGGTCGGCGCTTATCCCATCTCGCACCAGAGCTTTGATTTCCCGGATGTCTTCGTCAGCGGCAGCAACACCATCCCGATGACCATCACCAACTTTGCCGCCACCACCGCCACCGGCACCATCGCCATCGACAATCCCGTCTTCACCTGCAGCGCCTATAGCTTCAGCATTCCTGCCACGCAGTCCATCACCCTGGATGTGACTTTCACACCCACCGCGGCGCAGGATTACACGGGAACGATGACCATCGTCAGCAACCTTTACAACCATCCCAACATTGAAATTCCCATGACCGGCACCGGATTCAACAACGCCCCTCCGGTCGCGAACGATGTGGTGATCACCGGACCGCCGATATTGTATCAGCCGCAGACGGGGACCTATGTATTTTCCGATCCTGACGGCAATGTCGAGGGCACCTCGCTCTTCCAATGGTACCGGATCGTGAACAACACTCCTGTGGCCATCACCGGAGCCACGCAGACCGTTTACAACGCCGTGGAAGCGGATCTGGGTCTGCGCCTGGCCTTTGCCGTCACGCCCGTGGACCAACACGGTATGGCCGGAACGCAGGTCATGAGCGCTTACACCGATCCGATCGAAGTCCTGCCGGCTCCGCAGAATCTGGCCGGCGTGCTCAATCCGCCCAACACCGTGGTCTTGACCTGGGAAAGGCCCAATCACTACAACGGACGCGGCCTGATGGGTTACCGCCTCTACCGCAACGGACTGACGATCTCCACCATCACCAATCCCAACACGCTCACCTTCACGGATGCCGGTGTACCGAACGGAACCTATGAATACTGGAT
Organism: Candidatus Cloacimonadota bacterium; assembly: GCA_029565595.1. Lineage (GTDB taxonomy): Bacteria > Cloacimonadota > Cloacimonadia > Cloacimonadales > Cloacimonadaceae > Syntrophosphaera. Next base: position 37,211 of record JAKQNV010000159.1, read on the forward strand.
CTGCTCGATGTTCAACGATCCCTACATGCTCTCCGATCCGTCCAACATCGTCACCATCACGATCGGCACCTCCAATGACGACGAAATCGCCTCCGCCCAGGTGAAAGTCAGCGCTTCGCCCAATCCGTTCAGCACCAGCGCGGCTTTCAGCATCCAAAGCAAGGCCGGCGCCGCAGTCAAACTCTCAATCTACAACCTTAAAGGCCAGTTGGTCAAGAGCTACGTTACCACGGCCGACGGCAGCGGCAACGCCTCCCTGATCTGGGACGGCACCGACGCCAACGGACTCAAGGTTGACAGCGGCATCTACCATTACCGGATGAACAGCGCCAATCTCACCCGCAACGGCAAAATAATCATGATGAAATAAAGCCTTCTCAAGGGATGGCAGACGCCTCCCAAAAAGGCAAATACGATAGGCCCCGGACTTGTATCCGGGGCTTTTTGTATGTGTATTTATCCCAATGGTTTAGTGGCTGGTCCCGCCCTGAAAGCTCTTATCAAAACAACTATTACAGATCCCGCCGACTTCCCGCCAAACATACGCGAACTCGATTGGAAGCTGGCAGGAAGTTGGGATGATGGATCTCAGGGCGGACTGAGACGCCACAACACCAGCGTTCAGGGAGTTGATACTAATATCGGAATTTGCCCTTGACAAAGCTACTGGGGAAATGCCCGCTTGCCAGGTGAACAAAAAAAACAGAACACAACCGGATCTGCTGGGGATATACCAGCTCCTGCTGGGCTTCTACGGACACCGGAACTGGTGGCCGGGCGAAACGCAGGACGAGATCGCCATCGGCGCCATCCTCACTCAGAGCGTGGCCTGGAAAAACGTGGAGACCGCCCTGGCGCGCTTGCGGGATCAGGGGATCCTCACCCTCAGAGACATCGCTGCGGCTCCTGCTGAGCACATCGCGCCGCTCATCCGCTCCACCCTCTACTACAACCAAAAAACTCAAAAACTCAAGGCTTTTGCCCGCTGGTTCGGAACCACATACGATTTTGACTGGCGACGGATGTTCTCCACCCCTGTCCCGGAACTCCGGCACCAACTCCTCTCCCTAAAGGGCTTGGGGCCGGAAACAGCCGATTCCATCCTGCTTTACGCCGGCAGATTGCCCGTGTTCGTGATCGATGCCTACACCAGAAGGCTCTTTAAGCGACTGGATCTCACTCCCGCCAAAGACAGCTACCCGGACTGGCAGCAATACTTCAGCGCGAGGCTGCCTGTGGATCCCGGCCTCTACAACGATTTCCACGCGCAGATCGTCCATCACTGCAAAATCCTGTGCCAACCGGTCCCGAAATGCGCCGATTGCCCCCTGGGACACCTTTGCCCCGGAAAAACTTGACAAAAACCGGAGTCTGCGGGTTATAGTAAATTTGGTTTGTGAAGCGGGGCAACGCTACCGATGGCAGGCTTGAAACTCAGGTTTTATCCGCAACAGGACTGCCCTGGGGTCTGGCGCCACACGCTTCAATCCGATATCTGATATGGCACGGGAGGTTTTTTATGCGCCGTATAGTCAATGTCACTTTCGCCGATGATCTGATCGAGGCCGCGCTTGGCGAGGCCAGCGACCCCTGTAAACTCATTTTCCCCACCGAGATCTCCGCCGCTCAGGCCAGACAGCGTTTTATGCCGGACTGGCGCTTGCAGGACTGCGAATTTCTCTCCATGAAAGAATTCAAAAACTCGCTGCTTTTACCGCCCGGACCCGTGGCCAGCGACGACCGGCGCCTGCTTTGCCTTTATCAGTCGCTTTCGGAGGAAGACCGCGAATATTTCCACAGCGGCGGCTATTTCGACATCGTGGAATGGGGCAACCACTTCTTCCAACTTTTCGAGGAACTGAGCGACGAATGCGTTGATCCGGACGCCTTGCGCGACACTGCCACCTCGTTCGGGCTGGTCCTGCTGGGCTGGCAGGAACAGTATCTGGACAGGATCCTGGACGTCCGCGCGCGCTACCGCGAAATTTTGGATCAGTCCGGGCTTTGTGACCCCATCTTCTCTCGCCGCATCGAAGCGTTTTTACCGCCAACAGGCCATTGCCGCTACATCTTCGTGAACCAATATTACTACAGCAAACTGGAGAAAGAGCTGCTCACCGCCCTGGAAAAAGAGGGAAACGAGCTCGTCATCATCTTCCAGACCGACGGACAGGGATGTGGAACTGAGCAGCTGGAATCGCCCCAGGTCGCGCTGGAGAGGATCAATGCCCAGGACATCCGCACCAAAAAAGTGGAAGTGATCGAGCGCGAAAACGAAGACCAGATGGTACTCACTTTTCTGGAATACCTCGTTCCGGCCAGCGAGGAAAGCGTCATCGTGGACAGCCAGTTCCACTCCAAACACTATCGAAGGCTGTTCAGTCCGGAGTACTTTGCCGCCTCGCAGTCCCAAAGCATGGTGGAGACGGGCATCTACGCCTTCCTGCAGATCCTGTTTACCCAGCTCAAGGCTTTGGATGCCACGCAGGAAAAGATCTACGTCCCTTTGCGCCAGATCGTCGCCGCCTGCTGCCAACCGGGCTTTTTGCGGTATTACCGGCCGGATTGGGGCCGCAGGGAACGCTCAGAACTGCTGGAGGAAGCCAGGCAACTCCTCAGCCAGGATATCCTCTATGTGGACAGCAGCCTGGAGCTTTTCCAGACCGTGGGCTTGAAGGGCATCTACGAGAGGCTGCCCGAACTTCTGAAATCCCATTTCGACCTGCTGGCCAAACTCGCCTCTGTCGGAACGCCGGCAGAACTGATCGGCCTCATCGACGCTCCCGGAGGCTTGTCCATCCAGGCCATGTGCGCAGAGCCGGAACTCCTTTACAGCGATGTGCTGGAGCGCTTTTATGAGCGCCTGGCCAATTTCGCCAGTTTGACCCACATCCCCGTGGTCAGCGATTGGCAGGGCCTGTTCGCCTCTGAAGGGATCGCCCTCGCCGCAAATATCCTGCAACTATTCCTGGAAGCCCTCACCAGCGCCGCCATCCGCTACAAAACCAGCCCCAGCCCGGAAGGCAAGCGCTTCGACATCAGCAACCTGCTGGATCTGCGCGACCTCAGTTACGACACAACGGTGTTCTTCCACGCCATCGAAGGCCAGTATCCTTCCAACCCCGCTCCAGCCTGGCTTTTCAACGAATACCAGCGGGGCAAGCTGGGCCTGAAAAACTACGCCGAACTGCGCGAGCGCGAACGCTACTACTTTTTCCGCCAGGTCTTCACCTCCCACAAAGTCTACCTCTTCACCTACCGGGACCAGGAGAAGGACATCGAACCCGGCTCCTTCGTCACGGAACTGCTGGCCGCGCTTGCCGGGGATAACTTGGCCGGGATCATGGCTCAATCCCAGGCCCCCACCCCCACCGTCCGCGATCTCTATCTCGCCCGGGCGCAAAACTGTTCTCCGGAACGTGGCATCTCTCCCGCTTCCGATCAATGCGCGAGTTTACAGGATCTGCGGGAGCGTCCCAATGAGTTTTTCGTCCTGCCGCCTAACCCGGAAGATGATCTGGGGCCGGAATGCCAGCTCGAGGCCTCCTATCAGAGCATCTCCCAACTGGACAAAAATCCCTTCGTCTGGTATATCAAATACCACGGCAAACTGCAGCGGGTGGAACTCCGTCCCGAGGAAACCATTTCCCGCAAGCTCCACGGCGCCCTGCTACATGATTACATGGCCAGGGTGCTCACGCGATTGGCCGGAGAACACCGGCAAGTTTCCGAACTCGCCCCGGTCCTGGATTCGCAGATGATGCTCACCTCCGAACTTACGAAGCTGATCGGCGCCAGTTTGTATCACTTCAAATTGCCAAAGAACTACAACCATGAATTCCTGACCAGCGTCATCTTCGACCGCCTGGCAGGCTCCATGCGCGAGTTTTTCAAGGATTTCCTGGTCCCCCAGTTGCAGGATACATCTTTTGAACTCATCCCCGAAGATGCCGAACGGACAGCGTTTCGCGAACCGCACAAAGTATTGCTCACCCGCGAGGTCGACGGCGTTGAATACAAACTGGCCATCCGCGGCATTGCCGACCTGAGGATGGAATCCCCCCAACGCAACCTGATCGTGGATTTCAAGACCGGCTCCCACGACGCGGACCAGTTGATGCTCTATGAGTTCTATTATTACCTGCTGAACGGCGAATACAACAACCAGGAACTGTTCTCCACCTTCTGGATGATCCTGGATGAAAAACACGAGGAAACGACTTCTGAGGAAAAACGCGAAAAGTGGCGCGACCGCCTGGCCCAGGATCTGGTGGACGTGATAACCAAAGGCTACGGCCAGGGCAAAAACGTCCAAGCCCGCCAGGAACTGCGTGGGATAACGCGCGCCGACCTTTACCATCCTGCCGCGGGAGGTGCCCAATGAGCCGCCAACCGCTTGCCATCATCACCGCCAGCGCCGGCACCGGAAAGACCTACCGCCTGGCTTTGGAATACATCCGCATCCTGCTCGATAATTACCGCAAGGGAACTGATTTCAGCCTGGACAATATCCTCGTGCTGACCTTCACGCGCAAGGCCACGGCGGAGATCCGCGAACGCGTCGAGCAGCATCTTGCCCTCCTGGTTTGCGTACCCCGGGATGACGATCAGAGGAAAGAAAAGCAAGCGCTGATCAGCTCCCTCTGGCCCCAAAAAGAGCCGCCGGCACTGGATATTGAAGACGAAGCGCGCCTGCTCAGCGCCCAACAGGAGATCGCCGCTGACCGCAAAAAACTGCAGGTGATGACCATCGACGCCTATATCGGCGCCATTTTCCGCAACATCGTGCGTCCCCTGCGCAGCATCGAAAATTTCGACATCGACGAACAGGCCGTGGAAAAACGCCTTCCCCTGCTCTTCGAACACCTCATGGGCTCCGAACTCAAGCCCAAACTGGAAAACCTGCTGCGCCGCAAGGTCAGCCCATCATTGGACGAATACCGTAAATTCTTCGCCTCGATGATCAACAACCGCTGGCTTTATTACCAGATCACCGAACAGGGCGAGCCTCAATCGACGGAAACCCTCAGTTACCAATTCCTGCACGCCGGTCCGGAAACACAGGAATCGCTCAGAAAGGCGTTCCTAGCTATCCTGCGCGAGTTCGTCGGCTTTCTAGCCGCCAATTTCGCCGCCCAAAAGCCGGAGGAAATGTTCAATTCCGAACTGAAGAAACTGACTGCCAGATTCCCCGAGGAATACGACGCTGTCCTTGACTGGCTGGAACGACTCTGCTCCACCCCGCAAGGCTGCCACCGTCTCTACAAGGTCGTCGCGGGCCAGCTCAAGAAAAACAGCAATGTCTACAACGGCGCCAAACTGACCAAGAAGATCCATCAAGAACTCAAAGCCCGGCTGAATCTCCTGCAAACCCAGCTCCTGTCCGGCCTCGCTGATCATCTCGTCCACGCGCTGTTCCTGCCCGAGCAGAGGGAGATCCTGGACATCTGGAAAGCCGTCCTCGACCGCTACGACGAACTGATCTACAAATACAAAAACCTCACCTACAACGACATCGCCTGGTACACCCTGGAAGCGCTCTTCAAGGGCGAAAATCCCCAGTTCCAACTTACTGACAAAAACATCGCCAACGAGTTTTACCTCTTCCTCTCGCATCGCAGCCGTTTCATCCTGATCGACGAATTCCAGGACACCTCGCTGCTGCAATTCAACATCCTGCGGCCCATCATCGAGGAAGTAACCTCCGGCGAGGGTAGCAGGGACTTTTCCGGCTTGGTGGTCGTGGGCGACGAGAAGCAATCCATCTTTGGCTGGCGCGGCGGGGAAAGGGATCTGCTCCTCAACCTGCCCCAGATCATTCCCGCTTTGCATGGCGTGAAACCCGAACCTCTGGACAGATCCTACCGCAGCAGCGCTTCCATGCTGCGTTTCATCAATTCCGTCTTTGGTTTTAAGCCTATCCATGATCATCTCCGGGAGCGCGGTCTCAATTGGGAATATAAGCCTTGCCAGAGCGAGGTGCACCACCCCGACTACCCTACGAAACTCGAATACAGCGCCGTGCCCTACACCATCTACAACGACAAGGGGCAGCGGCTCGAGGAGGTCATGCGGGATTTTGTGACCCATTCCCTCGTCCCGGAAATCCGGAGCCATCCGGAGCAGGAAATGGCCGTTCTCTGCCGCAAGGGCCGGGAACTGGAATTGCTGCAGCAGCTCATCGAGGAAGCCGGCCAAGCTGGGATATTCCAGCCTTCCAGTATTTTGCCCGACCATCCCTGGATCTCGCCGCTGCTGGCCTGGCTGCGCTATCTGGCTTTTGGCGATCCTTTGGATTTTCTGGAGGTGCTGCGCTCCAATTACATCATGCTCAAGGCCGCGCCGCTGAAAAAAGTGGTGGATCTCATCGCCCGGGCCAGGGAACTCGAGCGCGATCCCGATTTCTCGGAAGTTCCGGTGGCGGCTGAGTTGCAGGCTCTGGCGCTGGATTCCGCGGGTCCGCTTTCGGAGATTTGCCAGCGCTTCCTCGATCTCCACCTGCGGAATGTGGAGCCCTCCGAGCGCGATTTCCTCAACATCCATGCCTTCCTCTCCCTCTTGCGGAATTTCGAGCTGTCCAGAAGCGAGCGCGACAAGTCCATCCCCGCTTTCCTGGATTACCTGGACGCGAACCGGGCGCAGGAATTCCTCAAACAGGTCGCCGTCAAAGGTAAAAAGCCCCTCCAGCTGCTCACGATCCACAAGGCCAAGGGACTGCAGTTCGACCGCGTCTTCGTCTTTTACAACCTAAGCGGACGCAAGGGCTTCGAGGGCAAAAACCTCAGCTGGTATCTGCGCGAACCTTCCCCCGACTTCAAGACCTACGCGGATTACGCCCTCACCTACCATTATGACGACATCCTGGCCAACTCTAGCTACCAAAACATCGTGGACTGGACCGAAAAACGCGCGCTGCTGGAGGAATTGAACACCCTTTACGTGGCCTTCACCCGCGCCAAGACCTCCCTGCATGTCTGCATGGCCTATCAGGGCAGCGGCGATTACGAGGCCTACCGTGCCAATCGCAAGCCCGACCAGATGAAACTTCCCACCTTGATCGCCGACGCCGCGCGGGCTTCCTTGCAAGAAATGGGCGCTGAAGAGGACGGACAGCGCCGCTTCGTCTATGCAGAGCCGGCATATCTGGTCCGGGGAAACAAACCCAGCGACGCGATCCCGGTTCCGCCTGCCTCCACCAAAATTGCTGCATTCCTTCCCTGCCAGCCTCAGGTTCCGGGCTCCGGCTTGATACCCAACCCCACCGGAGCCAAAAACTGGAAAAAGATCTGGCTGGAAGACCGCCGTAACCTCATCGGCGACCTCATCCACCACTATCTGAGCTTCGTAAAGTGGGATAAGAGTGAGGAACACGAACGCGCCGGACGCGAATGCCTGGCCCGCTTCGGAAGCCTCTTCACACAAAGCGAGATCGCGGAAAAACTGGATGCCCTGCGCCGCGCTTTGCCCCGGGAGAAGATCTTCCTGCCCGGCTACGACAAGGTTTTCACGGAATTCACCCTCTACGGCGGCGGAAGCCCATTACGCCTCGACCGCCTGATGCTGGACACTAAAAACAAACAGGCCCTCATCTTGGATTACAAGACCGGCGGACAGGACCAGGCCCAACTGGATACCTATAAAAAGGCCCTGGAAAGCCTGCCAGCCATCCGCGAGGGAGGCTACAACGTCAGCACCGCATTTGTTGATATCCGGCTCTGAGGCCATTTCAGGCTGAAAAAATGCGCATATTAAGGAACACCAGATTCATCTGGTCGGACCGCCGGATTCATCCTGCTAAAAGATGCAAATTGATATACCCTTGCGGGTTGTGGATGCTGAAAAAACCAGATAAATCTGGAGGACCGACCTGTTGAAACCGGTGTTCCGCTTACTGCCTGTCTCAGGCTGGAACGATAAAAAGCATCTTCCCGCCCTCTCCACTCCAAAAACATTATGTGTATGACAGACAAAGAAATAACCCACATTCGCTACTTTACTCCTGCTTATACTCTGGAGATAGTCCCGAGGGGCTAGGCAGGGCGTTGATGAGTCGAGCGAACCTGCGAGCGTCAACTCGAGCAAGTTCGTGCAAGCGTGAAAGAGTGTAACAAAGGCCTCGTATCCTGGTATAGCTGGTTACTTTCTTTCTCTGTGTCTTAGTGTCTCTGTGCCTCTGTGTTTATATCACCAGGTTCGTAAAATTCGTGTAATTTGTGGTCCGGGAGTTAAGCTCCGGCAGCGCAGAACCGAAAAAGCCTTGACAAGTTCGGAAACGGGAATTGTCAGGTAAATATGGGTATAGATGCAAAATTGATGCGAATAAGATGAATTCCCCGATAGCAAAATACATCGCCGCCGCCGTCCTGGCCCTCTGCCTCTGGCTGGGAGGGACGGAGCTGCGCGCGGAAGAGGGAGATTATTACCGGGCTTACCTGATTTCGTATCCGGAAACGGTGGTTGCCGCCGTGAAAGAACCTTTCCAGTGGCAAACGGACGACTGGCTCAAATCCGGCGGGATATTGGCTGCGGGCGGGGCTTTGTACCTGTTCGACGAGAAAATCAACGAAATTGTACAGCGCAATAAAAGCCCGTTCACAGGCGTTTTGGCGGAGGTGGGAAACACGTTGGGCGACGGAAAATACACCATTCCGGCGATCGCGGTCACGGGCCTGGGAGGCTATATCTTCGACGACAAACGTCTGGAAGACACCGCCTGGTTGAGCCTGAAAAGCGTTATGCTGTCGGGAGCGGCGACCTCCGCGCTGAAACTTGCCACCCAACGCCAACGGCCCCAATCCGGGAACGGCAAAGAGTTTTGGAACGGCAGCGGATTCAGCTGGCACCGCGATTCGTTCCCCTCCGGCCACACCACTAACGTCTGGGCGGTCGCCACGATCGTCGCGGAGCAGTATAAAAGCACGAAATGGGTGCCATCGGCGGCTTACGGACTCGCGCTGCTTACTCCCTACGCTCGTATGCATGACCGGAAACACTGGTCCAGCGACGTTTTCGCCGGCGCGCTGATCGGCTATCTATCCGCCCGACTGACGCTGAAAACCACTCCCCGGCTGGAAGTATTACCCAATCCGGAGCTGGGCGGTGTTTGGATCAATTACAGTTTCTAAGCGGATTTTTAGGGCAGCTGTAGCAGTTTGTGCAACTGGAGCTGCATGCGCGCTTTCACGCCGTCCTCGAGCATCCAGGCGGCCAGGGTTTCCGGCGGCAGGACGCTGGTCACGGGGGAAAAATGGATCGTGTAGCCCTCCAGGGCGTTCGCCTTGATGAAATCCAGCGCGTAGCGGTAATCGGGATGGTTAGTGAGGACGAATTTCAGTTCGTCGCGGGGACGCAGCAGCTTGAGGTTCCACTTCATGAAACTATCCGGGCAGCCGCTGCCGGGGCATTTCACATCCACGATCCGGACCACGTAATCCGGCACATCCCCGATGTAGAGCGAGCCGTTGGTTTCCAGCAGGATTTCGTATCCGCGGTCATAAAGGGCGGAGAAAAGGTCTGCCACTTCGTCCTGGAGCAAAGGTTCACCGCCGGTGATTTCGACCAGTTTGGCGGGGTATTTTTGCACTTCAGCCAGGATTTCCGAGACCGCCATTTCTTTGCCCGGAGCCCAGGCGTAGGAAGTATCGCAGTAGGAACAGCGCAGATTGCACTGGCTGAGGCGGACAAAAACGCAGGGCCGGCCGGCGAAAGAGGACTCCCCCTGCAGGGAATAGAAGATCCGGTTGACCTCGAGAGCGCTCACGCCCGCAGTTCTTTGGCCCGTTTGGTCAGCAGCGGAACTATCTCAAAGAGGTCGCCGACGATGCCCAGATCCGCCACTTTGAAGATCGGGGCGTCGGGATCCTTGTTGATGGCGATGATGTAATCGGCGGAGGACATCCCGGCCAGGTGCTGGATCGCGCCGGAGATGCCGATCGCAATGTAGATGTTGGGCTTGACGGTCTTGCCTGTCTGGCCGACCTGGTGGGAATAGGGGATCCACTCCGCGTCCACAGCAGCGCGCGAGGCGCCCACCGCTCCGCCCAGGGCTTCGGCCAGTTCTTCCAGCAGAGCAAAGTTCTTCGCTTCCTTGAGGCCGCGCCCGCCGGACACTATGACATTGGCTTCGGTGATGTTGACGAGGGTGGTCTTTTCCTGCTCAAAACCCAGAAACTGGCTCTCCTCCTCGTCAAAATCGAAATCCACCTGTTCGCGGATGACGATACCGCTGCGGGAGTCGTCGCGGGGAAGGGGATCCATGACCTTGTGCCGCACCGTCGCCATCTGGGGCCGGTGGTTGGCAGTGATGATGCGGGCCATGATGTTGCCGCCGAAAGCGGGGCGGGTCTGGATCAGGTTTCCGGATTCGGGATCGATCTCCAGGCCGGTGCAGTCGGCCGTCAGCCCGGTATGCAATTGTATCGCCACGCGGGGGATGAAGGATCTGCCGGTGACGGTGGCTCCCGCGAGGATGACGGCTGGTTTGTATTTTTGGGCGAGTTCCGTGAGCGCTTTGGCATAGCGGACATCGCGAAAATGCAGCAATTCGGGGTCATCGACGACGATCACCTGGTCTGCACCGAAAGCGATGAGTTCCGAGGCCAGATCCTCAACACCGGAGCCGAAAAGCACTGCGCTGAGTTCGGCCTCCAGTTGGTCCGCCAGTTCCCGGGCCTTGCCCAAAAGCTCGAACACGACGGGCGCGATGGTTCCTTCCTTCTGCTCGGCGAAAACCCAGACGCCCTGAAATTCGCTTTTATTGATCTGCTCAGAGGCCAGTTTCCGGATGACGATCGCCTCGAAGGGACAGGCCTGGACGCAGGCTCCGCAGAGGGTGCATTTTTCGGTGTCGATGACGGCCAGCTTGCCCTCCAGCCGGATGGCATCGTAAGCACAGGCGCGGATACAAGCTCCGCAACCCACGCAATTTTGGTCGATGATCTCAATCATGTGGCATACTCCTGATGGGAAAACCTTTCGGAGGCAGGTCTTTTGTCAAGGCGATTTTTCCCCTGGCCAGCGCGGATAGAGAATTCCTCGACGGAAAGGCGTTTCAGGTTGTTGCCTTGAATACTGAAATATATAGCTTGACATAGTGATTATTGATTCAGATTCTGGCATAGTAATAAAATATATAGAGTGTCTTGATCTTGTGAATGCAAACAGATTGCCGCGGAACTGCGCTGGACCGGTATCCTGCCTCGGTGAGGGACCTTGGCAATCGATAGGTTTCAAACAAAAGCACTGGAGGTGCCCATGAAAACCGTGTTTGTCTCATTGGTTTCGCTGCTTCTGTTCACGCTGCTGTGGAGCGCGCCCTTGCGCAATGTACCCACCGTCCTGGAGCAACCGGACGGAAGCAAGTATCCCTGCTTTATGACGGGCGACGAATACTACCACCGCGCCCACGACGCCAACGGCTTCACGATCATCAAAAACCTGGAAACGGGCTGGAACGTTTACGCGCAGAAACTGGGCCCGGATCTTTCGCCCACAACTTACATCCCCGGAAAGGACGATCCCGCCGCCCGCGGCCTGGTTCCCAACCTGATGCCAGACGAGTCCATACTCAGGCAAAGAGTCCAGAACTGGCGCGGCATCGGTCGTGACAAATACGGCCGCGCTCCCACCATCGGCGCCATCGAAAACATCTGCATCTTTGTCCGCTTTGCCGGGGAAACTGAGTTCGGGGACGCTCTCCAACTCTACGGCGACATGCACAACTCCAGCATCCAAGCCTCACTACGTGGATATTTCCTGGAAGAAAGCGCCGGACAACTGACCGTGAACAGCACATTCTATCCCACCGCGCCCGGAACCATGGTGCTATCCTGGCAGGACGCCAACCCCCGGAATTACTATTATCCGCAGTCCCCCTCCAATCCCATCGGCTATCCGCCCGGCCCGGTTGCGGATCCGGACCGCTTTGGCTGGATCCGGCTGCACACGATGTTCGCCAATGTGGTGAATTTTATCGCTCCCATGATCCCGCCTGGACTGATCATCGACGCGGACGGAGACGCGCAGGTGGACAATGTCAGTTTCATTTGCCGCGGTGCCGCCGATGCCACCAGTGCCCTGTTCTGGCCGCATTCCTGGCAGATGAACACCTACCCCGCCGTTCCGTTGGCCTTCATCAACATGTTCCAGGCTGTGGATTACAACTTCAATCTGCAATATCCGGATCCTATGTATGTGGGCTATGGTGGAGGCATCGATCCAGCCTTGGTCTGCCACGAATTCTCGCACACACTCGGCTTTCCTGATCTCTACCATTACACCTGGAGCGGCGTCAATCCCTGCGGCTACTGGGATCTGATGGATACCTGCTACCAAGTTCCGCAACACCATCTGGCCTATATGAAATGGAAATACGGAGGCTGGTTTGCCACGGCACCTATGCTGCCAGCGTCGGGAGCTTGCGCCTTGAGCGCGGTGTACAGCAATCCCTTCAGTTGTTACAGGTATTTCATGCCCACCGGAGAGGAGATCTGGATGGAATACAGGAAGGCCCTGGGCTATTATGAAACCAGGGTACCCAATTCCGGCCTGATCTTTTACCGGGTGGACCAGGCATATTATCCTTGGGGAAATGGTGGCGGGCCGCCGGACGAAGTGTATGTTTACCGGCCCTACGTTCCATCGTCCCCGCCTGACGGGAACATCAACTGGGCAGCCTTCGCCTGGGAACAGTCCATGACGGCCTTCAACCAGTCGACTGACCCCAATCCCTTCTCGCAAAGCATGCCGGGCTTCGTTGCCCCGCTGAACATCCACAGCATCGAAACAAACACAGGACCGCAGATGAATTTCGTCGTCGGAACAGTGATACCCGTGATCTGGAGAGGCACAACGGACACCAACTGGTATAATCCGCTCAACTGGAGCACCGGCATGGTTCCCACCGCGACAGATTTCGTGATCATCCCGCCGGTGGGGGGCTGGTTCCAATGCCAGGTACCGCTGTTGCCCATGCCCGCCGTGTGTATGGACCTGAGAAACGAATTTATGCTCACAGTCCTACCGGCCGGGACGCTGCAAGTGGGCAACAATTTCACCTCCATCGGCCGCTTCTTCCAGGATGGCTTCACGCAGGTTACTGGTAATTTCACAATAAGTAATTGGTACGCCGGATCTTGGTTGCAATGCACTTCCAACCCCGGCGCGCAACTGACCATCGGCGGCAACTGTACCTTCGATCCCGGAACCCAGATCCAGATGCAGGTGGGGCAACTGATCTTCGCCAATATCGGCGTCTCACCACCGATTTCCACCTTCGTATCCAATTCGTGGGGCGCAGTGCTGTTTGACCTGGTGGTCAACAAAACCGGGACAACCTTAGATTATACTTCAATGTTCCCGGGTATGCCCATCAATATACTAGGATCGCTCAACATTTTGGTCAACTCCACATTTATCGTCCGCGCTCCGCACTTCATAAACATCACAGGAAACTTAACTTCCAATCCCCCTGGAGTGCTGCAGGTCCAGGACGTCCAGAACATCTGCACTTTTGTGTTCGTGGGCCCGCCCGGATTGCAGACGATCAATATGCTCGGCGCCAGTTACCTACTCCACCTGGACGTGCAGAACAACGCCGCCCCCATGCTGGCCAGCAGCCTCGACGTCCGAGGTAATTTCACCATTACTTTGGGGACCTTCATCGCCAATAACAACTTCATCTTCGTCCGCGGCAACTGGACCAACAACGTGGGCCTCGGCGGCTTCCAGAAAGGGACCTCGCGCGTGGTTTTCTGCGCTCCGGCGGTCGACCAAACGATCACCGTGTTGGGAACAATCGGTGCAGCCATCGAAAATTTCTATATCCTGGAACTGAACAAGGCCGCGGGATCGCTGAATATGAATACAGCCATGCAACAGGTCCAATGCGATTTCTACGATTGGAACAGCGGCATGCTAAAAGTCACCGACGGCTTGTTCACCGCGCTTTCCCTGCTCGATAACTGCGTGAGAGGCAATTTTACCTGCAATTTCCCGGGGATGATGAACCTGACCGACACCTCCGGCAATGGCGACCTTTATGCCAATCTGCTGATCCTTGGGGGCACCATAACCGTCCTCTGTCCCACTGCCGGGGCGGGATCGCTCTCCAACTGGGGACTCAATCCCGGCTCGTTGCAGATGAACGGCGGCACTCTGATCTACCAGAACTGCGGGATCAGCATCCAGCCGGGCAGCACATTCAGCGCCAACATCACCAGCGGGGCCATGATCCAGGTGGCCGGGGACTTCTACGTGCAACGCCCGGAATTTGCTCCCACCAGCGGCGTAGTCTATGTCAACAGCCCCTTCCCGCCTGCCAACGTGGGCACGAGCAGCGGAGGAGCCTTCTTTGACCTGCGCCTGGGTACCAGCGTTACGAACACAAGTTCTGCGGTCTTGGTGAATGGAACATTGTTCGTGAGCGGTTCATGTGTGTTCAATGTCTCCAGTCCCCTCACCGTGAATGGCAATCTCCAATTGACTGGCATCCTGAACATGACAGCTCCGGTTGCGGCGGTGGTCCAGGGAACAGCCGGTTTTCCCGCCGGATCCCTTTTAGACGTGCGCAATGCTAACTTCACCCTCGCAGGGCAGTATTCGATAACGCTGGACGGCATGATCATGATCGAGAACGGCTGGCTGGACGCGACAAACCATCCCATCACCATCAGTCCCACCGGTTCGATCGTGTTTGGCGCCGGAGGCAGCGGCTTCACCGGCAAGCTGAGTTGCGCGACCGTCACCGCCAATACAGGCGGGACCTTCGTTCAGAACGTGGGCACCCTGGAACTGAAAGGCAATGTACCGGCCATGGTGTACGCCATGTCATTCGCCAGCGGTAATTGGGTCAACAACCTGATAGTGAATCACCTGACATCCGTCCAACTGATGACCAACCTGCTTATTAAAGGCAACCTGCAAATAACCAGCGGCCAATTGGTGATGGACAACACTGGCAGGACGATCGCCATCCAGGGCTCATGGACAAACAGCCTGCCGGGGACGGGATTTGTCAAAGGCACCAGCATCGTGGACTTTTCCGGTTCCGGTACGGCCAGCATTTCCACCAGCGGCGCTGCGGAGCAATTCTACGCACTGAATGTCTCCAGCGGCACTCTGATCCTGATGAACAATGTCAGCGCTTCCAACGTTCTCAACATCGGCTCCGCCACGCTGCAAGTCAATGGCAAGACATTAAGCGTAGTCGGCAACACTACAGTCAATACCGGCGGGCTCCTGGATCTCGATTCCGGCTCCGTGATGGAGACCGGCAATTCCAAACAGGTGATCATCATTGGCTCCCTGCAAAGCATCGGGGTGGCCGGAAATCTGGCCACCATGCGCGGCCAAGCGGGTGCTAACTGGAATCTGATCGCCCAAGCGGGAAGCAATATCGCCGCGAAATATACCGACTTCCGGCATCTGCGCAGCACCGGCGTAACCGTCTTAAACGGCGCCACAGTCAACACTGCGTCAGACTTTGACAACTGCGTCTTCCGCGATGGCGCTTCCAGCGCGACCTTCCTGACGGTGAACAACAACCAGACCTTGAACATCACCGGCATCTCCTTCCCCACCTCGATCAGCGGAGGTTACAACATCGCCAAGACCGTCAATGCCGGTACGGTAAACGTCCTCTCATCCAGCGGCAGCTTCGCCGGACCGCTTTACGAGAACGATGCCTACGCCCGCATCAACTGGACCGGATACGATCCCAACCTGATCGTGCAGACCTTCACGGTGTCCAGTACCGATCCCTACGTTGCGGACCAGGTTTCCTACAGCGTCGTGATCAAGAACGATTCTGCCAATCCCGTGCAAACGCCTTTCAAGATCCATCTCTTCAAAAACCGGGCCACAGCTCCCGGCTGGACGGAAACGGGCGACTACAACTACACTTGCCCCACCCTCTTGCCTGGAGCGACCTGCAGCCATACTTTCACGGGCGTGTTTTCCATGACCGCGGGCGCCTGGACTTCCTGGTTGCTCATCGATCCAGAGGGCGCAATCCAGGAAACCAACGAGACCGACAACATCGATTCCGAAGTCCTCACCTGGCACGCCCTGCCCGCGGTCTCTTCCATGTCCTTCAGCAAAACCGGTAGTTCAACCGGAAGGCTCAGCTGGACCTATTCCATCTGGGTTTCCCGCTACAAGGTCTACGATTCGAACGATCCCTACGGCACCTACAGCCAGATCGGATCGACCACCAACACCTATTACGACGTAACGCTGGGCTCAACCATGCGTTTCTACCTGGTCAAGGCAGAACGCGACGCACCGGCCAAATAACATGCATTGATCGAGTCCTGGAGTCCAGCGAGTTTGGGCTCCAGGTTTTTTTTGTCTGCAAATGCAGCTCGCTTCAGACTAATAATCACCGGCACCCATCAGTATTGGTGCCCTGATGTATGGATACTCATCCCCTTTTTCATTGACGCCAACGCCGCGCCTCAATTTGTGGATTCAAAGACCGAACAAGGTGAATGATGAAAAAGATATTGCTGATCGCGCTCCTGGCAGTTACTGCCGCCATGCTTTCCGCCCAAAGCGGGCTCTTTGGCATTTCCTACGACGACGACCTGAACACCGCCGACTCTTTGATGTCGCAGCAAGGCTTCGTGGCCGGGGAAGTGGAGGGTAACATGGTCAAGTACTACTCCGATTACAACAAACTTGTGGACAGCGTGGTCCTCTTCGTGGATCCGTCCACTGAGGCTGTGGCGGGCTGGTTCGTGATGTATAGCAAGGAAAACACCAAGGAGCAGGACGACTACGTGATCACGCGGCTGCACGATTTGCATGGGGAGGGCGTGCAATACGACGCCGAACGGGAGCAATTTATCTGGCCTTTGACCGACACGCGGATGGTTCAGCTCCAATATGTCGGTTCCGGCAATCTCTGTGTCCTCTACTACGATTCGGCCTATCCCACTATCTTCGAACTGCCGCTTTCCTCGCAGCGAAAAAACACCAGCCAGTAAAAGCGACTTTATACCGGAGGCAATGGCGGATCCTGGCAGGAGCGGGGATGGTCGGTCTTTATGGAATAAAATATTATTCCTCTCATCCAGCGGATACCGACGCGATCAGTCATTTTCGAACACACCTACTAAACGGCTGGGAATTGCGTTTCCGCTTGACAAATAGTGCCTTGCCAAAAGATTGGAAGTTCTGCTAAATCATAACTAAAAGAATAGATCACAGCATCTTAGGGAGTTTAACATGAAAACAGGCGGCTGCAGATTTGGAACCCACCGCGTTATCGAACCCAAGGGCGTGCTGCCCCAGCCCGCGAGAGTTTTGGACAACGACATGAGCGAGATCTGGGACAAC
>JAKQNV010000092.1 GCA_029565595.1 Candidatus Cloacimonadota bacterium
TCTCGATCTGGCCGTCTTTGGGCAGGCGCGCCACTTCGATCGCCTCGCGGGCGGGGTAGGGCGTGCTGAAATTGCGCGCGTAGATCTCGTTGAGGGCGGCGAAATTGCCCATGTTCTTGAGGAAGACGGTCACTTTCACGATATGGGGGAAACCCATTCCGGCGGCTTCCAGGATGGCCTTGAGGTTGGAAAAGACGAGATTGGCCTGCTCAGTAAAGCCAGCCGGCATTTCGCCGGTGCCGGGATCGATGCCCAGTTGCCCGGAAACGAAGAGGATGCTGTTGTTCAACACCCCCTGCGAGTAAGGCCCGATGGCGGCCGGGGCGCGATGGGTGTTCACAGCTTGCATAGTCTAGCTCCTTTCTATTTTTTCAAAGTTTTGCGGGCGATCTCCACCGATTCCGTCAGATGGTTGAGCGGAATGTAGGCCTGGTCTTCGCGGCTGACGTTATGCAGCAGCAATTTGCCTTCGCGGATGTTTTCCTCGCGGATGGTGATCATGATGTCGCAATTGTGCGACTTGGCGTTGGCCAGTTCGTCCGCGGTGTTCCGGCTGTCCGTGCCGAGGACGGTCTTGATCCCCTGCGCGTGCAGTTCCTGCGCGATCTGCAGCAGCATCATTTCCATGTTTGGCGATTGGGCGCTGATATAGACCGAAAAGTTCTTGCGCAAAGGCAGGAAGAGCCGCCGCGCCTCCATCAGACTGAAAATTACGTCCAGATCGAGGGAGAAGCCCACAGCCGGCAAATTGCGCTTCGCGATGTGGTTGGAGAGGTAATCGTAGCGTCCGCCTCCGCCGACAGTGATTTCCCGTCCTTCCTGCGGGATGCAAAAATCGAAGACGGTCTCGTTGTAATAGGCGAAATTCTTGTAGAGATGGGGATCGACGCGGAAGGGATGGCCGAGATTAGCCTGGATCTTGCGGATGCGGGAGAAATTGTCCCGGCATTTGGCGCAGAGATAATCCTCGATCTGCGGGCCTGCTTTCAGGTCGTGGCGGCAGCTTTTATCCTGGCAACGGGTGTCCGCGAATGGGTTGAGGTGCAGTTCCTCGTAGCAGGTTTTGCAATAATCCCTGACGTTGGACTCCAGATTGGCGCGCACATCGGCGAAGAATTTTCTCCGGCAATCCTCGCAGCCGTAGCTGTTCAGTTTCAGACTGGCGTCGCGGAAGCCCAGCGCGTTGAGGATCCTCATTCCCAGGCTGATGACCTCGTTTTCGGTCAGGAGGCTGTCGCTGCCCAGCAGTTCCACGCCCAGTTGGAAAAACTCCTGGGCCTTGCCATCCGGGGCCTTCTTGAACATCGGTCCGTGGTAATAATAGCGGCTGACCTGGCCTTTTTGGGAATGCAACGCGGTGTGGTAAAGGATGCTGATGGTGCCTTCGGGGCGCAGGCTGAGTGTATGGGAATCGGTTTCCCGCGGGCAGACGTCGATGGTCCGCTGTGCCGCCTGTAACGCTTCGCGGGAGCCCGCCAAAGCGCCAATGCCTTTCTGCAAAACTTCGCGGTCCTGCAGGATGGGCAACCTGATCTCCTGGTAGTCGTGCAAAGTCAGGACTTCGCTGAACGCGTCTTCGATGCTCTTCCACTTCCAGGCTTCTTCCGTCAGGAAATCGCCGGTGACTTGCGCTTTTTTCACTGCTTTTTCTCCCCAATGCTACTACTTTCCAGAATCAAGGCGGGTGTTTTTTGTCAATCGAAATGTGGCTTTGTGACTGGTGAACCGAATCTCAGGTACTCTGCAGTGTTAGATGATATCGCTACAGAAAACAGATCTGTCCGCAATCTGGTGCAGTTCGAAGGGTCAGGCTCAGAAATGGTCGGTGCCGGCTACTGATTCCACGATAAAGAAAATGAGGAGGCCGATCACGCAGCCGGCGGCATAGCAAACGAGGTCGGACCAGCGGAATCCGAAACCGAGCAACAATCCGCCGGGGAGTGTGGCCCTGATCCGGTCCAGCCAGGCGGGATGCCACAACTGGCTCAGTTCAATCAGCAAAGAAAATCCCGCGGTCAGAGCAACCACCCGCCCTAAACGCAATCTGGGGGAAAGGCCGCGGAAGAGGGCGAAAAAGGCCAGCGCCCACATGGCGTCGCCGGTGTAGGCGGCTAAAAATCCGGGCAGCCGGTCGTCCCATTTGCGCGAGCCGATGCCGATGATCGCGGCGGTCAGAAACACCAGAACCGAAGTCAAGCAAATCCTTTTTCGCATCAGGATACGATCGGTGGCTGGGGCCTGTTGTCAAGCAAAAAAGAGGCTTGTGCAGTTAAATAATCCGGCGCGTTGCAACATCTTTGTTATAGTGCAACATTGATAATACGGTGCCAATTTTAGAGTTAAACCACCTGATAACAGGATGTTAGCCAAATAACGGCGACGCTTCCGCAACATTTATGTGACACGGCACGCACAACGGGTTTTGTGGTGTCCATCTGTAACATGCTGTCAGACAACAATATAAAAAATCTGCGGGAATTGGAACGCGGCTTGCGTATGATTCCTGTGTTACCGGTACATGAAGAATAAAAAACCTTGAATGGAGGTTACAATGAAACGGACTTTGAACTGGAACCCGCGCCTGGCGCTGACCGCGCTGCTGTTGATCGGATTCGTCTTCAGCCTGGCGGCCGCTTCCATCAGCGGCACGATCACGAACGAGACGGCCCAACCGACCGACAACGCCTTTGTGCAACTCATGCGCATGGCTCCCAACGGCCAGAATGGAGAAATGCTCTATCGGACCACGCAGACCGACGCCTCTGGCCATTATATTTTCAATAACATTCAGGACGGCGACTACCATGTTTCCGCGATCGCGCCTGAATATCTGAGAAGTTATTACGTATCCCCCGAGGGAGAAATTTTGGTGGTGGAAGTTGACGCCGACGACCAGGAAGTCATTGGCATCGACATTCAACTCATCCCCCGCAACGATCCGCCCCCACAATACATGACCGGAGTTTCCGGCCGGGTGCTGAATCCCGACAACCAAGCTGTACCGCACGCACACGTGGGCATCGTCAGCTTGGACGACCTGAATTCACCGCTGCCCAACCTGTTTACGATGACGAACAACAGCGGCTTCTACATGCTGCACGACATGCTGCCCGGCCAGTACAAGACCTGCGTTTTGGGCCTGGACCAGCTGCCGGTGGCATATTCTGTTGAGTTCACCGTCGTCGAGGACGCCATTACTGACAGCATCGACATCATTTTCGACGCTCCCCCGCCCGCGCAACTCGGAGCTATCTCCGGCAACGTCATCGGCTACGATCATCATAACAACATGTCCGATCACGTCGGATTGGTCAATCCCGACGATCCCGCAACCGTATTGCCCGGCTTCACAGGTCATGTGGGCTGGAGCGGTTTCTACACCATCCACAACATCCCAGTCGGCACCTACCAGGCCTGCCTGTTGGGGCAAAACAACCAGCCGCTGGCCTATTCCGCGGTAGTGGCCGTCATTGCCAACGAAATGATCGAAAACGTGGACATCCTGGCGGACAGCACCTACGCCGGCTACAGCATTTCCGGCACGCTGCGGGATTCCGACAACCAGCCCGTCACCCAGGGTGTCGTGGAACTGCGTACCGCCCAGAACGATCCGCCGCGCGATCCCAACATGCACAACCACATGCATATGGCGGTGCATCCTGACGCTCAGGGCAACTACATCTTCACCAATGTCCAGCCCGGACAATACATCGTGAGCCTGTGGACGGCGCTGGCGCCGGTGGTGTTTTATCCCTCCACGACCGATATCGACCAGGCCGTGCCGGTTGTCGTGGTTGACCAGGATGTCACAGGCATCGACATCACCATCCCGGTCATCGTGAATTACACGATCAGCGGCTATGTCCGCGACGACGCCACGGACGCCCCTCTGGCCGGCATCAAAGTCAGGACGGACCGGATGGGTTTCCATCACTTCCCGATGCATGACGACATGTTCAACAACGAACTCTGCGCCATTACCGACGCCAACGGCTTCTATTCCCTCACCGGGCCGGAAGGCAGTTATACCCTGGCCGCCGTGGATACCACCCATTTCTACCGCATCCAATTCTTTGACCACGCCAACATGCCTTTCCAGGCCACGGTGATCGAACTCGACCAGGATTACACGGACATCAATTTCGACCTGATCCCCCGCCAGGACAGCCTGAACTGCAGCATCAGCGGCTCCATCACGGAAAACGGCGAGCCCGTGGAATATCCCGTGATGGTGGTGGCCGTTTCCAGCGACGAGGATTGGGAAGACTCCACCATCTCCGAGAACGGCAGCTACACTATCAACCATGTCCGCCCCGGCGATTACTACATCATGGCCTATTCCGTCTACACTCCGCCCACCTACTACGACAATGTGTCGACTTGGGAAGACGCCACCCTGGTAACCGTCAACGGCCACATCGGCGGGATCGATTTCAGCCTGACCAGCACCGACGCGGACGGTCCCGGCAACCTGAGCGGCCAGATCACCGACAACGCGAACAATGATATGAGCAATGTCATCGTCATGCTGGCCAACGCGCAGAACGAGATCATCGGTTTCGCCAGAACGGACGCCAGCGGCAATTACACGATCGCCAACGTTCCCGAAGACACTTATACCGTGATCGCCGCCAAGATCGGTTACGCGACCGTCACCCAAGACCTCGTTTTGGAAGGCGACAGCAACCTCGACCTGACGATCAACGCCTCCACCGCCAGCGACGACCAGGTCGTCCCGGTGGTCGTTTCCAAGGTCAGCAACTACCCCAACCCCTTCAATCCCAGCACCACGATATCCCTTTCGCTGAGCAAGGATTCCCCGGTTTCGGTGAAGATCTACAACGTGAAAGGACAATGTGTCAAGACCTTGCTGGATGGCAACGCCAAAGCCGGGATCCAGAACCTCGTCTGGAACGGCACCGACAATCAGGGTAAAGCCGTGACCAGCGGCATCTACCTGGTGAAATTGTCAGGAAACGGCTTTAGCAACAGCCACAAAATGACCCTCCTGAAGTAGTCTCCTCTGTTAAAGATAAACTCCTTCTTCGGACCCCGGTTTGGAGAAGGAGTTTTTTTATGTTGACACAAAAGGAACCGGGAAAAGGCTATAACAAAAATGTTACAGAAGACAGAGCCATGAAATTCAACGCAGAAACCCTCCGCACAGCCAGGACACTGGAAATCCTGAAAGACAGCCCCCAGGCCGTTACATCACTGATCGAGGCCGCAGACGGAAAGAGATACATGGTCAAGCGCTTCAGGCAGGAATTTGCCGCCGAAGCCCGCAGCGAATATCTGTTTCTGCAAACGGCCAAGGGAGAGAACGTCGTCAACGCGGTCGATCTGGTGTCGGCTGAAAACGCCATCGTTACGGAATTCATTCCGGGGGAAACGCTTTCGCCCGGTTCCTTCGTAAAATGGGAGGAATTTGAGATCTGTTTCGCGCAGCTCGCGCGCAGCCTGTCGCTGATACATTCCTGCGGCATCTGCCTGAACGACATCAAACCGGAAAACATCGTGGTCAGCGACGGCGCCCCGTACCTGATCGATTTTGGCCTGGCCACCGTAAACCTGTATTTCGAGAGGAATTTCAGGGGCACGCCAGCCTACGCCGCGCCGGAAAAGATCACCCGGCAGACCAACCATATCGCGGGCGACGTCTTTTCCCTGGGCATGGCCATGTTCTATTGCAAGCACGGCAAAACGGTCATGGACATGACCGGCAGGGAAGAATACCACAAGATCATCGGCAGGGAGGGATTGTGGCAGCGGCAAGTTGAGCTGTTGGAAAAGGACAGCCTGATCCAATCCACGCTCTGCCATGCTCCGTCCAGACGGCCGAAAGCGTTCGAAGTGGCGGAGGTTCTGGCTAAAAGGCATAAACTCAAACTGAAGTCCTGGGAAAAAAGCTACATCGAGAATTACGTTTTTCGCGCGCAGACCGCGGCGGCGGAGAGGCTCTGGAAAAGGAAAAACCTGGTTTGCGATTATCAGGACGAACCCCAGGTCATTGAAAACCTGCTGTCCCTCTGGGCGGAGACCGGCGGGGAAAAACTCCTGATCCTGGACGAAAGTTTATTCGTGTCCCAACCTGAGGAATTTTTCCGCTCCTTTCCCTTCGGTTACAGGGACAAAAACATCTATCAGCCCCATTTTGTGGAATGGCTGGAAGAACAGCCGCTGAAAATACTTTTGCGCAGATACCGGCAACTCAGCCAGACGAGTTTTTTCGACGAGATCCAGAGCCGGACCTCCGCCCTGCAGTTATGGCTTAGCCAGGACAGCGAGCTCAAGCCCGTGGCTGCCCAGGAGATAGCTGAGATCCTCTCAGCCATTCCTGCCACAGCTGCCGACAAGGACAAGATCAGGAAACAAGTGAAAACTGCCAGGCCTTTCCACGCCAGGCTCCTGCTGCTGTCTGTGGTCAAACAGGAAAAATCAGCCGCGCTCAAAAACGAACTGGTGGATTTTTTAGCTTGGCTGAAGATCCCGCTGCCCCTGATCCTGGTGGAAAAGATCTGGGAAAATTGGTTCATCCTGGTGCAGGACGGAGTTCTGAACCGCAAGCTGTATTTCGACAGCAACTCCATCCGCCACGAAGCCAAAGGCTCTACTATTGGCGCGCCTGAGCCGGCCTTGCTGGAGCGCGTCAAGGATTACTCCGCCAAAGCCGGACTTTACAACATCAGCGGCGAGATCGAATTTCTCGACGGCAGGCGGGATGAGGCTTTGGAAGATTGGTCCCGCTACGTGGACGACCTGATCAAAAAGGAATACTTCCATTCGGCCTACGAGTACGTCGGCCATCTCAGAAAAAGGGTCAAATCCCTGTCCTTCGACCTGCGCAAGAAAGAGGCCTTTCTGGCGCGGATCTGCGGGCATTTCGAACTCTCCAACACGCTTTACGAAAAACTCATCGCGGAAAGCGAAGGGCAGTTGAAAGCCGTGCTGGCGGTGGACCGGGCCATCGTCCTGCAAGCTTTGAAACGGCCTGATGAAGCGATCGTCTCCTACAAAGACGCCATCGAACTTTTCCGCCTCCACAAAGACCTCAAAAGCCTGCTCCGGGCGATGAACAACCTGGGCGTGGTGTACTTTGGCCTGCAAAAATTCACCGACGCCGAACAGATCTTCAATGACGTTCTGGAAGAGGCCAAACAGCACGGCAATATTCAGTTCGAAGCGATATCCTATCTGAACCTCAGCGACGTCCAGCTCAAACGCTGCGAGTGGAAAAGGGTTCTTTACTACACCGAAAAAGCGATCAACCTGACCTATATCAACCAGAAATGGAATCTCTACGCCAACGGCAACATCATCAAAGCCAGAGCCCTCTTCGCCACGGGCGAGATCAATACGGCCGTCAAAATCCTGACAGATCTGAAAGCCGATCCCAAAAACCGGGAAAATCAATTGCAGTTCCAGGAGATCATCGCCTGGCTGCTGCATTTCTACGAACTTAGCGAACCGGAAAAAGCCGATGAAACCGTGAGCGAATGCGACCTGAATATCAGCACGATGCACGAGATCCTGCGCCGCGAACTTTTCTTTTATTACCTTGCCCGCAAACGCTTCCTGCAAGCCGGGCTCTATCTGCGCGAACTGGACGAAGTGCCTGTCCTGAAAGCGTTTTTTGACTCCGACATAAACCTGATCGTGGAAAAGATGAAGGAATTCAGGGCCCAGTCCGAACTGGATTCCTACCTTTATTACCTATCCCATTTCGTGCGGCTGTTTCCCTCGGAAGCAGCTTCCCGCTGCCGGGAAGAAATGTCGGAAGCCCTGAATCTCTACACCTATAAACCTGTCAGTATGCTTTTGGAAAAGAGCGGTTTACAGGGCAATCCCTCCCTGTATTGGGCGGATTTTCTGGAAAAAACGTCCCAAGCCGGAGATGAAAAGGAAGTTGTGGATCTGACCCTGGAGCACTGGCAAAAGTTGGCCAAGGCCGACAGATACATTTATCTGTCTTACGCAAGCGGAAAACCGGTCCCGCTGTCTGCCGTGGACGCTTCCGGCAACGCCTGTCCGATGGGGAATATAATCCTCAGCCAGCAGATCCTGGAAGTGGCGGCCAATCATGATGGCTACATCTACCTTTCCCCGGCTTCCCAATACGTGAATGAAGATCCCAATTCCAGCGTTCTTGGCCTGGGCATCAACACCGTCTGCGGTTACGCCGTCAGAACCTGCAACAAACTGGTCGGTATTTTTTACTGCGATTCCACGCGGGAACTGGCTTTTGACGAAAATACCCAGGCGTCCTGCAATATCCTGTTTTTGATCGCCAAATCCGCCCTGGCCGCATTCCAACCGGAAGAAACGGCGGAAGCTTATCAGGAACTGGAAGGCGATCCCGACGAAGCGATCGTCTCGCACGCGATCATCGGAAACAGCAAAGCGATGCGGGACGTGCATGCCAAGATAGCTCTGGTGGCGGGGCACAACGTCAATGTCCTGGTCATTGGACCGACCGGCAGCGGCAAGGAATTGGTGGCCAGGGAGATCCACCGGCAATATATCCTGAAAAACCAGGGCCGCCAGAAGACCCCCTTTGTGGCGGTCAATTGCGCCGCCATCCCGGAACAGCTGCTGGAATCGGAACTGTTTGGCTACAAAAAAGGCGCTTTCACCGGCGCTGTGGCGGACAAAAAGGGAAAACTCCTTTTGGCTGACAACGGGACCGTTTTTTTGGATGAGATCGGCGAAATGCCGCTATTGCTGCAATCAAAGCTATTGCGCGTGATCCAGGAAAAAGTCGTGACCCCGCTGGGCAGCGATCAGGACGTCTCTGTCGACGTGCGCATCATCGCGGCCTCCAACCGTAATCTTGAGGAAATGGTTGAGGAAAAAAGGTTCAGGGCCGATCTGTTTTACCGCCTGAAGGTGATGACGATCGAACTGCCGCCCCTCTCCGACCGCAAGGACGATATCCCGCTGCTCACGATGTCTTTTTTGAAAAAATTCAATGCCAAGTTTCAGAAATCGATCGCGGGGATCCATCCGGCCCTGATTGGATACCTGCAAAACAGGGATTGGAAAGGCAACGTGCGGGAGTTGGAAAACGAGGTCGAACGGGCTGTCCTGCTCTGCAACAAGGAATATCTCTCCATCGATGATTTTGCTCCCGACTCGGAGTCTGGCGCGGGCTCCATCTTTCGCAACCTCCCGCTCAAGTGGCAGCAGTTCAAGGATTACAAGAAGCGGATCGAGGCCGAACTGGAAAAACGCTACATCCGCCTGCTGCTGGACGAAGCCGGCGACAACATCATGCAGGCCAGCAAACTCGGCGAACTGGACCGGATGCAGATCTACAGGCTGATGGGGAAGAAAAAGACAGAGTGACAAAGGCATGGGTTTGCCCTCCGGCGATTTTTGATTGACACAAACGGGAGGTCCGAAATTAATGGCTTAAATCTTACAAACTATTATAAAATCAGATAGATAAGGAGCTATTCCATGGCCAAGCAAACCAAAGCCACGATGGATGGCAATACCGCAGCGGCGCACGTCGCCTATGCCTTTGCCGAAGTGGCAGCCATCTACCCTATCACTCCCTCTTCCAACATGGGCGAACTCGCCGATGCCTGGGCCGCGAGCGGCAAAACCAATATCAACGGCACCACGGTGGACGTGATCGAAATGCAATCCGAAGCCGGAGCCGCCGGAGCCGTTCACGGCGCACTTTCCGCCGGAGCCGTCACCACGACTTTCACCGCCTCGCAGGGCCTGATGCTGATGCTGCCCAACATGCACAAGATCGCCGGCGAAATGCTGCCCACGGTTTTCTACGTCACGGCGCGCTCGCT
>JAKQNV010000109.1 GCA_029565595.1 Candidatus Cloacimonadota bacterium
GGAAAAGGATCCTCAAGAGCCCCAGATCACCTGGTATCGCTTCATATCCGAGGATTACGGCTCCGCCCGCGGCATCGACCTGCAGTTGGAAAAGATCATGTCCAACTTCAACACCTGGTCCATCGCCTATTCTCTGGCCTGGGCGCAGGGCAACAACTCCAGCACCGTGATCCAGGACGAAGCCACGAACCTGCGCGAATTCCCTCTGGACTGGGATGTCCGCCACAACCTGAGCCTGAACTACACCTTCCGCATCGGCCGGGGCGAGGAATTCTTCATTCCTTTCACCGACCTGATCCTGCCCCTGGACGATTTCAGCGCCAACTTCAACTGGTCCTTTGCCTCCGGAGCGCCCTACACCCCGCAGAGTTCGATCGGTACCCAGTATCTGGACACCAACAGCCAGCGCAAGGACTTTACGCACCAGGCCAATCTGCGCCTGACCAAGGGCTTCACACTTTCGGAAAAGATGAACATCAAGGTCTTCTTCGACGTGGAAAACCTGTTCAAGACCAAAAATGTCCTGACAGTGTATCCCAAGACTGGTTCACCCTATGCAACCGGCGAGGATATCTCTGATTCCACCACCGGCTACACCTATCCCGAAGTGCAATACGTTTATGACCGCTACATCCGGAATCCCGGTTACGTAAACAATTTCCGCGGCTTCACCCTGGGTGTGTCGTTTAACTTTTAATAATATCCATGGAGGAATAATAAAATGAGAAATAAGTTCTCAAAGATCCTGATGATTGCCGTGCTGATGTGCATGATGCTCACCAGCCTTGCTTACGCCCAAGCGACCGAAACCGCCGCGAAATCCACCGGTATCAAAGCTGTCGCCGAATTCCTGTTCGGACGTGCCTTGGTCAACGAATTCCTGAACGGCGGAACGTTCATGTGGCCCATCCTGTTCTTTGCCATTTACGGATTGGCCTACGCGATCTGGAAATTCATCTCCCTGACCTACGCCAAGATCAACCTCAACGACTATCTGAACAAGATACTGCCCCTGCTCAAGCAAAAGAAGATCAATGAAGCCCTGGAGATTTCCAAAAAGACCCGCGGCCCTGTTGCTGCCGTTGTTTATGCCGGCCTGCTGAAAGCTGACCGCGGCGTGGACGCAGTGGAAAAGAGTATGGAAAACGCGGCCATGATCGAGATGTCCTACCTGGAAAAAGGTTTTGTGGAAATGTCCACTTCCATTACGGTGGCCCCCCTGCTGGGATTCCTGGGAACCGTCGACGGTATGATCGTCGCTTTCGACGCGATCGCCAAAGCGCGTTCAGTGGACGCCACCATCGTGGCGACTGGTATCAAGATCGCATTGATCACCACCAAATATGGTTTGATCGTCGCCTTCCCGCTCCAATTCATATATAATGTGTTCACCACCATGGTGGACGGTTTGGTCATCGACATACAGAGAGCCTCAGAAAAGGTTACAGAAGCCCTGATCGAGTCTTGATAAGGGGGAAGAATGAAAGTCTCCCGCAGAATAAAGAAAAAGGCTGAGATCCCGACAGCTTCGACCGGGGACATCGCCTTCCTGTTGATCATCTTCTTTATGTCGACCACCAAGTTCGACGTCAAGGAAGGCGTGAAGGTCCAGCTCAACAAGGCACTGCCCAGCCAACAGCAGTCCACCACCGAGATCAAGCTGACCGAACAGGAAATGACCCGCATCGAGATCACCGAAAACGGCTTCCTCAGCATCAACAATCAGGAACCACGCTATTTCTCCGATGCCGACCTGGACAAGCTGATCAAGGACAAGGTGGAGATGCGCGAAGAAATAAACAGGAAAAGTACGAGCCCGGAAGTAAAGAAAGTGAAGATGCTCTTTCTGGTGAAGACGAATTCCGAAGCCAAATACAGCGAAATGGTGCGGGTGGTCGATCATCTGGTCACTT
>JAKQNV010000143.1 GCA_029565595.1 Candidatus Cloacimonadota bacterium
GGCGACGCGGACGACACGACCCGGCAAGAGATCGCGGCCATCGGGGAGCCAAAGGTCAGGATCATCGACACCGTCTGGGAGGAACAGTTTTTCAAAAAGGGGATCATCAATTCCCTGCAGACTGATATCGCGATGAAAGAATGCGGCGGCGATTGGCTCTTTTACCTTCAGGCTGACGAAGTGGTCCACGAGCGCTTTCTGCCGGCCATCCAGAAGCGCTGCGAGGAGTTGCTCGAAAAGCCGCAAGTGGAGGGTTTACTCTTCAGGTACCGGCATTTTTGGGGCGATTACGACCACTACCATCAAGGCCACGGCTGGTATCCCCACGAGATCCGCATTGTACGCAGGCTGCCGCAGATCCACTCCTACCAGAGCGCGCAGTCCTTCCGCTGGTTCGACCACTACGACAATCCGCGCCAGGAAGAGGGGACCCGGAAACTGAAGGTCGCTTCCGTGGACGCTGAGATCTACCACTACGGCTGGGTGCGCCCGCCGCGCCTGATGCAAAACAAAAGCCAGGCTCTGGACACTGTGCATTGGGGCAGCCAGCGGGCCCGGGAGCATTACGCCAAAGCCCCAAAATACTTCGATTACGGGCCGCTGGACCGCCTGGCCATGTTTCAGGGCACGCATCCCGCCGTAATGAAGGAAATGATCGCCGCGATGGACTGGCGCGGCCAGCTGCAATATTCCGGGAAGCCCAATCCCTGGCGCAAACCGCACAAGCACGAGCGCTTCAAGATCCGCCTGCTGAGTTGGATCGAGCGCCATCTGAACGGCGGCAGGCAGATCGGCACCTTCCACAACTACAAACTGCTCAAACGCCTCTAAAGGCCGATGGAAAAGCTCTCCGCGGTCCTGATCGTCAAAAACGAAAGCGCCCGGCTCCGCCGCTGCCTGGAAAGCCTGGCTTGGGCGGACGAGATCGTGGTGCTGGACACCGGCTCGACCGATAACACTATCGATATGGCACTGTCCCTGGGCTGCAAAACTTTTTCCCTGGAGAAATGGGAAGGTTTTGGCAAAGCCCGGCAGGCCGCGGTGGCTCTGGCCACTTATGATTGGGTGCTGTCCATCGATGCGGACGAATTGGCGGACCCCCTGCTTCAGAAAGAGCTGCTGGCTTTGCGGGAACGGGATTTCGAGGGCAAAGCCTGGCGTTTAAAGAGGCTGTCCTACTATCTGGACCAGCCGATCCGCTTCTGCGGCTGGCAAAACGACGCCCCGCTGCGCATCTTCGACCGCCGTCAGGGCGGATTTGACGCCAGGGCTGTCCACGAAAGCGTGCACACCACTCAAGAAACCGGGACCTGCCAGGGCTGGCTGCATCATTACACCTATCCGACGCGCCAGGACCATTTCGCCAGGATGCGCTTCTATGGGGATCTTTCCGCCCAACGCAAGCTGGAACAGGGGCGGCGCTCCAATCCCCTGGACGCGCTGCTGCGGGCAAAGCTGAAGTTTTTGAAGATGTATTTCCTGCGCCTGGGCTTCCTGGACGGCGCCAAAGGGTTCCGGCTTTGTCTGGATTCCGCCTGGGGCATCTGGTACAAGTATCACCGCTTATGGCAACTCGGCAAATAAAGGTCCTGCACGTCGACGCCGAAATGAGCTGGCGCGGCGGCCAGCAGCAGGCGGTTTACCTCTACGAGGGCTTGCGGCAGAGGGGCTGGCAGACTGGCTTCGTTTGCCGTCCGGGATCCGCGTTGCAAAAGTATTTCCGGGATCATAGACAGCCGCAGGTGTCCCTGGCATTTCGCGGGGAGTGGGACCTGGCCGCGGCCTGGCGCCTGGCCTCCCTCGCCCGCAGGCAGGATTATTCAGTTTTGGTTTTGCATAGCGCCCACGCCCTCAGTTGGGGACTGTTGGCCAGACTATTCTATCCTTCGCTCAAGCTGGTAGCCGTGCGCAGGGTTGATTTCTCTGTTGGCGGAAACTGTCTCTCCCGCTGGAAATACCGCACCAAAGCGCTCAAGCGTATCGTTGCCATCTCTGAAAATGTGCGGCGGGTGCTGGTCTCCGACGGAATACCTTTGAGCAAGATAGCTTTGATCCGCAGCGGGATCGACCTGCGTAAGTTTGCGGATCTGGCGGAGGACAAAGATTTCAGGAAGAGCTGGAATATCCCGGAAGACGCCATCCTGGCAGGGACTGTGGCGGCTTTTTCCGGGCACAAGGATTATCCGAATTTCATCCGGGCCGCAGCGCTAGCCGCCAAACAGGAGCCGCGGCTGTATTTCATGGCCGTGGGGGAGGGGATCCTCTTCGACAGAATGAAAAGAATGGCCGCGGAAAGCGGACTCGGGGGCGGGATGATTTTTGCCGGGCAGCAAAGCGAGGTGGGTGGTTTTCTCCGGGCTTTCGACATTTTCGTCCTGGCTTCCAGGAAAGAGGGGCTGGGCACTTCCGTGCTGGACGCCATGGCCTCGGGACTGCCTGTGGCTGCCACCAGGGCTGGCGGCATCCCGGAAATGATTTCTGACCAGCAAGACGGCCTCCTCGTCCCGCCCCAAGATCCGGAAGCCCTGTCCGCGGCGATCCTGACCCTGGCCCGCGATCCCGCTCTGCGCCAGGAATTGGGCGAGCGCGCCAAGCTCAAGGCGGCGCGGTTTGACAAAGAACTCATGATCGACAGCTATATTGATCTGTTGAGGGCGCTGTGAAGGATATCAAGCGGATATTCCTGATCCAGACGGCCTTTCCGGGCGACGTGGTCATGAGTACGCCGTTGCCGCGCGCCCTCAAGCTCTTGTATCCGGAAGCCGAACTCGACATTGTGCTGATCCCTCAGACCAGGATACTTTACGAGCATAATCCCCACATTAGCCATATCTACCTTTTTGATAAAAGAGACCCGCTGCGGCGTTGGCCAGCCCTGATCCGGCTCATCCGGCAACTACGGCAGAGGCGTTACGATCTGGCCCTGTCAGTGCACGTATCCTTTACCTCATCACTAATCATGTTGCTTAGTGGGGCCAAAATCCGGTTGGGCTATCCCCGTCAGAAATTTACCACGCTGAGTGTCAAATTGCCCAAGGGTGTGCCGGTCGTGAAACGCGGATTACTGCTCTTGAAAGCGCTCAGCGACCGGGACTTCGGCCATCAGACGGAGATCTTCGTACCTGTGGACACGCAAACCAAGGTTGAGGCTTTCCTGCAAGCCAGACACCTCGATCCGGGCAAACTCGTGGCCATCGCGCCTGGCTCGGTTTGGGCCACCAAACGCTGGCTGCCCGGGCATTACTCCTCCCTCGTGGCCAAACTCTACGAATACGGTTATCAGGCCGTGGCCATTGGCGGCAAGGAGGATGCCGTTCTCTGCGGCAGGATCATAGAGGATTCGCGCACCCCGGCTGTCAATGCCGCGGGAGAATTGTCGCTGCTGGGTTCGGCCTGGTTGATCAGGAACTGCAGGCTATTGGTCAGCAACGACAGCGCGCCGCTGCATCTGGCCAATGCCGTGCAAACGCCTGTTTTGGGCATCTTCGGCCCCACAGTGAAGAGTTTTGGCTGCTATCCGTTCAGGGAGGGGGACCGCGTGCTGGAGATCAACCTGGACTGCCGTCCCTGCGGTAAACACGGCCACCAGTCCTGCCCCCGGCGGCATTTCCGCTGCATGCGCGAGATCAGCCCGCAAACGGCTCTGGCAGCGGCTTTGGAGATGTTGCGATGAAACTGCTCGTGGCCACGGGGAAAGATATGTTTTTCGGGCAGTCGCGCAAACCCTGGGTTTCGCTCAACACACAGCGCTTTCTGAGCTGCCTGGCGGATATTGGGATCGATTGCGAAGCTTGGGATATCCATAGACTGGCCCATCAAGCCGCGTCCACAGAGGGCTGCGACATCTTTTACACTTTCAGTCAGCGCGAGCATCTGCGCCACTACATCGCCACGGTCATGCTGCAACTCAGCCGCCACAACCGCATCATCCCCTCCGCGGGTCTGCTCCTAAGCCATGAGAACAAAGGCTGGGCCGAACTTTTAAGGAAAAAACTCGGGATTCTGGAGCCCAAATCCTGGTTCCTCAGCGATGCAGCCAACTGGGAGGAACTGGATCTCTCCTGGCCTTTGGTGCTCAAAACGACCTCCGGAACGAACTCCCGGGGTGTTTGGCTGTGCCGTGACAAAGACGAACTTTCCAGGCGGATCAGGATGCTCTCCCAGCCCCTGACACTACGCCAGCGCCTGGATTTCCTACGGCGGCTGTATTTGCGCAAGGGCAGGTCTTATCCCGGTTATCCGGATTTTGATCCTGCGGCCGATGCCCGCCAATGGCTGGAATACATGACTCCCGGGGCCTGTTTCGTGCTGCAGGAATTTATTCCCGGCTTGGATTGCGACTACCGCGTTATAGCCGTTCAAGAGCGTTTTTACACGATGAAGCGGCTGACCGGCAAGGGCGATTTCCGGGCCAGCGGTACCAAGAAATTCGTGTTTGATTTCACTCCCCCGGACGGCTTGCTGGACTACGCGAGGGACACTTGGAAGCGCTTCGACACGCCGTTTCTGGCCATGGACATCGGACATGCGGATGGGCGCAACTACCTGTTCGAATTCCAAGCCTCGCATTTTGGTACTTCCGCGATCGTGCTTTCCCATGGTTGTTACGAGTTTTCCGGCGATGGCTGGTCTTTCGTGCCCGGCAGCTCCAACCTGGAAGAGACCCTGGCCCACGGCCTGGCGCGCTATCTGGGCAAGGAGGCTTGAGCATGGTTCTCAGCGGCGAACTATTCCGGATCCAGTACACTTTTTTATGGCATCTGGCTCAATGGCTCTTCAAGCCTGACCAGATCGTGTTCTACTGCCCGGAGATGATCGACTATTACTCTTTCGCGCCAGTTCTCAAACACCTTCCACCAATCAAAATTGCCAGCAATTCCGCCGAAGTGAGGAGACAACTCGCCCCAAAAGGGATCGCGGTGAAGCGTTTGCCTGCCTTTCCCCGCTGCGTGGTCATGTGCCGCCACGCCACCCACAGATTTCCCTGCTCCAGCATCGTGAAGGTTGGCCTGCGGCACGGGGCCTATCATTTTAAGAGGCTCACCCGCGCGGACAACTACAACCGCTTTGACCTCTATCTCTTCACCAGCCAGTTCGATCTCCAAGCCGCGCTGGACATCGGGGTCAAAGTAGGACAGGCGGTCGGTTTTCCGCGCCTCGATCCCGCTTTTGACGGGTCCATCACGAAAGACACGCTCGATGGCCTGCGCGAGGATTTGAAACTGGATCCCAGTAAATCAACGCTGCTGTTCACCGCTACCTGGGACAAGAGCGGGATGTCCGGTATCGCTCTTTGGCACGACCGGCTGTGCGAGCTGGCTTCAAAGCACAACATTCTCGTCACGGCGCATCCCTGGACGGACAAGCGTTTTCTTACCAAGGTCAAGGCTGCTCCCGGCGTCCGTTTCCTTAAAACAACCGATCTGACGCCCTATATTATGTTAGCAGACATCGTGATCGGCGACACCAGTTCGTTGCTGGCCGACTGCAGCGCGCTGGGCAAGCAGATCATCCGCTTCCGGACGGGCAAGGCCAGGCGTAGCCTGGAAGAAATCGACACTTTATTGGATATGATGAGCGTCAGCATCAGCACCTTCGAGGAATTGCCGCCAGCCATTGATAGGCTTTGTAAGAATCCTGAACAGCTCAAGGGAGGCCAGGCCAAGGCGAACGCCGTCATGTTCGACATCCTTGACGGCAAAGCTGGCAAGCGCGCTGCAGACGCGATAACCGAGTTGTTGCAAGAGAGAAAGATATGGCCTTGATCGACGGACATTGCCACCTGGGAAACCTGAATGGACTGATGCCGGTGGAACCCTTGCTGGACGAGGCTTACGGCCGGGGCATCAGGCTCTGGCTGAGCTCTGCCCTGCACAAATCCGAAGTAGAGTGGTATCTCGGCCATCCGCGCGGCGATATCCGGTT
Organism: Candidatus Cloacimonadota bacterium; assembly: GCA_029565595.1. GTDB lineage: Bacteria > Cloacimonadota > Cloacimonadia > Cloacimonadales > Cloacimonadaceae > Syntrophosphaera. The sequence continues at coordinate 5,926 of JAKQNV010000143.1, forward strand.
CAGCGCCGGCATCCATCCCAATTTTGAGGGCTGTGACCTCGAACTGTCCGATATCGCCGGACTCTGCGCCGCCAAAAGGATCTGGGCGGTGGGGGAGATCGGCCTGGACCGCAACGGCACCGATCTGGAAAGGCAGAAAAAAATTCTCCAAGAACAACTCGAATTGGCCGCTCAAAGCAATCTGCCGGTGGTTTTGCACCTCATCGGCTATCAGCAGCAGGCCTACGAGATCCTGAAACGTTATCCGCTCAAATATCTGGCGCACAGTTACTCTGGTAGTTATGAAGGCTTCGAATTGCTCTGCCGGCTGGACTGCGCTTTCACGATCAGCGAACGCATCCTGCGTCCGGATAAACTCGCTCTGCTCAAGGGGATCGTTAACCGGGGCGAGTTTCTTTTCGAGACCGACATCACCAGATATTACGTGAACGAACCCGAGCCCAATCCCCTTCTGCGACTGCTGAACGTTTTTGCGCTCACGCAGGAAGTGCTGGGGATCGGCGGCGGGGCTTTGCTGGCAAAGCAGGACGCCACTTTCGCGGCTTTGTTGGAGAGTTGAAATGAACGACTACGCGTTCAACCGGACGGAACTGCTTTTAGGTCCTGCTGCAATGGCAACCATGGCCCGGACTCAGGTGTGCGTCATCGGACTGGGCGGAGTGGGTTCCTACGCGGCGGAAGCGCTGGCCAGAGCGGGGATCGGGCGTTTTGTCCTGATCGATTTCGATGTGGTGGGGGAGACCAATCTCAACCGCCAGATCATCGCCCTGCGCGAAACGATCGGACTGCCCAAGGTGGATGTTCTGCGGAAGCGTATCCTGTCGATAAATCCGGAGGCTGAGGTCGCCACGCACCGGGTATTTCTGGACGAATCCAACAGGGAGCAGCTCCTGCCAGGAAGCGATTTTTATCTGGACGCCATCGACAGCCTCGGACCGAAGGTCGGCCTTCTGGAATACGCCGTGCGCCAGGGTTTGCAGATCATTTCCGTGATGGGGGCGGGCAACCGTCTTGATCCGGCGCAGGTGCATCTGGCTCCGCTGCACAAAAGCCACGCCTGTCCGCTGGCGCGCCGGGTGCGGAAATTCCTCGGCCGCCGGGGCATCAAGGCCGCCTTTCCCTGCGTTTATTCCTCCGAGCCGCCTATCAAACCCAACGGCGACGAAGACGCTCCGGACGAACTGGTCATCGAGCGCGGCAGGCAACGCCAAATCATCGGCTCGGTGAGTTATTTGCCCGCGATCATGGGCATGACGGCGGCATCCTGGATCATCCGCCAGGCCGCGTCAATGGCTGATCAAGGTTCTGTACATCTTCAGTAGTTGATGACGAATCCGGTGTAGGCTCCATTGGCGTCGAAGCCGGGATTGTGGCCGTCGCCTTCGATCCAACCGGCATTGGAAATGTGGACGTGGCGGAAACCGGCCTGCCACCAGAGGCCTGGCTCGATGCGATGCAGGATGCCCACTCCGAAAGAGGACATGAAATTGAATGTAGTGCCGCCAGCGGGAAAGTCTTTGTCCGTAAGGCAGGGACCCACACCGGAGTCGTAAAAAGCCCGCCAGTCGCCTTTTTGAGGATAGAGGAGCCGGAAACCCAGATCCAGCGAAGCGCCAGCGTTGTCCAAATCCCTCTCCTGGACGGCTATAAGGTGCACTTTGGCATGACCTTCCAACCAAGGCCGGAGCATTTTTCCCCAACCCAGGTTCAGATCAGTCAGATCCGCCAGGGATTTTCCGCTGCCAGTCAGGAATTGTGTCTCGTAAATGGCGAAAACGTCGCTCTGGCCAAGTTCGGAGCCCCGGCTGAGCAGATCAGGGCCTGTAAGTAAAAGGGCAGAGCCCAATCCTACACCATGCGCCACGATCACTCCAAACACGCGCAAGGGCACTTTTTCCGTTATGAATTTACCGCTTTCGGCTTGTAAAGGCGTCAGAGCCCATAGGGTGAGCGCCAGAAGGCAGCAGAGGATTATCAGTTTCTGATCCATTTTTGTTCCATTTTCGAGGGCTGATTTTACCGGGAGAGACTTTCCGGGATTCCCCGTCTGTCAAGCGAAATATCGGCCCCTCGCTCAGAATTTAATTGTTATGACTGCGGATTCTTGTGGTTTCTTGCTGAAACTTAGTTTTCTCGCTTCTTGCCAACCTCGCTCCGGGTACCTGCCGAATCAGCGGGAACTGGACGGGAAGTATCCAGGAGGCAAATTTATTGGAAAAAGGAAAGATCCAACCGGAACAGAGCTGAAACTCGGAACCGAGAACAGGCAATGTGCTGTTCCGCCCCTCAATTATTACATGTCAGGAACTCAGTCTACCACTTCTTTACTTGATCCGGTTACTTGACGAGCAGCATCCGGCGTCGGATCCGGAAATCAGGTCCTGTAACCTGCGCCAGATAGATACCGGCAGCGACTTTTTGGCCTTTGCTGTCCTTGCCGTCCCAGTACCAGTTTACATCTTCATAGCGGGCGGCATCGATATCGGTGGCGCGCAGTAGTTGGCCACGCTGGTTATATATCCTCAGACTGAGCGGACCAGCCTCTTGGGAGCGGAAAGTGAGCGTAGTACCTGCAGTGAAGGGATTGGGGCGGTTGGAAAAGACTGGGGCTGTTGCCATGTTGAAAGTGGGATCGGAGTTGGGCACGATCTGGCCGTTGAAGGTGATAATGCCATTGTAATACATGTTCAGCCATTTGGTGCCGTCCGGACCGATGGCGAGATTGGTCCGGCCGCAGTGGGTGAGGGCGTGGCCAGCAGTATCCGTAGAGTGCAATTCGCCATTAGCCCAGTGGTAGAGCGGGCCGTTGGAGTTGGCGATCCAGACGCTGTGGTCAGCATCCACCGACAGATCGCTGATGCTGTAGGGCGGATCCCCGAAGTCTGAGAAATCTTGTAGTTGAAAGTCGTTTACAAAGAGGCGGGCGACCTGTCCGATGTTGTTGGCGATCCATAGATAGTCGCCATCCCTCGCCAGGGCGGTGAAATTGCAGGAAGTGAATGGATAGGGAGTTGTGATCAAGTCCACGTCATTCCCCAGCCAACGCACTAATCCAGCTGCGGTGGCGATCCATTTGCGGTTGTACATGTCCACCGCGATATCCTGGATGTAGGGGCTCGGGAGCAGGTTGTTGTCGACGCTCAGATACACCTGCCCAGTTTGGTTTGTGATGTCCCAAGTGTAGATCAGGTCGTTATCCACCACATGGAGCATGTTATCCGGACCGCGGACCATCATTTTGGGATGCCATAAACCGGATGCTTCGCAGTCGAAAGTGGTCCAGTTTTCGTTTACAACCCGGGTCAGATGGCCAACTGTGCCGATCCAGACTCCGCCTGTGGGATCGGCGTAGATGCTGCTGATGGCGTTGCTGGATAGGGGCGAGTTTTGCGTGTGGAACTGCGCCCAGGCCTGGCCATTCCAGCGAAAGACGCCTTGGTCGATATTGCCCGACACCCAGAGATTGCCGGCCAAATCGACGGCGAAGGTCTCAATTGTTTCCAGATCGACAAGCGGATTGAGGGCGGAACTGTGGTCACTGAAGAGGTTGTCCCGGAAACAGATATAACCCATCTCTGTTAATGATTGCTGCAGGACCCCGAAGTTGAGGTTGTTTTGCTGGACAGAGAGGATCCGATCTGGAATGTGATCGATACCGGTGACATTGTAGAGTGTGGGATTAGTAAGGTTGGAAGGGACCATCGCCAATTGCGTTTGTGAGAGCAGCCAAAGTGTGTCATTGGCACCAAAGGCTATGTCCCGAAGGATGAAAACCGTTCCCACCAGATCAGAAATCTGAACCACCGACCAGACTCCGTCGTCAAGAAGCCTCAAAACGGAACCTGAGCCATAATGGTACTCCAGCAGCCAGACCTTGCCTGTGGAGTCCACTTCCACATTGGTCAATGAGGTATACGGGGAAGTTGGGATGTAGGGCGGACCATTGTGAATATCATAAGCGACAACTTCATTAGCGCTCACACATGATAAATAGGCATATGAATACATATACCACCCTTCACCTGGTACGTATTGTTCAAAATAGTAATAGGACAAAGCCCAAATTTCTCCATTGGGTCCAGCGGCAACATCCACGATAGGATATATGGGCAGGATGGAGTTGGTAGATGTGTATTCCGTCCAGTTGACGCCGTCGTATTTAAGCAGGGCGCTGTTGTTGTTATGCCAGGCGCTCATCCAAAGCTGGTTGTTGCTGTCCACGCAAAGCTTAGGAATGGCGAAGACTCCGTGTGCGAAAAGAAAGTCATTGTGGCCTTGCCAGGCGTTGCCGTCCCAGCTGTAGAGTCCGGCTCGGTTCGTCCCCACCCAGAGGATGTGGTCTTGATCGAAAGCCAGGGCAGTTATCTGGTTCGAGCCCAGCCCCGAATTGGCAATGTGGAAGAGGAATTGGGCCTGGGTGACCTTGTTAACTTGCAAGAGCCCGCCATTGGTACCCAAATAGAGGAAGTTGGCATCCTCGGCAGAACAGTTCACAGTCGAGGTGCAGGTGATGGCCTCGGGCGCGAAATCCCGTGTTTGGGCTGTCAGCAAAGTGCCCACACAGGCCAGGGCCAGGCTGAGAAAAATGCTCACTCTATTCACAACTGCTCCTTTATATTTCAACCATATCCGTGGTTTTCTATAATAGCAAATTTCATTCCATAGATCCGGATTAAAGTCTTTGGCACCGGATTCAGCCTTTCCTGCGGAGGGATTTTAATTGGATTGGCAACACCTCAAAATTCCCCTTGACACAAAAGGCGCATCCCCGATTTTGACAAACAGAGTCGGAATCGATTTAAAACGGCTCAAGAAGTATAGTTGCGCCGATTGACGGAAGAATAGCTACGCAAGTTAGCTATTTTTTTTGATGCAAACTGCGTTTCAAACAGGGGTACAAAAAAGCATGGAATACTACCGTCCGCAAATCGAGGACATCGCCCGCAGGCTTTGCCAGGAAATGCATCTGGCGTTGTATGACATCGATGAGAAGATGTCTGGCAAGGGCCGTATCATCACGGTCTATCTCACCAAGATAGGCGGGGTGACTCTGGACGACTGTGCCGCCTTCAGCCGGGCCTTGTCCGACGAACTGGAGGAGTTTGACATTATCCCGGAAAGGTATTTTCTGGAAGTTTCCTCGCCCGGGATCGAACGCCCCTTGAAACTGAAAAGCCATTACGTGAGCGCCATCAACGAGAAGGTCGCGGTCCAGTGGAATGACGGGGAAGCCAAGCTTTCCACCATGGGCACGCTGACGGAGGTCAATCCGGACAGCATCACCCTGGACGACCGCGGCAAGATCGTGCAGATAGATTTTAAAGCCATAACCCGGGCCAAAACAGTGTATCTGGCCAAGCCCAAAGGGGAAAGTGAGCAATGAGTACGAATATTTTGGACGCTGTCGTCAAACTTGCCGCCATCAAGCAATTGGACAAGGAAATGATCCAAAGCATGATCATGGAGGCGATCGAAGGCACATTGAGCAAGAAGCTGGAACCCGAGAACGAACTGGAAGTCTTTGTGGAAGAGGCCTCTGGCCAGATCAAGGCACGCTTCAGATGCAAAGTGGTGGAACTGGAATCGAAACTGGGCGAGATCTCTTTGGAAGAGGCCCGGCGGGATTATGACCGCTACGCGGAGCTGGAGCAGTACATCACCAAGACCATGGCCATGCATGAGTTTGAGCCCAAACTTGTGAAAACCGCGCAAAAGACGATCCAGGACAAGATCCGCGCCCTCGAAGAGGAAAAGATCCAGAATGACTTTAACAAGCAAAAGAACACCATCGTAAGTGGAAAAATAAAGTCCATCGACGACAACGGCGGCTACCGCATCGACATTGGCTACACAGACGCCCTATTGCCGACCGATGAGCAGATCGAGAACGAGTTTTACCGCGTGGGCGACAACATCAAGGCCTATGTGGTCAACATCCGCGCCCACCAGTCCAGCGTGACGATCATCCTCTCGCGTACCAATCCCGAATTCGTGAAGAAACTCTTCGAAGCGGAGATTCCCGAAGTTTACAACGGCACGATCAAGATCATCAAGATCGT
>JAKQNV010000174.1 GCA_029565595.1 Candidatus Cloacimonadota bacterium
CTGCTGCCCTGCCTTTCGGTATATCAAGCCTGTCAAGCGGGGCTGATCAAAAAAGTACAGGGCTACGAGTTGTTGACCGCCCCGATGTGAGGTAATGCATGATTTGCATCAGGTCTCCCGCTTCCTCTTCTGGATAATGTCGTCACCAGTTTTTATACGCTCCTTAACCAGATAAGCCCGCGCTGACCTCCCGCGGGCTTTTTTTCTTGGGGAAAGATCCGTGGCTGCCCGCCGCAGGTGCATGTTATCCGGCGCAGCACCCGGAACCACAGGCGTCCCGCCTGTGAGGCCTCGCAGGGGTCTGAGATCTGTCAAGTCTAACATCTCACGCCTCACGTATCACGCAAGGAAAGAAAAGCCCGGTGGGCTTTAGCAGGCGGGACGCCTGCCGTTCCGTGATTGGTTGGAGCAGGCGGGCCATACCCGTCCCGGAACCACAGGCGTCCCGCCTGTGAGGCCCCGCAAGGGCCTGCGATCTGTCAAGTCTAACATCTCACGCCTCACGTATCACGCAAGGAAAGAAAAGCCCGGTGGGCTTTAGCAGGCGAGACGCCTGCCGTTCCGTGACATCCGGCGCAGCACCCGGAACCACAGGCGTTCCATGACATCCGGAGCGGCAAATCAGCCGCTGAGGTTCAGTTTGCGGGACCGGAAACCGTAGCCCAGGACGTCGTAAACGTCGGTGACGATCATGAAGGCGTCCGGATCGAGGTCCTTGACGATGTCCGTCAGTTGCGGGACCTGGCTGCGGTTGAGCACGCAAAAGAGCACTTCGATTTCCTTTTTTTCGTAGCCGCCGCGGGCTTGGAAGAAGGTCACGCCGCGCTCCAGTTCGGAATAGATCTCTTCCTTGATCTCGTCCACTCGCGGCGAGATCACGTAAACGCCTTTGATGTAGGGCAGGCCTTCCGAGGCCAGGTCGGTGATCTTGGTGGTGATAAAGAGGCTGATGTAGCCCCAGATGAGGATCTTGGGATCCTTGAGCAGGATGGCCACGAGGATGATGATCCCGGATTCGACGATGTAATAGCCGCTGCCGATTGAAAGGCCGGATTTTTGTTTGATCAGGGCGACCGGGATGTCCGTCCCGCCGGTGGAACCGCGCGATTTGAAGATGATCCCCAAACCGAGTCCCAGGATGACCGAGCCCGCGAGAACGGAGAGCAGCAGATCTTCCGGGCCTAAATAGGAGTAGACCGTCCGGCCCTGAAAGACATGAGTGTAAGGCTGCAGCGCCATCAAACCGAAGCGGTTCAGGTTGTGGATGTTGACCAGATCCGTAAAAACCGACGAGATCAGCATTCCCAGGATGGATTTGGCGCCGAAGGACTTCCCAATGAAAATGAAACTGATGACAAAGAGCGGGATGTTCAGCAGGATCATGGAAATTCCGTTGGGGATGCGGAAATAGTAATTGATGACCTGAGACAGACCGCCGACTCCGCCCGGAGCCATGTTGTAAGGCATCAAAAACCAGGCGTAGCCGATCGCCACGAGCAGCGAACCGCCCACGATCCCGGCCAGGTATTTGATCTCCCTCTGCCAATAGCGTTTTCCCTTGAGTTTGTTCATTTCTCACACTCCCTTATCTCTTGACTAAACTGGCGGCCTCAGAATCCTGACATTTCCTCCCTTTGCCGTCTGCAGGAAAACTTTTCCGGAGCGGTCGCTGGGAGCAGAGCCAAGATCCAAGGAAATATTAATGACTATAGACCTGAGGTTAAACGGCGTCAAACACAGCCTGATAGAAATGGAAACGGCGAAACCGCTGCGCGAGATCCTGCGCGGGACCGATATCGCCCCAAAAAGCATCCTGACCTACAAAATAAACCACGCGGAATATGTCAACGCCGAATATATCCCGCAGGCCGACACGCTGGCGGATTGCATCAGTTTGCAGCATCCCGAGGGCGCCAGGATCTATCAGGATTCGCTCATTTTCATCCTGGCCAAGGCGGTTTACAACATCCTGGGCAGCCAGCACACCCTGGTGGTGGAACATTCCATCGGCGACGGGGTTTTTTGCGAGGTGTTCAACACCCAGCCCTGGACCGAGCAGGACAGCCTGAAAGTCAAAGAGGAAATGCGCAAGATCGTGGACAGCGACCTGCCGATCGACAAGATCAGGGTCCGCACCCCCGAAGCGCTGGACATTTTGAGTTCGCTGGGCCGCAAGGATCTGATCAAGAACATCAAATACGCCTACCGCGACGAGGTCTCCATCTATCGCTGCGGCAAGTTTTACGACATGTATCTGCGTCCGCTGGCCGACCGCACCGGGATGGTGGACACATTTGACGTCGTTCACCAAACTCCGGGATTCATCCTGCGCTTTCCCTCGGGACCGGAAGGCCGGATAGCGCAGCCCTTCAGATTGCCCCAGAAACTTTTCCAACAGCACCAGGAACACGACAAATGGCTGGACATCCTGCGCGTCCATGACATCATCGACATCAACAAACTGACCGACAACTACGACATCTCGGAATTCATCCTGGTCGAGGAAGCGCTGCACGAGAAGAAGATCGCCGAGATCGCGGCCGACATCACCAAAAGCAGCCAGATCAAGCTGATCCTGGTGGCGGGGCCTTCCTCCTCCGGCAAGACGACCTTTGCCAAACGCCTTTCCATCCAGCTCCAGGCCTGCAAAGCCAAGCCGATCGTGATCGGGCTGGACGACTATTTCATCGACCGCGACAAGACCGTGCGCAAGGACGACGGGGAATTTGACTTCGAATCCATCTACGCGCTGGACCTCGACTACCTGAACCTGCAACTGACCCAGTTGCTGAACGGCGAGGAAGTCGAACTGCCGCGCTATGATTTCACCCGCGGAATGAGGCAGGGCAGCAACAAACTGCTGCGCCTGAAAGAGGACAACGTGATCGTGATGGAGGGAATCCACGGGCTGAACGACACCCTCACCGCCTCCATTCCGGCTTCCCGCAAGGCCAAGATCTACGTCAGCGCGCTCAACCAACTCAATATCGACAACCACAACCGCGTGGCCACCACCGATTGCCGCCTCCTGCGCCGCATCATCCGCGACCAGAAATACCGCGGCTACACGGCTCCCGAGACGATCCAACGCTGGCCGAACGTCCGCGAGGGCGAGGAAAAGAACATCTTTCCCTATCAGGAAAACGCCGATTATATGTTCAATAGCAGCCTGACCTACGAATTGGGCGTATTGCGCAAGCACGCCTGGAAACTGCTCAACGCGGTCCCCAAAAGCTCTTCGGCCTACACCGAAGCCAGGCGGCTGCTGGCTTTGCTGGCCACAATCAACGACATCCCGGACACGCTGGTGCCCTACAACTCCATCATCCGCGAGTTTACCAGCGGCTCCATCTTCCAGTACTGATATGAACAGGATCCATGTCCTGACCGACGATGTGCGCAACAAGATCGCCGCGGGCGAAGTGATCGAACGCCCCGCCTCGGTCAGGACATGGATCCTGTTCATATC
>JAKQNV010000157.1 GCA_029565595.1 Candidatus Cloacimonadota bacterium
GCCTACGCCTACGACACAGTCTCGGTCACCGTCAATTTCGTGAACACTCCGCCCACCATTGCCTTGCCAGATGATTTCGAATTTGCCATGAACGGCACTTTGGCAGTCGATTTTTCCGCCTACGTAGACGATCTGGACGGCGATCAATTGACCCTCAGCGTGTCCGGCAATGACAACATCGACGTAGAAATCAACGGCCTGCTGGTCACTTTCAGCGCCACCCCGGACTGGTACGGATCAGAAAGCCTTGCTTTCACAGTCAGCGACGGTTATACCACAGATTCCGATACCGTCGAAGTCAGCGTGTATCTGAATTTCCTGGCTGTTCCGGCAATCACCTCGATCAACCAAAGCGCCGGCGGAATAACGCTGCAATGGAACGCCGTGCCCAATGCCACCGCCTATAGGATTTACCGTTCCTTCGATCCCTACGGTGAGTTTTCTGATCTGCGCGCCACTGTTTACACGACTTCCTTTGAGGATAACGAAGTCCATCCGATGGCCTTCTACAAGGTCATCGCGGTCAACGAACCCCTAACCAAATAAGCCTTTTCCAAGTCCCTTGGATATCAGATCCGGCTTCCCGTCATGGGAGGCCGGTTTTTTTCGTCTGAGATACAATGCTGATACTACTCCCCAGCTTCCTGCCGCCTGGACGGGAACTCGGCGGGAGGCGGGCTGGAAATTGGTAAATTGGATTTCAGGATGGAACCATGAAATGCTTTGAATTCCATCCAGCGGATAAGAAAACTCTTGACAGGTCGCTGCTATAGCGAAGAAAAGGCTAGTTATGGCAATAATTGTGAAGAAATTCGGCGGTACTTCCGTCGGCAGCATTGAACTGATCCGCAATATCGCGCGGCGTATCGCGACCGGACACCAACCCGGCGATTCTCTGGTACTGGTGGTTTCCGCCATGGCCAAGACCACCGACGACCTGGTGCAGCTGGCTTACGGCATCTCGGACCACCCGTCTCGCCGCGAACTGGACATGCTGCTCACCGCGGGAGAAAGGATAAGTATGTCGCTGCTTTCTCTGGCCCTTCAGGAAGAAGGTTTCGCCTCGATCTCCTTCACAGGCTCGCAGAGCGGGATCATCACCGACGACAAGCATGGCAACGCCCGGATCCTGAATGTCAATGCCTTCCGCATCCACGAGGAACTGGCCAAAGGCAAGATCGTGATCGTGGCCGGATTCCAGGGCGTCAGCCAGTCCAAGGAGATCACGACCCTGGGCCGCGGCGGTTCGGACACTTCCGCGGTGGCGCTGGCCTGCTACCTGAAAGCCGAGCGCTGCGAGATCTTCACCGATGTGGACGGTGTCTTCACCGCAGATCCCCGCTGCGTGGAAAATCCCTGGCTGTTGCAGGAGATCGGTTATAACGAGATGCTGGCCCTCAGCTACAGCGGTTCCAAGGTCATGCATCCCCGGGCGGTGGAATTCGCCTGCAAATACCGGATCCCGGTGGAGGTCAAGAGCTCCTTCACCTTCGCGCCCGGAACTATGATCCACACTATTGAGCACAAACAAGGAAAGAATATGGAAGAGCGCAAAATCACTGCAATCGCGCACAAGGAAAAACTGCTGGGCTACGTGCTGGAGCGGTCCGAAGCCCTTATCGGCCTGCTGAAGAACTGGCACGACGAAATTTTCAAGTACTTCGTCGAAGACGGCAGGATCGAACTTATCATCGAAGATAAATACGCTGGCGAAGTTAACTACGCCCTGGAACAGAACCACATTCCCGTGCTCCGGAAAGATCTGGGCATCGGTTACGTGACCTTGGTCGGTCTGGGCATCAACCTCGATCCCGGCTGGCTGGCGGCCACACTGGAAGTCTGCGTTCCATTTGGCGTGTCCCGGATCCAGCACAGCGACCAGACCATCGAGCTGATGCTTCCCTCCGCCGAGGTGAAAAACTGCGTCCAGGCCCTGCATAATGCCTTTTTGGGAGAGAATAAATGAGATATCTGGTCACCAGCGCCCTTCCTTACGCCAACGGCAAACTACATGTGGGACACGTAGCGGGAGCCTATCTGCCCGCCGACATCTTCGTCCGCTGGCTGCGCCTGCACCATGAGGACGTGGTCTATATCTGCGGCACGGACGAACACGGCACCCCGATCTCCATTTCCGCCGACAGGGAAGGCATCAGCCCGGCCGAGGTGGTGAAACGCTACCACGAATCGATCCGCGACGCTTTCATCGCCCTGAACATATCCTTCGACAACTTTTCGGGAACCGCCAGGCCCCGCCACAGCGAGATTTCCCAGGAGTTTTTCACTTCCCTCTACGACAAAGGCCATGTGATCCCGCGCTCCACCAAACAGTTTTATTGCGAACACGACCGCCGCTTTCTGCCCGACCGCTATGTGGAGGGCATTTGCCCGCGCTGCCAGGCCTCCGGAGCCCGGGGCGACCAATGCGACGCCTGCGGCCAGATCTACGAAACAACCACCCTGGTCGAACCGCGCTGCAAGATCTGCGGCAACCAGCCCGTGATCCGCGAAACGACGCATTGGTACCTGCAACTGGACGATTTCCGGGAAAAACTGACCGAGTGGATCGCCAAAAAGGACTATTGGAAGGAAAACGTCCGCAATTTCATGCTCAATTTGCTGGAACAGGGCCTGATCGAGCGTCCTATCACCCGCGACTTGAGCTGGGGCGTTCCCGTCCCTCTGGCCGACGCCGCGGGAAAAGTCCTCTACGTCTGGTTTGAAGCGCCCATCGGCTACATTTCCTCGACGGCGGAATGGGCGGAAAAGACCGGCCAGCCGGAACGCTGGAAGGATTACTGGCTGGATCCCGAGACACGCCTGATCCACTTCATCGGCAAGGACAACATTATTTTCCATGCCCTCATCTGGCCAGCTGTATTGATGGGACAGGACAAAACCTATTGCCTGCCGCATGACATCCCCGCCAACGAATTTATGAACCTCGAGGGCCAAAAGATCTCCACCAGCCGCAACTGGGCGATCTGGGTGGACGAGTTTTTGCAGAAATTCCCCGCCGATTATCTGCGCTACTATCTGGCCTGCAATGCCCCGGAAAAGGGCGACAGCGATTTCTCCTTCAAGGATTTCCAGCAAAAAGTAAACGGCGATCTGAACAATGTGCTGGGCAACCTGGCCAACCGGGTGTTCGCTTTCGCCGAGAGGAATTTCCAAGGCAAGATCCGCTCCAAACAGCTCTCGCTGGCAGGAAAAGCCGTGCTGGACGAGGCTTTGGACCTCTACTGTCAAATAGATGACGGTTATCGCGACTACCAGGTGAAAAAGAACAGCAAACTGGCTTTGGACATCGCCCGGTTGGGCAATCGCTACTTCGACGAACGCAAGCCCTGGGCGGAGATCAAGACCGCTCCGGACTCCGTAGAAGAAACGCTCTACGTCTGTCTGACGCTACTGAGTTTGGTCTCCATCGCGCTTTATCCCATAATCCCGGAAAGCATGAACCGCTTACGGAGCATGCTGGGCCTCGGCATAGCGGAGGATTGGGAATGCCCTGAGTTGCAGGCGGATTATGTGCTCCAAGACACCAAGCCGCTGTTTTACAAACTGGAAGACGCGCAGATAGAGGCTGAGATCGCCAAGCTGAAGGAGAATTCGGCCCACAACAGCGCTTCCGGAGTTTACGAGCCAATCAAAACCGAGATCTCCTACGATGGCTTTGCCCAGGTGGATATTCGCGTTGCCACGGTCCTGGAAGCGGAGGCCGTTCCCAAAACCAGCAAGCTTCTGCGCCTGCGCGTGGACATCGGCAGCGAAAAACGGGAATTGGTGGCCGGCATCGCCGAACACTACAAAGCTGAGGACCTAGTCGGCAAACAGGTGCTGATGGTGGTCAACCTGGAGCCGAAAATGATCCGCGGCATCCGCTCCCACGGCATGATCCTGGCCGTGCACAGCGAAGGCAAACTGCGTCTGGCCGTTCCTTCCGCATCCTGCCGGCCCGGCTCGGTAGTAAAATAATAAACTTATTATCCCACTATGAATTGCCGCATATTAGTTAAAGCGTTACTTTACCTGCTGATGGGATTGTTATCCGCCAGCCTGGCAGCCGCGGAAATTCGTGACGGGCAGTTGTGGCTGGAGGTTTTGCTGGCCTCCGGCAACAAGATCGAATTCGCCTCCCCCAATTCAACAGAGCCGGTGATCAGCGTCTCGGAAAAGAACGCCCCCATTTCGCGCGTGTTTACTGGCAGACTCAGCATCGAACTTTTCAATACCGACAAACTTGCATTCTGGGGATTCCTGAATCGCTCCGAACCCTGGACAAGCCAGCCGGAGGGATACCTGGCCGAGAAATTTACCTGGCAGGATTCATCCCTCGTGATCCAAAAGGAAAACCTGGTCTTTGAGGAAACGACCTTTCCCGGTCTGGATTCAGCCCGCCGTTACGCGCAGGAGACGGGCATCCCGGAAAACCAGATCCGCAGCCTTCCCCTGATCAATTCAACCGTCCGGGTCACCACGGATGAAGGCGCCGAGCAGTATTTCGAAACGCCGCTGCTCATCCACAGCGATCGGCCGGTCTACATCGGCGGCATCCAGCTTGGCTTTGCCGGGGATTTTATTCTCAAGTCCGTCGGCGGAAAGATGGTGGTGAACCACTTTATCCCTTTGGAGCAATACGTCAGCGGCGTGGTCCAGAACGAGATCGGCAACGATGCGCCCATGGAAGCCCTCAAAGCGCAAGCGATCGCTGCCAGGTCCCACGCGGTGGATCTTTTACTCTATAACCGGCATCAGAACGATGGCTACGACCTCTGCAGCGGCACGCATTGCCAGGTTTACAAAGGCGAATATCTCTTGAACGACGCGGTCAGGGAAGCGGTGCAGGCTACAAGCGGAGAGATCCTCACCATCAAAGGCAAAATCGCGCCTAGCCTCTATCACAGCGCCTGCGGCGGCAAGACGGAATCTTCTGTAAACGTCTGGGGTGGAGATCCCCTGCCCCATCTTTTGGGAGTCACTTGCATCCCGGAAGCGCAAAGCTATGACCTCAGCCAGGAAAGCCAGGCCCGCCTCTGGATCGAAACCGAGGTTTCCACGTCCGGCCTCACTTCCTGGGAAAAGGGAGCGCTGTCCTGGGAAAAGAGCATTCCCCGCCAGACTTTGGCCAAAAACCTCGGACTGGCCTATCTTTCCCGGATCATTATCAACAAACGCGGATTTTCCGGGAGGATCACTGACATGAGTTTCATCGGCGAGGTCCCCATCCGCCTGACCAGCGAATACAAGATCCGCGAGGCTTTCGGCCAGGCCAAATCGTCGTTTTTCTATATCAGGGGCCCTTACGCGGTCAATGACGACGGCAGCGTGGAGATCGTTCCGGGCGGCACCGTCAGCATCAAAGGCAAGGGCTCGGGACACGGCGTGGGGATGTGCCAGGTAGGCGCGCGGCGTATGGCAGCCCAAGGGGTTTCCTACCGCGAAATCCTGTCCCATTACTATCCGGGGACCTCAATCTCATCAGACTGGATGCGCCATGCCCAATAAGGATTTTCTCTGGCGGGGGACCGCCTACGGCGGCCAATTCCGCGTTCTGGCGGTGGAAGCCACTCACACGGCGCAAAAAGCCCGGGATTTACATGACCTCTCCCCCGTAAATACTTTGCTGATGGGAAAAATGCTGGCCGCTGCCGCCATGCTGAGTTTGGAACTGAAGATTCCGGATTCCGAGGTCAGCCTGCGCGTGGCGGGCGACGGTCCGGTCAAAGGCGCCCTGGCGATCTGCACCCAGGCCGGCGACCTGCGCGGTTACGCCTTTGAACCCCAACTCTGGCTGGAAAACGCCCAGGACAATTTCTATCCCGTAAAAAACCTCGGCAAAGGCATGCTGACCGTGATCCGCAGCCTGCCCGGCAGAAAGCCCACCAGCGGCTCCACCCGCCTCGTGGAGGGCGAACTGGCCCAAAACCTGGCCCATTATTACGAGCAGTCGGAACAAATTCCCAGCGCGGTCGATCTGGGCGTCCTGATCGATAAAGACGCCACCGTCAAGGCTGCCGGGGGGTTCATCATCCAGCAAATGCCCAATGCCGATCCTCTCAGCGCGGACCGCGTGATCGACAATCTGTCCCGTACTCCGAATGTTTCCGACCTTCTGGACATGGGCCTGCCGATCGGAGACATCCTGGCCCGCTTCGTTTTCCCGGAAGGCGGATTGGACCTGCATCCAGAGCGCGCCATCCGCTACCGCTGCAACTGCTCCAAAGACAGGTTTGAACGGGCTTTGCGGCTGCTCACAAAACAGGATCTCGGGGAAATGCTGGACGGGATCGATCCCGAGTGCCATTTTTGCTCGACCAGCTATCACTTCAGCGGCGAGGAGATTGCCCGCCTGGTCTCGGACAAGGAGAAAAAATGAAAGTTTTACTGCCGGCGCTTTTAATGCTGGTCTGCGGAATGCTGGCCGCCCTTACCAACGCGGATATCCAGTTTCTGCTGGACACCGAGCAATACCAACTCCTGAACAAATACGAGCAACAGCTGGTAGCCTTGCTGGACGGCTCGGAAGCGGACATCCGGCTGGCGCTGGACTGGGCTGCCAGGACCGGCAACGACCCCCTGGCCCTGCGTTGCCATGGAAAACTGGCGCTGCAGCATCATTCGATCGAAGACGCCCTGCAATGGATCAACCTGGCTGACCGCTCGGGCATGGACAGCCTGGCTGTGGCGGCCGTGATCGTTCAATTGCAGAGCGAGTTCTCCGCCCCCGAGGACAAGGTCATCCTGGATTATTTCCTCTACGACATTCCGCAAGAGGATTATCTGGAGCAGATTCGCCAACTGCGCAGCTACAGTCCTTTCATCGAGGATCTGGCCAAGTCCTGGGCCGATGAGATCAGTGTGGAGCCCTCGGATTCCCTGGCGATGGGGATGATCGACCGTTTCGAATATTATTTTCCCGTGTCCAAATGGGCGCAGGTGGCCTTCTATTACCGCTTGTTCCATCTTTCCAAGGCGGGCGATTTCGCCGGTCTGGCGGCACTGATCGATTCCCAAGGCAATCAAAGCCCCGCCAGCCAATACATCTCGGCGCTGTTCCTTTTGAGCCCTTCCTACCGGCGTTCCCTGCCCGCCTCCGAAAACACCGCCTGTCTGGATAAAGCCGCGTCATTCCTGAAGGGGGCGGACAGCGACCCGCAAAATGAAGAGGATCTCCTGGTCCTCTACGATACCTACACACCCCGGCAATGGACCCAGCGCATCCGGCTCATGCTGGCTAAAACGGACTACTACCGAATCCTCGCCAGCCTGGGCATGTACGGCGACGAAGAGGGCCACATCGCCCTGCTGAAGAAGCCCGACAGCCGCTGCCGGGCCCTGCTGGACTCCCTGCACCAGGTAGATTTCGCGGATAACGACCGGGGCGACTTGGCCGAATTGCATTTCTGGCTGGGCAAGGTCCAGGGCCTGGCTAAAACCGGCAAATCGCTGCAGGACGCAGCACGGTCTTTCAGCCAGTCGCTGATCTACGGCTCGCCCCGCAAGAAATACGACGAATCCTGCCTCCAGGCGCTGCGCCTCATCCATGCCAGGCTCAGGATCAAAATAGGCCTCAACGACTGGATCCGCAAGCTGATGGGCTATTCCGGGATAGTTTTTGAGGAATATCCTTTCCCCGGCCAGCGCTACACCCGCGTCGCGATCGGTGATTACGACAACGACGGCTTTAATGACCTGCTCTTCAACGGCAACGCCCTTATCCACAACGAACGCGGCAAGGCTTTTACCAATGTGAGCGACTCCACCAACGTGGCGGAATTGCGGTCCAACGGCGGCCTCTGGGCGGATTTCAACCGCGACGGCCAACTCGATTTCGCCACCATCTCCAACAACTCCGACGGCCTGGGCGAAGCGCTGATGAAAAACCAGGGTGCTGGCCGCTTCGTGAAGGTCAACGAACGCGCCGGCGACATCGACGACACCTATCCCACTGAAGGCGCGGCCTGGATCGATACCGACGGCCAGGGCTACCCCAGTCTCTACACTGCGAACTACGAAAAATGGCAGCAGCGCAGCGGCTATCCGGATTTCTTCTGGCACAACGACAAAGGCTACTTTACAGACGAGAGTGTGAGCCGCGGCTTCCGGACGCCCCCTTACACGGACAACCCGGGCCAGGCCGGACGCGGTGTGGCTCCTGCGGATTTCGACAACGACGGCAAGCAGGAGATCCTGGTCACGAATTATCGCCTCAACCGCAATTTCTGCTGGAAACAGCAAGACTCCCTCTTTGTGGACGTAGCCCCGCTCTACGGCCTGACCGGTAAATACAAGGAAGGCTACTACGGCCACAGCATCGGCGCGGATTGGGGCGATTACGACAACGACGGCGACCTCGACCTTTTCGTAGCCAACCTCGCCCATCCCCGCTTTATCGACATCTCGGACGTCAGCCAGCTTCTGCGCAACGACGGCCTGGTTTGCCGTGTGGTCGAATCCGACACTCTCTGGTTCTGGCAATTCACCGATGTGACCAAAGCCGCCGGCATCACCTACGACGAACTGCATTCCGACCCGCTCTGGCTGGACGCCGACAACGACGGCCGGTTGGATCTGTTCATCACATCCGTTTACGAAAACGACCGTTCCTATCTCTACCACAACAACGGCGACGGCACCTTCACCGACATCACCTGGCTGGCCAATGCCCGGGTTTACAATGGCTGGGGCAACGCCACCGGCGACCTTGACCGCGATGGCCTGGCCGATCTGGTGGTCGGCAGCGGCAACGGGACCAAGATCCTCTTCAACCGGACGAAAACGAAGAACAAAGCCCTCTACGTCAAGCCTGTCTGGAAAGGCGACGCAGTCGTATTGGCAAAAGAGCCGGACGAATTCTCCCAATACCCAAATTCACCCGCGTTCGGCGCGCGGGTTAGAGTGACCGTCAACGATCCGGACAAAAAGATCAGGTATCTGGTACGGGAACTTTCCTCCGCCAAAGGAACCACCTCCCAGAACGCCCAGGAACTGCATTTCGGCCTGGGACGCGGAAAGGCGGTGTCCATCGAACGAGTCAAATATGCGCAAGATCAGGACTGACCTCCTCACTCCCCTCGACCGCGACCGGACGCTCTTTCTAAAAGACCATGCCCTGGCTTGGGAGGGAAGCGCCATCACAGCCGTCAGGCCCTATGATCCCGCGCTGGATGCGGACTGCGAGGACTGGCGCGATTGCCTGGCCCTGCCGGGATTCGTGGACGTCCATACGCATCTTTCGCAATACCGGATCCGCGGACGTTATGAGCCAGCGCTGCTGGATTGGCTGGAGAAATACGTCTTTCCCGCCGAAGCCCTTTCCCGCGATCCCGCCTACGCCGAACTGATCGCTGAGGAATTTTTCCACGCGCTCTTCGCCGCTGGGACCACCACTGCCATGATCTACACTGCCCCCTTTCAGGAAGCCTGCGAGGCCGCCTTTGCCAAAGCGGAAGAACTTGGAGCCCGGGCTTTCATCGGCATGACCCTGATGGACCGCAACAGCCCAGCTGACCTGCTCCAAACCACCGATTACGCTTTTTCCTGCAGTGTGGAACTGTATGAACGCCACCATGGCTCGTCTGGACTGCTGGATTACATTTTCACCCCGCGTTTCGCCCTTTCCTGCAGCGAAGAACTGATGCGCCGGCTCGGACGCTTTACCCATGACCGCGGAGCCTGGCTGCAAACCCACCTCTCGGAAAATCCGCAGGAGATCGAACAGGTCCGCCGCCTCTTCGAAAGAGCACCCTATACCCAGGTTTACGCGGATCTGGGCTTACTCTCCCCGCGCTCGGTCTTTGCGCACGCCATCCATCTGACCGAACCTGAGATCGCTTTGCTGGCGAGCCATGAATGCAAAGTAGCCCATTGCCCGGATTCCAATTTCTTCCTCAAAAGCGGCGAGCTCAACTATCCTGCCCTGGAAAAGGCCAAAATCCCCATTGGCTTGGGGAGCGACGTCGCGGCGGGAAGCACGCTGAACATGCTTTACCACGCCAAATTAGCCAATTATCGTCAGAGTTCATATTCCCTGCAGCCGGAGCGGCTTTTTTACCACATCACCCTGGGCAACGCGGAACTCCTCGGTCTGGGCGATCGCGTCGGCAGCCTGGAGCCGGGCAAGGAAGCCGATCTCTGCCTGCTGCAAAGGCCAGCGGAAACAGTCCCGGACGAAGAACTCCTCTCCGCCCTCTGCTTCTGGGGCCACGAACTGCCGGTGCGGGAAACCGTGATCGCCGGCAGGACCGTCTATCGGGGCTAAAAAAATCCCTCTCGGGGCACTTTTTCCGCTATTGGAAAGATAATTGCATATAAGACAGTCAATGGAATGTGAGCCTGCCGCTTTGCCCTTTAGTGGAGCGGCATAGATAGATTTTCAGAAACAATCAAGGAGTGACACGTGAAAAATATCACAGTGCTGATCCTGCTTATGGGATTGGCTGCCCTGCTGCCCGCCGCGGTGGTTTGGCCGGACGCCGTTCCCATCCGCCAGGGCGTGAATATCGAATGGTTTCGTACGGGAACCGACACCGCCGACGGCTGCGCCATCTACGTGTGGTCGGATACCAAACTCGGTGAACGCGACCTCTGGGCGCAGAAAGTTGACGCCAGCGGCAACCTCGTTTGGGGCGATCCCCTGCTCGTGGACGGCAAGCCCGACCGCCAGGAGGATCCCGTCATCACCATGACCTCGGACAATAATTTCATCATCGCCTGGATCGACTTCTCCGATGATCTCGACGGCAACGTTTACGCCCAGAAGATCACCCCCCAGGGCACCTTGCTCTGGCAGGCCGGCGGAAAGCCCGTCTGCACGGCGGTGGAAGTCCAGATCGGGCTTAATATCGAATCCGACAACGCCGGCGGCGCCTACATCGTCTGGGCGGATTCGCGCAATCCCAGCGTGGATCTTTACGGCCAGCGCCTCGATGCTTCCGGCAATCCGGTTTGGGCCCTCAACGGCATCCCGATCGCCAACGGCGCGGGTGACGAAGAGCAAAACACCATGCTCCCGGACGGCCAGGGCGGCCTGATAATCGGCTATACCCATTCCTACGTGGGCGCCGAGGACATCTATGTGAAACGCTTCAATCCCAACGGCACCATGGCCTGGCCGGAGACGCTCGTCCTGGCCGATGCTCCCGGCAACCAGGGGAAGGTCCGCATGGCCGCGCTTTCCGGCGGCGACTTCGTTTTCACCTGGGAAGACCAGCGCAACGAGGATCCGGACATCTATGCCCAAAAGGTCAATCTCAGCGGACAAACCCTCTGGACGGAACCTTTCGTGGTTTACGGCGATTCCGGGACCCCAACCTTCGCGCCCCAACTCAATCCGCGCATCGTGGCCACCAGCGACAACGCCGTCATCGTCATCTGGGAGGACCACCGCCTGGACAGCCAAAATCCCGATCTCTTCGCCCAAAAGGTCACTTCCGCGGGAACCCTGGCCTGGGGCAACGCCGGGATCGCGCTCAGCGTGGCGGATTTCGCCCAACTCGCACCCCGCATGGATTCCGACGGCAATGGCGGCTGCTACGTGGTTTGGGATGACCTGCGCAA
>JAKQNV010000187.1 GCA_029565595.1 Candidatus Cloacimonadota bacterium
CCGGAGGCGGCGGCACCGATGGGTACTACCTTTCCTTTGGCACTGTGAGCCCTTACGCCGTCATCATCAACCTGCAGGACATGGGACCGGCCACCACTTACGCTCCCGTCCTGGCCTACAGCACCCAGTATTGGTGGGAAATCATCGCCTACAACGCCAATGGTAACGCGGCCCCCAGTTCCGCCACTTTCACCACGATGTCCGATCCCACGATATACACCTTCCCCCACAGCGAAGGATTTGAAGGCGGCGTTACCCTGCCTTTTGGCTGGGCCAGAACCGCCGCTGCCGGCAGTCCCAGCTATAACTGGGAAGTGGTGACCTCTGACGCCTACCACGGCGCGGCGTTGCCCTATGAAGGCAGCTATTTTGCACGCCTGTATGTCTATCTAGCTCCGCTCGCCTATAATCCCTATTGCCTCGTAACTCCTCCGATCGACCTGAGCGGTGCCAGCAAGAAGCTCAGTTACTGGGCCTGGATCGGATCCTACGGCGCAGAAGCTCCCCTGGATGTGGAAATCTCGACCGACGGCATGGCCACGTGGGACCTGCTCTACAGCTTCGACCTGAGCGAAACCAACGCCTGGATTTACAGAGAACATTCCCTGGCAGCTTACAACGCCAATCCCTCCTTTATCAGGTTCAAGGCCACCAGCAACTACGGTTATAACTTCTGCGACCTGGGACTCGATTACATAACACTTGAAGAAGAACCGCAAGTGCCAGTCGAACTGTCCTCCTTCACCGCCACCCTTACCGCGCAAAATTACGTGCAGCTGAGCTGGGTGAGCCAGACCGAAAGCCAGATGATGGGCTACCTGGTCTATCGCAACATCACTAATGACCAGAGCACTTCCGTCCTGATCGACACTCCGATGATCCCGGCTACCAATACCAGCAGCGCTCAAACCTACACCGCCACGGACAGGGATGTCGAGATCGGCTCCACCTATTTCTACTGGCTGGAAGCCGTCGATTATACCAGCAGTACCTATCACGGACCGGTCAGCGTGACCGTCGAAGGCGAAGTTCCGCCCGTGCTGCCTGAGCTCACATCGCTGCGCGAATCCTATCCCAATCCCTTCCGCGCCGGCAGCAGCGCCAGCATCGAAGTCGCCCTCAAAGCCGGCGAAACCGGCACCGTCACCATTTACAACGTCCACGGCCAAGTCGTGAAAAACTATACAGTGTGCGAAGGCTGCCACACGCTGAAATGGGACGGACGCGATGCCAGCGGCACAAACTGCGGCAGCGGAATCTATTTCTACCGCCTCTCCACTCCGTCCTTCAGCCAGACCCGCAGAATGGTCCTGGCCAAATAAGCAACTCAATCAATTATTCAAGAAGCCCGGTTGCTTTTCCAGCCGGGCTTTTTTCTTTGCCGAAAAAGTGAACCAATCCAGGAAGAACTGTACCGCTGGGCCAAATCCCGAATGAAAACAAAAAACCCCGGCCTGACCAGCCGGGGCTTTATGTTCTGAGGCTCTGTATTTCTTATTCTGTCGTTGGGGCGGGTTCCACGGAGACGAACTTCCGGCCGGAGCCGCGGGTCTCGAATTTCACATAGCCCTCGACCAGGCTGAAGATGGTGTAATCGCGGCCCATGCCGACGTTTTCGCCGGGATGGAATTTGGTGCCTTTCTGGCGGATGATGATATTGCCGGCCAGCACGTATTCGCTGCCGTGCTTTTTCACTCCGCGGTATTTGGGATTGCTGTTGCGGCCGTTGCGGCTGCTTCCGACGCCTTTTTTATGTGCCATTTAAAACCTCCCCCTCAAGCCCGGATCCCGGTGACTTTGAGGTTGGTGTATTGCTCACGGTAACCTTTTTTCACGCGGTAACCTTTCCTCTTGTGGGTATGGAAAATCACCTTCTTCTTGCCTTTACCGTGGCCGATCACTTCGGCAAGGACTGCTGCGCCTTCTACTACGGGTTGCCCGACCTTGATCTCCGCGTCGCTGCGCAGAAGAAGCACCCTGTCAAATTCCAGGGTCAGGCCAGGTTCCGCCGTATTCAGCAGGGGAACGCGCAGGATCGCGTTTTCTTCAGCCCTGAACTGAAATCCTTTGATATCAACGATGGCGTACATCTTGACTCCTTGTTTTTTTGCATGGAATTGCACCTTTTTTGGCACCGGGGTATCCGTCAAGCTCAAAATTCCCGCGGCCAGGAGATCAGGAATTATGTGAGTTATGGAATAAATTTTGCTTTAGAAATAAAGCAGATGTTTATCGAATAAAGAAACCCAGGTGGCCGGACGCATTATGGAACGCCACAGCCGAAACTTTATGCGTGTCTTATTAAAAGGAGCTATGACCATGAAAAAGACAATGCTGGCCTGTGTTTTGGCGCTGCTGGCGATCGCCGCGGCAGCCAATCCCGTCATTCCGCGTGCGGTGGCACGCGTCTGGTTTGACGCGTCGGATAACTTCATCGTGCTCTTCGGGGCTGACTTTGAGCAGCAAACTTATCTGAATTACTTGCCCTACATGACCTTCACTACGTCCTCCGGGACATATTCCTTCCCCGCGGGATTTACGCCCCCATCCTCTTTGCCCTGGATGGCCAATTTCAACCAATTGATCCCGGGATTTACCATCGACCGCAACGAAGATCACTTTATCCTGCAATTCGATTATCTCTACGAATGCCTTTACTGGAGCCCTGAGAGCGGCTCTTTGGTAAATATCCGGCCGCTGAGCGAAGGTCAGTCCGCGGTTCAGCTCATTGTTGCCGAGAATGAACTATATTCTTGGAACGCCTGGGCGAAAGACAGTTCCACAACCGGACCTGATCCATTCACCCCTTCGGAAGGCTGCCAGATCAATGTGCACGTTTCCGACCAAAACGGAGATCCGGTCGCGGGAACTCCTGTCTATTGGAGTTACACGAACACCATCAATCCCATCTATCCGCCCGGCCAGACCGGCGCCGACGGCACCTGGCAACTGACGCAATACGCGTTGCGAACCCTGTTTCAGGTCAACGATCCACACAGCGGCGGCCTCGTACTTAACGAAACGGTTTATCCCGAACCCGGCCAGACTTACGACCTCTACGCGGTGGTGAATACCAGCGCCTCGGATCCGGTCCAGACCCCCTCGGCCGGGATATTGAGCCTGAATCCCTCGGTCTTGAAAGGCTCCGACGCAAACGTGCTCAATGTAAAGTATGCCTCCCCGTCGCCGCTATCCGTTACAGGAGAATTGCGGCTCTATGATCTGCGGGGAAGATATCTGGCCCGCGCGGAGATTCCCGCTTGCGGTGAAACGCGCTGGGATCTGCCCGTTTTGGACAGCGGCATCTATTTCGTCACGCTTTGCGAACGTGGCCAGGAACTCGCCCGCGGGAGGTTTACCCTCATCAAATGAGGTTTCGCGGCTGGCTGCTGGCCTTTTTGTTGCTTCCGGGCCTGCTTTGCGCTCAGGGACAGCTCGCATTTGAGGCCGAAGTTCTGGATTTCGAACTCTCGCGCCTGGATGGGCAAGCCGACACCCTGGTCTGGAACGTCCGGGGCTCCTACTATTTCAGCAATCTGCACGATGCGGCCATCAGCCGGGAGATCTGGTTTCCGGTGCCCTCATCCGACAGCATCGGCGTGGCGGAAAAAGTCGAAGTGGCCTTGCTCGAACCGGCCGATAGCATGAGCGTCGAACTGACCTGTCAGACAGATGATGGCTTCACGTTTCGCCTGGATCTACCGCAACGTAGTTTCGTGGGCGTGCATATCAAATACGATCAGAAGATCAGTGGAAAAGAAGCCCGTTACGTGCTTCTGACCGCCAACGCCTGGGGCCGGCCGCTTCCCTCATGCGAAATCACCCTGTTCCTGGAAGGAGGCCTGGAACTCCGGGATTATCCTCTGCCCGATCCAGTGATCGTCCCTTCTAGCCTCGGAGACACTTATCACTGGCAGATAACTGGTTTCCGGCCCGAAACCGACTTAATAGTGAACCTTGTGGAGTGATAATGAAACACTTGTTGCTGTCAATCGTTCTGCTGGGGGTAGCCCTGGCTTTGTGCGCCGAACCTGAATGGCAATGGGCTAAGGCCGCCGGCGGACCCTACTCCGACCGAGGCCGCGGTGTGGCCTGCGATGAAGCGGGCAATATGTATGTCACCGGTTATTTCCGCGTCAGCGCAGATTTTGACACCATACACGTGGTCGGCCAAGGTGGCACCAGCGCGGATATCTTTGTCGCCAAATATGATGCCCAGGGCATGATCGTTTGGGTGGCCCAAGCGGGCAGCGCGGGCACCGACGAAGGCTGCGCGCTGGTCCTGGACGCCGGGGGAAACATCTATGTGACCGGCTACATTGGCGGACCCGCGGTTTTTGGCGGCATCAGCCTATCCTGCACTGGCAGCGCCAACGCTTTCGTGGGGCAGTTGAATCCGAACGGCGTCTGGACTTGGGTATGCGGTGGAAATGGAGCCGCTGGAACGATGATCAAAAGTTTTGACCTAGTTCTGGGCGGCGACGGCTATCTGTATACCTGCGGCGAGTTTGAAGGACTGGTCAGTTTTGGCGGGCACCTGCTCACTCCGATCGCTTTCCGTGATATCTGGGCGGCCAAACTGGATCTGGACGGCACCTGCCTTTGGGCTGTCAGCGCTGGCGGAACGGATCAAGACCAGGCCAAAGCCCTGGCTTGGGAACCAGTCGGCGGTGTGGTACTGACCGGCTATTGCCGTGGCGATGTGGATTTTGGAGCGAACAGCATGAACGTAGGGCCGAACTTCGCCGGATATCTGGCCTGGCTCAGTGAGGAAGGGATCTGGGTAGGCAGCATAGGATTGAGATCGATGAGCTCCGCCGATTGCACCGATGTGGCCGTGAACGCGGACAGCGAAGTGTATGTAACCGGAATCACCCATGGCAACCTCTTGGCAGGAAGCATAGTGGTCGATGGGGATGATATGGGCGACGCCTTCATCGCCAAATTCGCACCACGCGGCACCAGCTGCATCTGGGCGCAGAGCGTCGGCGCAGCCAGCGACGACAGCGGCCTAGCCCTGGCTTTGACCCCGTCCGGAGCGATCTATTGGGTGGGCTACTTCCTCTACACAATTGAGTTGGGGGATTTCTCCCTAACTTATGTCTCCTCGGCCGATCTGTTCCTAGCCCGATTGGACGCCCAGGGCAACTACCTGATGGCTTTGCAGGCCGGCGGAGTTTGCGAGGACATGGCGCAGTCAATGTGCACGGACTCCTCCGGAAACATCTATCTGGTGGGCTATTACGATGGCGAGATGTACTTCGGGGACTACTATTTGCCCTTCCATGGCGATGATCAGATATTCTGCGCCAAACTGCACGAAACTGTGGCCAATCAAGATCCCGGCGTTACCGCTCCAGATCCCGGCCTGGCAGCCTATCCCAACCCCTTCTGTGGAAGCACCACCATCAGCTACGCCCTCAAGCAGTCTTCCGGAAAAACGGAACTGGCGATCTACGATACCAGGGGCCGCAAGGTTCGCACTTTGGCCAGCGCGGAATGCGCTCCGGGCAGCCACAGGATCGAGTGGGACGGCCGGAACCAGCGCGGAGAGAGGCTTCCCGCGGGACTCTATTTCTGCCGGCTAAGTATTTCAGATGCCTGTATCGTGAGTAAGTTGGCGTTATTGCGTTAAACCTGCCAACCCGGTATCAATTCCCCCCGCAGATAGACAAACGCCTGGCCGCGGATCAGGACGCGCGGCAGACTTACTTCAACTTCAAAGTAACCACCCCGCGCCGAGGCCTGATAGCCGCTGAGGATGGGTTTTTTCAGCCGGCGCGACCAGTAGGGTCCCAAAAAGGTCTGCGCGGATCCGGTCACGGGATCTTCGTCGATGCCCTCCCAAGGCGCGAAATAGCGGCAGACATAGTCCTGATCCGCTCCCGGCGCGGTGGCGGCGATGCCAAAATAGGGCAAATCCGTTCTCCCGGAAAGTCGCGAGAAATCTGGACGCAGAGCCAAAACGTCAGCATCAGAGGGATAGACCGCGATCAGGTTTTTGGTGCGGGGCGCGAAGAGAGTTTCTCCGACGCGCGGATTTCCCAACGCCAGCAAGACCTCGTCATCGGCTGCATGCGGTTCCGGAATATCCGCGGGAAAATCCAATTCAATGAGATCTCTCTTGCGGCGGGCGCGCAGGTCTCCCGAAAGGCTGTGCAGGCTGATTTCATAAAGGTTTGCCGCCTCGTTGTCAAAAAGGCAGCGCGCTGAGGCCAGGGTCGCGTGGCCGCAAAGCGGGACCTCCACTTCCGGCGTGAACCAGCGGATGCGGTATTCGCCGGCATTCAGGCGCTTTAAAAACGCGGTTTCGGAAAATCCGAATTCCCTGGCTAGAGCGAGCAGATCGGCGTCCGGCGGATATTCTTGCAGCAAAACCACAGCCGCGGTGTTGCCTCTGTAAAATCCGTCCGCAAAGGCGTTCACAAACCAAACCGGAAAGCCAGTCCGGGAGAGGTTTTCAGACGCAGGAGGAGTCATTCCTGAAGCCACTGCAGCCACTGTTTGAAAACGGAGGGAGAAACGACATGCCCGCCTTCGAACTCATCCAGCCACACATTGGGAAATTCTTTGTCACCCAGGGTCATCATCGCCTTTTCCGCGTTTTCGAAGGGAACGATGGGATCCTGTTTGCCGTGGCTGATAACGATTTTCAGGTTGCGCGCGGCCTCAAATTCTTGATCTGTCAGCACTTGTTCCATCAGGCCGCCGCCGCAGGCAAG
>JAKQNV010000004.1 GCA_029565595.1 Candidatus Cloacimonadota bacterium
CAAGATCGAGTTTTCCCTGGGCGGGATCCGCGACATGGACGCCGTCCCGGGAGTCATCTTCATCGTGGATACCGGGCATGAAGAGATCACCGTGCACGAAGCCCGCATCCTGGGTGTTCCGATCATTGCCATGGTGGACACGAATTGCGATCCCGACCTCGTGGATTACGTGATCCCATCCAATGACGACGCCACCCGCGCCATCCAACTTATTTCCGACATCATGGCCAACGCCGTCATCGAAGGGAAAAACATCGCCAGCGAAGGAGCAGACACCGCTCCCCAAGCGGTGGAGGACGCAGCCGATTTCACACCGGACATGGTGGACATGGCAGCCGCTCCCGCCAAGGAAGAAAACGGGATCGTAGTTTCCCAAGACGAACCGACCAAGATCGAAGAACCCTCTCCCAAAGAGGAATAAACAGCATTGAGCGGGGGAGGCCAAGCCTTCCCCGGCTCTCAAATCAAATCCAAGGAGTTTATAAATGATAGAGATAACCGCAAGCATGGTTAAAGAGCTGCGCGAGCGGACCGGCGTCGGCATGATGGAGTGCCGCAAGGCCCTGGTGGAGAAAGAAGGCGACATGGAAGCCGCCGTCAAATACCTGCGCGAGCGCGGAATTTCCAAAGCCGAGGGCAAGGCCCTGCGCGAGACCAAGGAAGGGATCATCTTTTCCTACATCCACTTCAACGGGCGCCTCGGCGTGATGCTGGAGCTCAATTGCGAGAGCGACTTCGTTGCCCGCACCGAGCAATTCCGCCATCTGGCGGAGGAGATCGCACTCCAGATCGCGGCCACCAATCCGCTGGCCCTGACAGCCGAAAAGATCGATCCTGCCATCATCGAACAGGAAAAAGAGATCGCCCGCAACAAGGCCATCAACGACGGCAAAAAGCCCGAGCTGGTGGAACGGATCGTCGAAGGCACCATCAAAAAGTACTGCTCCGAGCATTCGCTTCTGGAGCAGGAACTGGTGAACGAGACGGGCCGCACGGTCAAGGATCTGCTGACCGAAGCGATCGCCCAGACCGGCGAAAACATCCAGATCGCACGTTTCGTGCGTTACGCCCTGGGCGGAGAATAAACCGCAGCCGGGGAGCAGCGATGAAATACCAGCCCGAAAAGATCCACCGCATCCTGCTGAAGCTCAGCGGGGAGTTCCTGGCCGGAAAGCAAGGCCACGGCTATGACGACGCCGTGATCGACTCCCTCACGGACGGGATCATCTCCGCCAAACGCCTGGGCTATAGCATCGCCATCGTGCTCGGCGGAGGAAATATCTTCCGCGGCGGGACCTGGAAAGACCAAAGTCTGAACCGCGTGACCCTGGACAACATCGGCATGCTCGCCACGGTGCAGAACGCGCTGTATCTGGCTGAGATCCTGAACGGCAAGAATTACCCGGCGGAAGTCTTTTCCAGCCTCGTCATGAACCAGGTCGCCAGGCGCTACAAGCCCTCCAGCGCCCTGCAGGCATTGGAAGCGGGGAAGATCTGCCTCCTCAGCGGCGGCACGGGAAATCCCTATTTTACGACGGACACTGCTGCCGTGCTCCGCGCGGTGGAACTCAAACTGGACATCGTTTTCAAGGGGACGAACGTGGACGGCCTTTACAGCGCCGATCCCAAAAAGGACCCCGCTGCGAAGTTCATCGCTTCCGCCACTTTTTCGCAATGCCTGGAGCAAAAGCTCGGCGTGATGGACATGACGGCCTTTTCCCTGGCCCGCGAAAACGGTATGCCGATCAAGATCTTCAACATCGGCCGGCCGGACGGGCTTTGCCAGGCCATCGCCAGCCCTGAGCACGGAACTTACATCCACCCCTGAGATCCGGATTTTTCCGGCTCACCGAGGAACCCATGGAAGAACTCAAAGAACAAAGCAAAGATAAGATGCAGAAGACGTTCGACGCCTTGCTGCACCAATATTCCAAGATCCGCACCGGCCGTGCCAGCGCTTCCGTGCTGGACGATGTCCGTATCAATTACTACGGGCAGCCCACACCGGTGAAACAGCTGTGCAACATCTCCATCCCGGAGCCGCGCACGATCGTCGTGCAACCCTGGGACAAAACCACTTTGGCCGATATCGAAAAAGCCATCCTCGCCGCCAATCTGGGCATTACCCCGGAAAATGACGGCAACGTGGTCCGGCTGCCTTTCCAGCCGCTCACCGAGGAAAAACGCCGCGATATCGTCAAAAGCCTGAAAAAACTCGCCGAGGAAACCCGCGTTGCCATCCGCAATATCCGCCGCGACGCCAACGAGCACGCCAAAAAGATGGAAAAGGGCGGCGACATCAGCGAGGACGAGGAAAAGAAACTCCTCAAGGAGATCCAGGACCTCACTGACGACTGGATCAAGAAAGTGGACGAAGTGGAGAAAAGCAAGGAAAAAGAGATCCTGGAAGTCTAACCGACATAAAGAGAGTCAGATAAAGCCGGATTCCCGCACCCTCAAAAGCGGAATCCGGCTTTCCTTTTTGCCTTTGGCGATGCGTCACCAAACCTTGGCAACGAGCATCAGATATAATGATTGCCGCCCCCAGGTATGAAAGTGGGCAAAAGACTATTCGAACTTTATTTCAATACCACGCATTTTATGGTTTTGGACATTCCGGCTGGAGTCTTCAAAGAGCAGAAGTAGATCCCGGATCCCACCCTTTTTCCCTTACTGTCGGTGGCATCCCAGGCCGTTCTGTAGTAGCCTTTTGCCAGATCATCCGAGACCAGGGTTCGCACTTTCTGGCCGCGGAGGTTGAAGATCGTCAACTCCGTCCTGCCATCTTCCGGCACGGAATAGGCGAAAGTTGTGTGATCCCGCAAAGGGTTTGGATATCCGCTCAGATGCGGCGTATCGTAGAAACCGGGCGGATCGCTGTCGTAGAAAACATTTACCGGTATGGAGAGCAGGTGAGTGGCGTTGTAAAAGATCTTGAGCGTGTAGGCCTCCTGCGCGCCGTTCATCAGATTCTGATTGGCGGAAATGACCGTCTGTGCCGTTTCATCATCCTGTATCTCCCCTTCCGGAAATGCAAGCTGGATGCAGGCGCCCAGGCTGTCGCTGCGGACAAGTCTGATCAATCCTTCGCTTTCCGAGGGGTAGCCGAAAACGTCTGTGAAATTGATCTGATAGGGCAATTCGAGGGCCTCCAGGCCGGCATCGCTGACCAGCCTGACTCCGGCCAGCAGACTGTCCATGACTGATCCCGTTTCGCTTTCCCAGCTTAGTTTGGACATACTTCCCAACTGGCCGGAAAAGGCCAAAGCCAGCTGCCCGTGTCCGGTGAAGCCGGTGGCTTGGGTTGCCAAAACATTGTCCGGCAAAAAAATGAAGGCACCTGTGAGGCTGCCGGGCGGAATGGTATTGTAGAGGGTAAAAAGGAACAACTCTTCAGCACCTGCTTCAAACGCGGATTTGTTGCATTTCAACCGCGGATCGTTCTTGGCAGCGTCATGCGGCTCTGATCTCTGGATCACGGCGGAGTATTGCAGGCACTTGCCGTCAGCCGAAGCCAGGGTGATGGGCAATTTACGTATTTCCCCCGGCGCGAGCGTGATATCCATCTGGCTGACATCAGCTTGCAATTGGGCATTGTCAAACAGGGTCCCAGCCGGAAAACTGATCATGTCCAGCCAGAGGCAGCTGCCAAAGCTAGCGCTTGCCGGATCGCGTTTTCCCACCCAACAGATCGTGTTCTGGCCGGCCTTCAGGCTGAAGCTGATTTGTTCCCAGGAAGCACTTTCCGCCAGTTCAGCCAGCGGGCTCTGATTGATCCTGAAACTCCAAATGTCGTGGCAATCGGGATCGCGGTTAAGTTCGTAGTTGAATCTCAGATCTCCCTCCCGCAGGGAATAAAAACTCAGTTCCAGACACACCGAATCCGCCGCGACAGCTTGGGAACAGAGCCCTCTGACGCCATCCAGGCTATGCTCGCCACAGCTCCATTGATCTGATTGATAAACCCAGGGGAAAACCTGCAGGTTGTTGGATTCGAAACTTTCCACCGTGATCCCGGGAGGCGTAGCCAGCCAGGGCCAGCTAAAATCTGCGCTGCCATTTAAAGCATCCAGGTGCAGCGAGTTAGCTATGATCTCAGAGACTGGACAGGCAGATGACAGGGCGGCGGAAAACACCAACGAATCCGCGCCACCGGGATCGATCGTAAGATCGGTTTCCGGTGGGACGATCTGCAAAAAATTGGAATCCGGGATCAAATTCCCTGTCAAATCCTTCAGCGCGACGCTACCGACATTACGCAGGCGGATAATAACAGAGGAAACATCACCCGGATTGATCCAATTTGGTTGAGGCGACCTGCGCACGTCCTCCAAAACGATCGTGGGCGCGTGGACAACTTCATCGCAGGCAAGCTCATAGCCGGTAATATTGGTCAAAACCGAATACTGCAGAGTTGCCATGTCAGGGGTTCCCTTTTTGACCTTGAAAGACAGTTCCGCCGTTTTTGTTTCTCCCGGCAAAATATCTCCCCAAAACTGTTGGCACGACACCGGCACGATGTATTGAAATGGACCGGTTTCCTGCAAAAAGACATTAACGCCCTGCGCCGTGCCCGAACCAAGGTTTTGGACCAGTATCGTTTTTGTGATGAGCACTTCCGGTTCGATCAACTGGCCGCTTTCCTGCACGGATAGAGCCAAGATGGCATGCGCGCCCTCGGGTTGGCATACCAGAGGTCGCTGCAGCGGGATCCGGTCAATTCCGCTCAAGGTAAGCAGATAAGCGTCGCCAGGAACGGGAGGGTCGGGAAACACCAGCTGCGCCATGCCGTTGGCGTCGGAAAAACATCTGGTTACGTTTAGGCCGTTTTGGGAAAGGGATACCAGGATATCCGGACTGCCGGCGTCGATGTCCAAATTGTTACTATAGGGCGTAATATCGATCGGCAGAATTGCGTCGATCGGCAGGGCCGGTTTGGTTCTCAGGCTCAGCGAAACGTCTCCGAAAAGATTCCAGGCCAGGAAGTTGTAGACTCCCCCGTTGCCATATTCGTCGATCATGCTGCAGGAACCGTTGTAACACAGGCCTCCGATGGTGTTTTTGGTGCCCGATACCAGCAGTTGCATGGCATGGTCCTGAGCTTCCATAGGCGGGGATATTCCCTGTTCCGGCGCAGCTGCATAAACTGCGATCGCGCCTCTGGCCTCGGTTGCGGTCGGATCACGGCTGCGCATCAGGGCTTCGGCGAGGCAGGTTCCTGAATAAAATTGGCCTGTCCAACAGGAAACAGTGTGGACAAACGGCAGCATGTCCGTATTGGCCAGGTTTTCGGCGTCGGAAATCCCAAATTCGGGAGCCACCCAATGCGTCGTATAGCCTTCACCACAATAGTTTACTAGCGATTTTCCTTCGTTCAGACTGTCGATCAGATCCTGGGTGTCAGCCCCTTCGTTGGCATAAATTCTGTCCACCTGGCTGTAACCATAATCCAAAAGTTGGGCGCGGATATTGTCCAGATGATCCCAGTTGTGCTCATCATCATCGCCCGGAATGGGAGGATTATTGGAGCAGACTCCGGCCGCGCGGCCCAACCAGGATCCGGATGTAATCCCCTTTTCATAGTCCAAACTGCGTTTGATTTGGGTGTAAAGATCGGTGGCAGTTTCTGCGGAAAACCTGCCCACAAAGATGTCCGGATACCAGTCATCGCCCTTGAGCAATGTGTAAAAAGCGTCCATTCCGCCGGTGTTTCCAGCCAATGTCGCCACGTTGCAGGGGATGTGGCAAAAATCACCCACCAGTTGGACAAAAGTGAGGTTGGGATCGTTGTCATAGAGGTTCTGGATGAAGTCCCGGATTTCGTCATAGCTGGAACCGGCGATAGCGGTGCTGTAAACGGTCGTGGGGATTCCTTTCTGGTTTTTCCAGTCCACCCAGGGTTGGATGAGACCCCGGAATTGCTGGGTTTGGACATCGTTACTTGTTGTGGGACAGATCACTGCCATCGATCCGTATTCGGCGATGTCCTCATAGCGGCTGGTGAAATTTATAAAATGCTCTTTGTAGATGTCCACGAAATAAGGATTGAGTTTGGGTGATTTTTGGGCTTCCTTAGCGCTTCCCTTTTGCCGGATGAATTCCACCGAAATACGGTCGGAAATTTCCAGCTTTCCCTGGACGGAACGCAAGGGATATACTGTAACGTCGATTCCGCGCAAATCTCTCAACCAGTATGTTTTGCTGATGATTACTATTGTTGAGTCCGAATTTCTGTTATCTACATACGATAGTTCAGTTTGGACCTTGTGTTCAGAGATCCGGGTGAGGTAATTTCCACTTATACCTAATGCCACGTGAAAAGAAAGGGAAGGGACTTTATCTGTGGAGGAAGCGTAAGGATCAAATCTGTCGGGCAGTCTGATGTGTCCTTTTTCGTCAGCCAGAATTTCCCCGATGCTGATCTCCAGCCTGATCGTGTCCCCATCAGAAGGGCTGCAGCGCAGATTGTTTCCCCCCGTGTTCAGGCTAATTCTGAGAGAGGATCCTGCCGCGGCCAGCAGCGATAGGAAAATGATCAGAAGCATCTTTTTCATGTTCACTTCCCAGTGCTGCTCTGTAAAAGAAACTGAATGAACAGCACCAGCTGATATGATGTTTGAATATCTGCAGCATGACAAGGTCAATCTGTTGCGGTTAATCTCACTTACATCGCGGTTGGGATGAATCCTGGCAGTGTGGGATACAAGGCATTCAGCGTCAGCCAGAAATTCAATCCAGAGGGTAGAATATCTGAGAGATTTGCAGATT
Source organism: Candidatus Cloacimonadota bacterium (assembly GCA_029565595.1). Classification (GTDB taxonomy): domain Bacteria; phylum Cloacimonadota; class Cloacimonadia; order Cloacimonadales; family Cloacimonadaceae; genus Syntrophosphaera. The sequence goes on from JAKQNV010000004.1 coordinate 6,769, forward strand.
TGACCGGCTCTTTTTGCCTCCACATTTTTGACAATTTTCTCTTTCGGCTCTTGCGATCAATACGGGATCAATACGGGATCAATACGGATGAAATCCGTATTGATCCCGTATTGATCCCGTATTGATAGGGGGCGGCTTGTCAGGTCCGAAATAGGACACAGGACAAAAAAGTAAAGGGTATAATGACGGCCGAACAAAGTCTGGAAAAGTCTTCCAGAGAAAACCCCAGCTCCGGTCGGGAAGTCTGATTGACAGAAATCGAGGTCCGGGAAATTTCGTTTCCAAGTAATTGCAGAAGAAAATATGACACCAAAGAACATCCACGTCCTGGAGGAAATGCCGGTTTTCCGGGCGATCCTGAATCTGGCGCTACCCAGCATCCTCAGCATGCTGGTTAATATCCTCTACAACCTCACCGACACCTTTTTCATCGGAAAACTCAACGATCCCGTCATGGTTGCGGCGGTTTCCATTTCGTTACCGCTATTTACGATCCAGATGGCGATCGCGGGAATTTTCGGAGTCGGCGGAGGAAGCTATCTTTCCCGCTTGCTCGGGAAAAAAGACTATCAGCGCGCCCGAGAAACGACTACCACAGCGATTTTCAGCGCCATTGCGGTATCGATAATCCTGACCGTGGTGGGGTTGCTGACGATCCCGCTTTTTCTCAAGGCCGTCGGAGCCAGCGCCGCTACGGCGATCCCGGCCCGCCAATACATCACGATCATTTTGCTGGGCAGTCCGTTCGTGATGGCAAAATTTGCCATGGTGCAATTGGTGCGCGCGGAAGGATCCGCCAAACAGGCCATGTATGGCCTCTTTATCGGCACGGGCGTGAATATCGTTCTCGATCCGCTGTTCATCTTCGTTTTCAACATGGGCGTTATCGGCGCGGCCGTGGCCACGGTGATCGGCCAGGCCCTGGGGATGGCTTATTATTTCTATTATTACCGTTCTGCGCACAGCATCGCCCGTCCCGGCCGCAAATACTTGCATCTGCGGGCCGACATTTACCGTGAGATCCTGTTGATCGGCTTCCCCGCCTCCCTGGGTCAGGTTATGATGAGCGTGGGCAGCATGATCGCCTACAATTTGGTCGCTGATTACGGCGACCTGTCGGTGGCCGCAATGGGCGTGGCTTCGCGGGTTTTTTCCATCCCGATCTTCGTGTTCATCGGGCTTTCCGTCGGAGTGCAGGCCCTGATCGGCTTCAATTACGGCGCGGGCAACTTTCCGAGGATGAAAAAAGCGCTGCGGACCTCGCTGCAGATCGCCCTGTCTTTGAGCGTTTTCTTCACCCTGCTCTTCGCGCTGTTTCCCCGTGCGCTGATTGGCGCTTTCATCGAAGACCGCGGAATCATGGCGATCGGCAAACGGATCCTCGACGCTTATGTTTTTTCGATTCCCTTCGCGGCTGTAGGAATGATCCTGATGGGCAGTTTGCAAGCCATGGGCAAAGCTCTGCCGGCCTTCATCGTCTCCCTTTCGCGGCAAGGCTTGCTCTACATTCCGGCCTTGCTCATTTTAAACAAATTGTTCGGTTTTAGCGGCCTGATCTTCGCGATGCCGCTGGCCGACGCGCTTACTACGCTGATTTCTGGATCCTTCGTGTTCAGCATCGTGAGCAAACTGAAACACCGGGTCGCTGCGCCGTCCGAAGTGGAATATGTCCCGCCGGTCGCGGCGGACGGGATCTGAAGCCGGCTGCGGCTATCCTGGAATGTTCCCAATTCCGCGCTATAGATAATTCTTGACACGGCTGCGGATTTTGAGATTTGAACCACAAGTCAATTGTTTATAAAGGAGAAATGGTTAGATGCCTAATCTTTCAATAGCTCCGGACGGGACCAAATATGAGATCCCGACTGAAGAAGAGAACGCCAAAGAACGCGAGATTTTGATCAAGATCACTGAAGAACAGCGCAAACTGGGCCGCAAGATCGTGGCCGTGCAAGGTTTGGGATTCGTGGGCTGCGTGATGGCCACGGTCGTCGCCGATGCCACCGACAAAGACGGAAATCCTTATTATTTCGTGCACGGGCACCAACGCGCCTCCAAGCGCTCCTACTGGAAAGTGCCGGTTATCAACAGCGGTATTCCGCCGGTCAGTTCCTCCGATCCGGAAGTTCCGGAGATTTTCCGCCGCACCGTGGTAGAGAGGAAAAACTTCCGCGCCACCAGCGAGGATTCGGTTTATTCCCTGGTGGACATCGTGGTCGTGGATATCCAATTGGACGCCACCAAACCTTCCTTCGGCGAAGCTGAAAAAGGCTATTGCGACCTACTGGCCTTCCGCGAAGGCATCCGCATGCTGGGTGAGCACATCCGCCCCGACTGCCTGGTTTTGGTGGAAACGACAGTGCCCCCCGGAACCTGCGAAAAAGTCGTCAAACCCATTCTGGAAGAGGAATTTATCAAACGCGGGATCGACATCAAAGCCAATCCGCCGCTGGTCGCGCACTCCTATGAACGCGTAATGCCCGGCGCCAAATATGTGGCCTCCATCCGCGATTTCTGGCGCGTCTATTCCGGCGTCAACCAAAAGAGCATCGACCTTTGCCGCGAATTTTTGACCAACTGCCTGGACGTAGAGAATTACCCACTCACGCAACTGGACAACACCAACGCCTCGGAACTGGCCAAAACCATGGAAAACACCTACCGCGCGGTGAATATCGCCCTGACTTTGGAATGGGCCAGATTTGCAGAGCAGATCGGCGTGGACATCTTCAAAGTCCGGGATGCGATCCGCAAGCGCAAAGGCACGCACGACAACCTTCTGCGTCCAAGCCTCGGAGTTGGCGGATATTGTCTGACCAAAGATCCGGTGCTGGCCAATTGGGCGATGCAGACCCTCTTCGGCCTGGAAGGCAGGCTGGATATGGCGATCCGCTCGGTCAACATCAATGACACCATGCCGCTGCACACGATCGAGATCATTGCCAGAGAATTCGAAACCTTGCGAAATCTGAAGATCGCCGTGCTGGGTGTGTCATATCTGGAAAACGTCGGCGACACACGCCATTCGCCGTCAAAGACCCTCGTCGAGTTTTTGCGCAAGGAATTTGCCGATGTGCTGACCCACGATCCCTACGTGGAAGCCTGGCCCGAGCTTGAAGAATCGCAGGTGGAAAGCGACCTCAAGGCAGTTCTGCCCGGCGCGGAAGTGGTTGTATTCGCCGTGGGGCACGACCAATACAAGAACCTGAAGCCGGCCGAAGTCGTGGCCATGTGCGGGACCAAACCCCTGATCGTGGATTGCTCCAACTTCCTCAACGACGCCACCATCGCCGAATACAAGAAGCTCGGCTGCAAGGTGCGCGGTGTCGGCAAAGGCCATATCGTCTGATTAGATCAAAGTCCATACATAGCGAAAGGCGGGAAAACTCCCGCCTTTTTCGTTTTGTAAAGATCGTGGAGCCGCTTCAGGCCAGCAACGCGGCAAATTCCGGAGCTGCCTGCAGGCCAGAGAAAAGCTTGTCCCCGCTGATGGTTGGTTTGGTCTCGGGATCCAGCTCGACGGCTTTTTGCAGTGCGGCGAGAGTCTTTTCCTTATCCTGTTTTAGCATATAAACGCGGGCCAGTTCGAGCCAGGTCGGGGCGTCTTCCGGTTTGATTTCTGAAGCCCGGTCCAAAGCCAGCAGGGCTGCTTCCAAGTCGCCTGCCTCGCGGTGCGCGACCCCCTTTCCCAACAGGGCTTCGTGGTCGTCGGGAGCCAGATCCAAAGCCTGCGCGTAACAGCGGATGGCGTCCGTGTAGCGGGTCTGGTCTTTGTAGACGTGGCCTTTGTTGACCAGCGCGTCCTTGAAATCCGGTTTGATCTTGAGGGCCTGGTCAAGGTTGTAAAGGGCATCGGGAAAGTTTTGCAAGCGGTAGAGCATGTAACCCTTGTTGCAAAAGGCCTGGGCGTATTCGGGCCGGATGCGGAGGGCCTGGTCGTAACAGGCGATCGCCTCTTCGTAATGTCCCAGGCAGCAATGCGCGTTTCCTTTGTTGTACCAGGCTTCCGGATGGTCCGGCGCGGTTTTTAGGGCGTGTTCGAAGCAGTTCAGCGCCTCAGGGCATTTTCCCAGTTTCGCGTAAGCGTTGCCCTTGTCAAACCAGGCTTCCGCGTCGTCCGGCAAGATCGCCAAGGCCTGGTCATAGGAGCTGATAGCGTCTTCGTACAGGTTCAATTTGGCATACACGATGCCCTTGTTGATCCAGGCTTCCAGAAAGTCCGGCTTGAGCTGCAGGGCCTGATTGTAGCATTTCAGGGCTTCGTTGTATTGTTTCATTCCATCCAAAGCCAGGGCTTTGTTGTATAAGGCGAGGTAGTTGCCGGGACTGAGTTGCAGCGCTTTGTCGTAACATTCGATGCTGCGTCCGGGCGCGCCGACGTTGCCGAACGCGATCCCGGAAATGATGTATGGCCGTTCACTGTGGTCCTGCCGGTTCCAGTCCTCGAACTCGCGCTTGTAATCATCGTCCATGTTATTGGCAATGAAGTAGATGCAGCGCATCATGATGTTGTCGGTCTCCAGCTCCTCGCCCAGGTTCAGCAGCGTCTCCGTGTCGTCGTAATGGGTTTGCAGCTGCTGTCGCGTCGGCGGAGTGAATTTCAGGATTTCGTCGATGTTTCCGGACTTGGCCACGATTTTGCCGCGGATGTCGTCCGCGCGCAGTTTGAGCGAGTCGATCAGTTTCCGGATGCGGTTTTCCAACTCCCGGCTTTTATTGAAGAGTTCTTCCAGGTTTTGTTGCGAACGCTGGGCCTCGCCAATCTGCAGGGTGACCTTTTCCAACAGCTTCTCCGCCTTTTCGGACCTGACGAAGGGGATCACGCCGCCGAAAAAGGCGATGAAGATGCTGGCCGTGGTGAGCAGGATGGCCAAAGTGTTGATCAGCCGGTCGTAGGTGTTGTAGTAGAATTGATCGATGCTGTGGAGTTTTTCATTGTCGGATAGCGGTGTGTCGGCATGCTTGTGAAAGACCTCCAACGCGACCACTTGACCCGTATCCGGCAAGGCCAGCCGCTTTGCCTCCCGGGACCTGAACAAAGCCGGGAATTGGGATTTGAGCATTTTGACATCCGTCGTGCGGACAGACAGCGAATCAATCTGCGTGACGTCCGTTTTCGTGTAGACGCGCATGCCCAGGATCAGGTACAGCATGATCAGGATGGAGATTACAAACACGATGATGCCAATGGTCATCCAACTTTTTCTCATATCTGGCTACCTCAGGATGCTTTTTTCGGTCTGTATGATTCTGACAAATCCGCTAATGATTTGGTAAAGTGGTTTGCTTGTCGGTCTTGGGGTCTTTTTTTATATCGCCTTCGGATTCTGCCATACTGGCTTCTCCTTGTGGTGGCAAATTTCCAATTGTAGTCACGGAGTCAACCAAGGCGGCGGTATCGGCGGGGACCGTATCATCTTCAATGCGTTCTTTTGGCCGGCAGGCTGTAAAAGCCACCAGCAACAGAAGCAGTGAAACTGTAATGAGCAGGACAACACTGATTCTCATAACTTCCTCCTTGCGGATGAAGATAAAGCCGTTAACGATAATTCTCTATTTCGCTAGGCGATCTACCTCATATTGTGTTTCATGCCACTAGTTTGAAAGAGTGCTAATTCCTTAGTGCACTTTGGGGGGTGCGATCGGCGGCTTAACCTGGCTTTCGGCCGTGTCCGCCGGACCCTTGGTATCACCCAGAGATTCAGGTAACGCCTTCTGTTGCATGATGGTACCGGTTTTGAGGGAATCTTTTGCGGCCGTCTGGCCCTTGGTCCTGCAGGCCGTGAGGAAAATGGTTCCCAGCAGCAGAATCATAACGATGGCGATCACTACGGTTCTTTTCATGGCAAACCTCCATGTTTGGTTTTTCTCAAGCCGGCTGGCCCCGGAAATTCTGAAGTGCCTGCGACCTGGCATCGGATTCGGGCTCAGGCGCCGGGGCTGCCGTTGATTTTACCGGCTCTTGAGAGGCAATACACTTATATTCACACAATATATGTGTACGATAATAGAAAAGCCTGTATTTTTGGCAAGTTATTTTCATCATCAAAGCGGAAAGGTACGGAAGGAAGTTCGGAATATAATCCTGCAACGGCTCTCTGATGGGGTGTTTGGGAATCCCTGGTCTCCGATTATTGAGCGTAAAAAAAACGGGCATCCTTTCGGACGCCCGTTTTTAAGGACTGCGCTATCAGTAATTAAGCGGAGTAAATTACTTAGTTACTTCTTTGACTGCTTTGGCAGCGTCTTTCACTGCATCAGCGGCGCCTTCGACTTTGGCAACCGTGGTATCAACCGCGGCGGCGGTGTCTTGGGCTTGCTCCACCGTGGTGGTGTCGGCAGGAGTGGCTTCTTCTTTGGCTTTGCAAGCGGCAAAGGCGAGCATGCCAATGAGCATGATAGCAAGAAGGGCTATTAGTGTAAGTTTCTTCATTTTGATTCCTCCATAAGCGAAATCGTATTTTTTAGAGTTTTGGTTTTTGTTTTTTTGTGTTAGTTGGCAGTTTAAAGCCTTGCCGTGGCTTTTTGTTTGAGAAGGCCGTCGGCCGCGAAGCCTTTAGCAGCTTCTCACACAGTCCTTACGCACAACTATATACTGACATATTGGAGCCAATGTATAGGGGCGCCTTTTTTTGGCAAGAGATTTTTTTTAAAAACTTGTGTCCAAGCCCACATGGACCATTCCCGCGCCCAGGTCCGCAAAGCCGTTTTCCCTGTAACCGAGCGCGTATTCGATACTTAGGATGCCCAGGCGCGTCCTGACCTTCAAACCCAAACCGGGAGCCAAAAGATTGTAGCGGATGCTGTCATCCGGTTGGGTTAAAAATCCCTGGTCGTAAAAAAGATAGATGCGTGACTGCGCGGTGATCAGATAACGGAGTTCCAAACTTGTCCAGGCCAGGCGCCAACTGCTGAATTCGTCTTCATGGTAGCCGCGCAGCGAATTGAACCCGCCCATGCGGTACAGCACGTAATCGGTGGTGTCGCGGACTCCCAAACTGCGCAAATGCAGGCCCAAGGCGGCCGTCCAGCGCCGCGAAAGACCGAGATACTGTGTATGATCGGCTTCGAGTGCATTGCTCCAGCGTTTGCCCGTGGCTGAATTGCGGAAGCGATAAGCGATATTGGTCTGCATTCCGCGGGCCGGAGCCAGTTGCTGGTCCCGGTTGTCGAAACGCCAGAACGCCCCGATGCTGCGAATCGCTGACTTTTCCACGATTATCGGCCTCCGCGTTCCGGGGACGATAGACTGCAACGCCAGCGCCAGTCCGTATTTCTGATGCGCATTGTAGGAATAGACATCGGCATTGGCGGAGGATTTGACCCAGGTGGAATCCTGCGAGATCCGCCCCAGCGCCAGATCCCCGGCCAAAGGGAAATTCGCGGGGCCGGATTCGTGATAGGCCAGTTCCAGAAGGTTGTTAAACGTGGTCCGGCGCCAGTTCAGGCCCACAGAGCGGTCGCTGCCCCAAAGATTCAGGAATTGCAATCCCAGCGAGCCGGTCAGTTCCGTCTTGCCATTGCGCCGCGTAAAGCCCAAAACGCCCTCCAGGTAGGTCATTTTTCCCTCTTCGACCTTGATCAGGACGCTGGAGGGATCGACCGGTTCCACCTGGCAGGATAGGATATAGCTCTTGCGCAAAATGTTCTCTTCCGCGGCGGATAGTAGATCCGGAGTGATAATCGCATTCTGGCCCAGACCGGCAAGTTTGACCAGAGTTTGCTCGCGCGTGTATTTGTTGCCCTGGAAATAGTATTTTTCCAGATGCAGCGGCTTGCCTTCGCTGACTCCGATGAACGCGGTCAGTTCCTTATCCAGCGAAAGGGAATCCACCTGTGCCGCGATAAAGAGATAACCCCTCCGCTGGTAGAGATCCAGGATTTGCTGCAGCAGCCCGGGCAGTTCTGAGATAGGGACTGTGGCCTGCTCACCTAGCAACAGCAAATCGCGCAATTTTGCTTCCGAAAAATAGCGCAATCCTGAAAAACGCAGCGCGAGGCGCTCTCCGGATAGAATTTCCTCCAAATGGAACGCGAGTTCCATTTTATCAGCGGAAAGCGGGATCAGTTCGGGAAAGGGTATCCGCACCCAGGGATGGCCATTTTCCTGCAGCCAGGCCTGGAGCGCCGCGATGGATGCATTGACGGCGGCGGGATCGTATTCCGCGCCGCTGTGCAGATTTCCCGCCTTGACGAGTTCATCGCTGTCGATGGGGAAATTGGCTGTGAAACTGACTTTTTCCACGACTATCGCGCCGCCGGCCGAGAAAACAAACCAGGCCAACAGCAGGAAAAGGCCGCGTTTCATGGAAATGGAGATTACTCCCGGTCCGCCTTCAGCACAGCCAGGAAGGCTTCCTGGGGCACGGTCACGGAGCCGATCTCCTTCATCTTTTTCTTGCCTTCCTTCTGTTTTTCCAGCAGTTTGCGTTTGCGGGAAACGTCGCCGCCGTAACATTTGGCGAGCACGTCTTTGCGCATCGGATTGATGGTGCTGCGGGCGATGATGGTGCCCCCGATGGCGGCTTGGAGCGCGATTTTAAAAAGGTGCCGCGGAATTACTTCGGCGAGGGTGTCGGTCACGCTTTTACCCCAGCTGTGGGCTTTGTCCTTATGGCAGATAAAGCTCATCGCGTCCACCTTTTCGCCATTGATGAGGATGTCCACCTTCGCGACCTGCGAGGGGCGGTGGTCCAGGAAAGTGTAATCGAGCGAGGCGTAGCCGCGGCTCACGGTTTTGAGTTTGTCGTAGAAATCGAAGATGATCTCGATGAGCGGCATTTCGTAATGCAGCGCGACCCTTTTTTCATCGATGTACTGGATGTTTTTTTGGATCCCGCGGCGTTCCTGCGCCAGTTTCATGATGTTTCCGATGTAGTCGGTGGGCACGATGATCTCCGTTTCCATAAAGGGTTCCAGGATCGTTTCGATCACCGTGGGGTCGGGAAAGTCGATGGGGTTGTTGACCTCGATCTCCGTTCCGTTCTTAAGTTGGAGCAGAAAGCGGACGCTGGGCGTGGTGGCGATGATGGGCAGGTTGTATTCCCGCAGCAACCGCTCTTTCACGATCTCGAGGTGCAGCATGCCCAGAAAGCCGCAACGGAAGCCGTAGCCGAGCGCGGCGGAATTCTCCTTTTCATAGATCAGGGCGGCGTCGTTGAGTTTGAGTTTGGCGATCGACTCCACCAGGTTCGGATAGTCCTCTCCGTTGATGGGGAAAATCCCTGAATAGACCATCGGCTTGGGTTCCATGAAGCCGGGCAGGGATTCGGTGCAGCCGCCTTTGGCGAGGGTCACGGTGTCGCCGACGCG